>JASJDA010000030.1 GCA_030065755.1 Prochloraceae cyanobacterium | reverse complement strand
GGGTAGTATGAGCCAACTTAATTGTCCTCATAAAGACGTTTTTGAGCGCGTTCAATATATGAAAGCCATACAAAACTACAAACCGGAATGGGAACCTTTACAGATTTAGAAATTGCGGTCAGTTGTTACTCTATGTATCCCTCAGATTTACCAAATTTACGCAGGCAAGGCAGACATTGTCGTTGATAAAAACTGCTCAGGGTCGAGACCGAAACACCAAATTCTGCAGACAGTTTTTTCCAACTGGTTTCTGGAGGCAAGCGTCTCAGAATTAGCACCTGGCACGTTATGTCTGGGCGACCCTGAATGTGAAGGCTGCGCAGCTTTCCCTGTGGATCGGTTTTAACCCAGTTTTTGACCTTTTCAAATATCGGTGGTATGTCGGGAGAAGCTGCAATATTTTCGATCGGATCGGTTGTCTGGTCAAACCTGCAAACCTTACTAACAGTTTTCTTGACTTTCTCTACCTCATCTGCTCGAAAATCTTGCAATCGCCATCTCAGGTATCGATTGAGCCAGGTGTTTACACTGCTGCGATCGGGGTCGTACTTTTCTCCAGTGACCCCCTCACAAACATTTTGACAGAAATACAGCCAGGTTTGTTGCAGTGCATCTTCATAGTAGGGCTGATTCTCTTGCCAAAGTTTTTTCGATCGTTCAATTAATCTGATTATCTTGGTAAGACCTTGCTGGCGTTTGAGACTTCCAGGGGGATGACTACAGGTTTCTGCCACCAGTTGACGGAGTTGTTCGTTCACTTGAGCTATACAAAGAGCAAAATTACAGTTAGGGAAAGTTCGCAAATATCAGTTAGAGAAAAGAAAAGTTTGACATAGTTTTTTCCTCGAGCGAAGATGTGTACTTTTAGTCTGCAGAGGATATCAATTCTATACCAGGCAAGATGGCACTTTTGGGTAGTAACTTAAACTGCAACTTAAGCCTCGCTCCTAGATTGAGATGACAAAAACCTTTCTCACAGGACATTCTAGCTTGTCTGGTAATATAAGAATTTGAACGAGACGCAACTTAAGCAAACAACTTTACAACAGATAAAGTAAGATTTCCCAATAATTTTCAAAGCAACAAACAATTAGAATAGACTTCGCAGCAGTTGTTAAAAACTGGATTTTGGCAAAAGGTTAAAGTTAAATTTAATCTTTTATTGATAGGGTTGCTGAGAGCTATAATTTAGCCTTATTGAATATATGGCAATGCTTATAAATAATTTATAAAAAGGAGGAAAAAAATAACAAAAATATTATGAAAAAAATTGGTATTCTAACTAGCGGTGGAGACTGTCCTGGACTAAACTGCGTTATCCGTGCAGTGGTCAGCCATGCCATACTGACCTACGATTGGGAAGTATGGGGAATACCTTATGCTACTAAAGGCTTATTGGAGCGTAAGGCAATACCGTTAAACTTCCAAAATTTTTCCGTACACGGTATCGATCCTTTACTATCCCTAGGAGGTACGATCCTAGGCAGTATCAACAAAGGAGATACTTTAGATCGCTCTGACGAAATTATTGCTGGTTATCAGGAGTTAGGACTAGAGGCTCTAATTGTTATTGGTGGAGATGGAAGCCTTGCTATTTTGAACCATTTAGCCCAAAAAGGTAACTGGAAATTAGTAGCTATTCCTAAAACCATCGATAATGACATTGCTATTACAGAAAAAGCGCTCGGTTTTGACAGTGCAGTTAATACCATTACCGACTCGTTAAATCGCCTAATTTGTACCGCAGCTAGCCACGATCGCGTTATGGTAGTAGAAGTAATGGGGCGATCGGTAGGACATTTAGCTCTTCATTCTGGAATCTCTGGGGGAGCAGATGTAATTCTCATCCCTGAAATTCCCTATTCGATCGCTGCTATTTGTGAAAAAATTACTAAATTACGCCAAGAGCGAGATCGTAAATTTGCTATTGTAGTGGTGGCTGAAGGCGTTACTACAGAAAATGGCAAGCCCAGCACTTATACTGATTCCTTGGGTCAAAAAAGGCTGCGAGGGATTAGCCAGTATATTGCAGAGCAAGTTTCTCACTGGAGTCCTAACTCACTTGAAACTAGGGTAACAATTTTAGGACACGTACAGCGTGGTGGTCTTCCATCAGCTTTCGATCGGGTTATGGCCGCAGCATTCGGTAAAACCGCAGTAGATTTATTAGCTAAAGAACAATACGATCGTATGGTTGCTTGGCAAAATGGTCAGCCAGTAAGCGTCCCTTTAAAAGATGTTTTACAGCAAAGTCCTAGATCGGTTAACCCTGATGGTTATTTGGTACAAACAGCGCGATCGCTAGGAATTTATATAGGAGAATGATCGCATAAGGAGAGGGGGAGTGTGGGGAGTGTGGGGAGTGTGGGGAGTGTGGGGAGCAGGGGAGCAGGGGGAGAGGGGGAGAAGAGGAGTGTGGGGAGTGTGGGGAGTGTGGGGAGTGGGGGAAGAAACAAACAGCAAATAGCAAATAGCAAACAGCAAATAGCCAACAGCCAACAGCAAATAGCCAACAGCAAATAACAAAATATAAAATATGAAATTTGTAGACGAATATCGCGACGGTAAAACTGCTCAAAAATATGTTGAGGCGATCGCTCGCATTACTACCAAACCCTGGACAATAATGGAAATTTGCGGCGGTCAAACTCACTCTATAGTTAAATACGGCATCGACAAACTATTACCCAAAGATATTACTTTAATACACGGCCCTGGTTGTCCTGTTTGCGTCACCCCAGTAGAATTAATCGATAAAGCGATCGCCCTTGCCAGTCAACCTAATATTATTCTCGCCTCCTTTGGGGATATGTTGCGAGTACCAGGAACAAAAGAAGATTTACTCAGCACTAAAGCTGCTGGTGGTGACGTGCGTATAGTGTATTCTCCTGTTGACTGCCTCAAATTAGCAAAAGAAAATCCCCACAAACAAGTAGTATTTTTCGCCGTTGGATTTGAAACTACTGCACCTGCAACCGCAATGGCAGTTTATCAAGCACAGCAGCAGGGACTTGACAATTTTTCCATGTTAGTATCTCACGTTTTAGTCCCCCCTGCAATGGAAGCAATTCTCTCTTCTCCTAACTGTAAAGTACAGGGATTTTTAGCCGCAGGTCACGTTTGTACGGTTATGGGTTATTCGCAATACGAACCGATCGCACCTAAATATAACGTTCCGATCGTCGTCACGGGTTTTGAACCAGTGGATATTCTCCAAGGGATTTATATGTGCGTCCGACAGCTAGAATCGGGAAAAACCGAAGTAGAAAATCAGTACATACGCTCTGTGTCAAAAGAAGGAAATCAAACCGCGCAGGAACTTATAAAAGAAGTATTTGAAATCTCACCCCGTTGTTGGCGAGGAATTGGCGAGATTCCTGGAAGTGGGTTAGTATTGCGTCAAAAATATATTAAATTCGACGCTTTAGTGCGATTTAGACTCGAACTTATCCAAGTGCGATCGCTCCTTTCCACAGAATGTATTAGCGGCGAAATCATGCAAGGATTGAAGAAGCCTCACAATTGTCCTGCGTTTGGTACTCGCTGTACCCCCGAACGTCCTTTAGGTGCGCCGATGGTTTCTTCTGAAGGTGCTTGTGCTGCTTATTACAGATATCGACAACAAACCCAGCAGTTAGCTACTTCTTGAGATAATTTTTCCCAAAAATACAACACCCATTCGGCGCGATCGCGTTTATGCGCGTTACTCGGATTGCTGACATGATTTTTGTGCTAATTTACGCCTCATTTCAATTGTTTTCGCCCACTGACTTCCTTGCAAATAGGTTTCTAACAAATTTCTCAGCGACTCGGTATCGTATTGTTCTATCAAAGGTCGGATGCTGGCCAACATCTTTTGCTTGACCTCGTTAACTTGGTGTGCTATGGTTTTGCCTCGATCGCTCAGAGAGATCTCCAGCCGTCGGCGATCGTCAGGTGCTGACTGACGCTGCACGTAGCCAGCTTGAAACAGGCGATCTACTAACCTTGAAGGATGTCCTCCTTCTGCAATTAGAAAATCGCCTAGCTCCCCTAGAGACAAAGGCTCAGCTTCTTGAAGAATCAGCAATACTTCCGCTTGAGCTGGAGTAATACCAAGCGGTTGAAATGCTTCTGTGAGTCGGCGATCGGACTCGCGGTAAGCCGCTTTGATTAAAAGGGAAATTTCTTCAAATGGTTCCAAAGATAAATACTTGACACAGCATATAACTTTAGCCATAATACCATAAGAAAATATTTTACATAGCATATATTGCTGTATCAAATAAAAAATCAACTTAGGTCTTATGGCAAACAATTTATTCTTTACAGGCGGTTCTGGCTTCGTGGGCCAGAACGTTATTCCTCAACTATTAGACAGTGGCTGGACGGTCTATGCACTTGCGCGATCGGAGAATGCTCTCAAGAAAGTGGAAGCTGCTGGAGCCAAAGGTGTTTTAGGCAGCCTTTCCGATCTCAAAAACGCCCAACAAGTTTTAGAAAACTGCCAAATTGTCATCCACGGTGCAGCCTATATGGATTTCAGTTACAACTATGAGAAATTCTACGAGGTTAATGTTCGAGGAACTAAGCGGTTACTGACTGCGGCGAAAAGAGCTGGAGTTAAGAAATTTATCTACATCGGTGCTGCTTCTGTCATCAACGGCAAACCGATTAAAAATGTAGATGAACTATACCAGCCAAGACATCTCCCGCGAGACCATTACTCAAAAACCAAAGCTCTTGCGGAAAAGCTAGTCCTGGAAGCTAATTTACCTGACTTTGCAACGATCGCACTTAGACCTCCTGCCATTTGGGGTCCAAATAATTCTCACTACGATGACATGCTAAAAATGGCTAAAGAAGGTAAGTGGATGTGGATCGGCGATGGCACTCATACCCTATCTACTATTCACGTAGATAATTTAGCAGCAGCTATTAAAGCAGCTATTGACAAAGGTAGGGGCGGACAAATTTACTACGTAACCGATGGCGAACAGCGTCCGCTCAAAACCTTTTTTACAGAAGTTCTCAGAGCAGAAGGAATTGAACCAGGCGATCGCAGTCTTCCACGAGGTTTAGCACTTGCGATCGCCCGCGTCGTCGAATTTTTTTGGAAGCTTTTTCGACTCAAGAAACGACCCCCAATTGCGCCTGTAATGATTTATCTGATGGGCACTGAATTTTCTGTTAACGATCGCAAAGCTCGGAGCGAACTGGGCTACCGCAATGCTGTTAGCATTGATGACGGGTTGGGGCAATTAAAAATGCGCTCGCGCATCTAAACTTTCTCAATCAATCTCTAGTTCGCTGATGACTTTAAATCGTATATCTTTTATAGAGATATCGTTTGCAGAAAGGTTAAATTTTCGATCGGTTCCTTTCTCAAATACATCTTCAAAATAGCTTCCCCTTCTACACTCTAAGTGATACCAAGAAAGTGACATAAAATATCTTTGCGCCCATTCTCTAAAAGAAGAAGCTTCGTCATCAGCACTCGACTCTAAAGGAACCCATCCTATATCGGGAACGTAAAACTCAAGCCAAACGTGGTTAAAATCAGGAGATAAAACTACCGATTTTTCTCCTGCCTGCATTTTATAAGCAGGAATTTTATATTGTCCGAATTTTCTAGCAGGAATATTATTCAATCTCAACAAAGATAAAAATACATTTAAATATTCTCCACAAGAACCTTCACCGCTTTTTAAAACATCTTCAGTTCCTTTGTGATATCTATCCATTACATAAGTAAGTTTTTCATAAATATAATCTCTGATGTTTTTAGCTTTAGCAATAACATTATTTTTCTCATTTTCCTCGAGATTTTTAACAGCTTCTTTTGCAGCAGTTATGACATAATCGCTATCCATATCTAGTTTTTTTCGATTTTTAAGATACTTAGCATATTTTTTGATTTCTGATTCAGAAATTTCTCTCATTTCATATTCTTTGAAAGAATATTTGATGCCGAACACTTTTACTAAAGCTTTCCAGCCAAAGACTCTTCTGTCATTTTCTAGATCGATTTCAGGAATTGAAAAGACCGCTACTTTTATATTTTCTTCTTCTAGATCTTCAATTACCATCTCAAAATTGCCAATAGATTCCACAGAAATAACTTGTTGTCTGTCCGTATCTATTGGTAGAGAAATTTTCCACTCAATATCTTTAAGCGACTTGTGTTTTTCGGCTATTTCAGGTAAAGCGTGTAATTTCCTAACATAATACATTTCTACCAAAAAGCCATTAGACAATGTAGCTTTTTTCTTTGGGTCGTATTTAAACACCAAAGGATAAATAAAATTATCTGCAACGGGAGTCTTTATATTCAGTTTAAACTCACTGTCTCCACTATCGTATACTTTAAAACTCGGTCGGGCATAAGAAACATATAAAACATCTTTTCCTGCTCTATCGTTATAAACTCCAGCAATACCTGTAGGATTTTCAAAGGGTGTTAAAATGTCAAAGATAAATTCACCTTTTTCCAGATCGAAAACATATATAGTCTGCTCTTTTGAATCAACAATAAATAAATTTCCTTTAAAATAACATAAGTCATCAGCCCCAATTCCTGGAGATTCTCCTATAGTTTTGACTTCTTTTGTTTCTCGATCGTACGAAAGAATACTTTGATTTTCTGTGACTAAATAAATTTTATTGTTGGTAACAGATATTCCTGTGAGATCGCTGCAATTGGGGATGCTGTCGAAAATCTCATTTTTAAGTATTTCCTCGTCTGTATAATAATCTGCAACATAGATCTTGTTCTGATAAACAGAATAAATATATCCGTTGTAATAACAGATACTCTCCACAGCAGCATATTCATTAATGTCATATTTTTTCTTAAAAGTTGTCGTTTCAGAAAGTAAATCGACTTCAGTCAACAGACCCCTACTTTTGTCACAAAGCAAAACCGTGTTTTCTTTAATATCAACTAGATCTGAGATATTCTCAAAGAAGAAAGGACGGTAAGCTTTCATCCAATCGGCAGTCTTAAAATCGCTTTCTTTCACGGTGCTTAACCCTCAAATTTAACGACAGACGTTATTTGATTCAATAATACTATTTAATTTTTAGATCGCAATAACTTAAACCTCATACAAAACTCATATATTTAATAATATTTTTTCTAACGATCTTAGATATTTTTTTGATATCGCTGCCATATTTCTAAATCTTCTGGGCGATCGACATCATTTAGAGCCGAAAGATAATGCACTTTTAACCCTAATTTTTCTGCAATAGCTTTAGTTTGTGCCAAAACTTCAGATGTTCCCCAGTTAATACCTACAAACAATTCGGGGACTAAACGACTCAAACCAATTAAATAATATCCTCCGTCGGCGGCAGGCCCTAAAACCAAGTCAAAATCGAGTGCGATCGCTTCATATGCTTCCCCCATCAAAGATGGATTTAGATCGGGACAGTCAATACCAATGACGATCGCCCTAATCATACCAGCATTAAAAGACGACTCGAAAGCCGATCTCATCCGCACTCCCAAGTGTCCTTCACTCTGATGACGATAGACCAAATCCGAACCCAACCAATCTTTCATTAACTGCTCGGAACTACCTGTAAAATGAACTTCTACAGATAAAGGGCGATCGCTTTGCAGTTTTTTCACCTCTCTTAGAGTATGTTCGGTCATTTGACGCTGAAGTTGTGCCGCACCTTCTGCACCCAAAGCAGGAATCATGCGGGTTTTAGTTTTTCCTGCTTCTGGATAGCGAGTAAAAACAATTAGACTTTCTTCGATCGTCTCTTTTTTCATCTATTTTTTCTGAGTGCTAATGTTCTAAAAACTGGCGAGCGACCGCTGCCCTAAAACACATTACACTTATTTTGTCAAGACATACAAATATACTTAGTAAAAAAATAGTTTTTTGAGATAATTTTGAATTACGAGTAATCTACCCTGGCTTAAAGTAGATTTTTTCCTTATTTCAAGGGTTACACAACAGATTTACTCAAAAATTGGTAATAAAAAGCCATATTATCATGTTCTTTTTTACTTAAGAAACTATATCACATCGCGAAAGCCTTGTAAATTCGTTGTGCGACGTTCGATCGATTGAGGATTTTGAGTAATTAATTAAACTTGTAATATTGAATATAAATTTAAATATAAAAACAAACTGCGCCGTAAATAAAAGTTTTACTTATATTTTTTTTGACTAACGATACTAATAAAAAAAATCATACAATATTGAGAATTTTTTGAGTAGCGATCGTCTTACCACAACATCTTTCTCCCCCTCTCCCTCTCTCCCCTCACCAGAGCAGAGGAGCGATAAGCCCCCACCAGCCCATGGCGAAAGCTTACCGCACGGTACTTAGCTTAAATTCCTAGCCACCAGCAACTGCAGGAACGATGCTAACTTCATCTCCATCTTTGAGAGGAGTTTCCGTACCCTCTAAAAAGCGGATATCTTCGCTATTTACGTAGAAGTTTAAAAAGCGACGGGGTTTGCCCTCTTCGTCACACAAACGAGATTTGATACCAGGACAATTGTTTTCGAGAGCGTCGAATAATTCATTGACACTAGCGCCAGAGCATTCAATAGTAGCTTGCTCGCCAGTGAATTTTTGTAGAGGGGTGGGAATTAAAACTTTAACGGCCATAGTTTCTCCATAAATTTACGACAAAAAACCAACAACTAAACTGAAATTTGTTGCCATTCTAGACGTTCGAGGGTGCGAGAGCGTTCTAATGCTCGCTCGAAACTATCTAGTTTTGGTTCGATAATTAAAGGTTCGCCAATGTAACCTTGAACTGCTTCTTGAGTTTTGAGTCCGTTACCAGTAATGTAAGCGACTGTGGTTTCTTCGGGGTCAATTTTTTTATTTTCTACCAGTTTCTTGAGGACGGCGATCGTGGTTCCGCCAGCGGTTTCAGTGAAGATACCTTCAGTTTCGGCTAAAAGTTTCATTCCTTCAATAATTTCAGCGTCGGTGACTGCTTCTATATGTCCGTTGGTTTTTCTGGCGGTTTCTAGGGCATAGATACCGTCAGCAGGGTTGCCGATCGCAATAGATTTAGCAATAGTATTGGGTTTAACTGGAGAAACAAAGTCTCTTCCTTCTTTAAACGCTTGAGCGATCGGCGAGCATCCTTCTGCTTGCGCCCCACTGAAGCGAACATTTTTGTCTTCTACTAAGCCGACTTTAACAAATTCTCGGAAGCCTTTATAGATTTTAGTATAGAGAGAACCAGATGCAAGGGGAGCAACAATATGGTCTGGCAGTTTCCAGCCAAGTTGTTCGGCTACTTCAAAACCGAGAGTTTTAGAGCCTTCAGAGTAGTAGGGACGTAGGTTGATGTTGACGAAGCCCCAACCGTGAGTATTGGCTACTTCGCAGCAAAGGCGATTCACTTGATCGTAATTCCCTTTAACTGCCATGAGAGTGGGATTGTAAATTAAGGTTCCCAGGATTTTTCCAGCTTCCAAGTCAGCAGGAATAAACACGCAACAGTCTAAACCCGCACGGGCTGCGATCGCTGCTGTAGAGTTGGCTAAATTTCCAGTAGAAGCGCAGGAAACTGTAGAGAAACCCAACTCGCGGGCGCGGGTAAGAGCTACTGAAACCACCCTGTCTTTAAAGCTGAGGGTGGGCATATTGACGGCATCGTTTTTGATGTAAAGATTTTTTAGACCCAGGCGACGGGCTAAACGATTTGATTTAACTAAAGGAGTCATGCCAGTACCTACATCTATAGGATTTTCACTCTCTACTGGCAAGAAATGACGGTAGCGCCAAATTGAATTCGGCCCTGCTTCTATAGTTTCACGACTTACTCGATCGCGAATTGCATCGTAATCATAAGCTACTTCTAGAGGGGCAAAAGTTTCTTCACAGATGTGGATTGCTTTAAGAGGATATTCGGTGCCCCCTTCTTTAGAAACTAGCTTGGTAAAAGTTGGACCTATAGATTTTGTTTTGCTTGGACTCGCCTGTGTCATTTCTCTACTTCCCTTAATTCCGTCAACATATCAGGCATGGTATCACGGGGTAAAATACTCGTCAAACATACCCGACCTTTTTAGTCGGGTATGTTTTTTGACAGCTAATTGGCTGAAGAACAGAACTATTTACAAGCAATTCAAGTTCTAATTGCTCGCGAGTTCAGCGCCTAGAAAAACAAGAGGCGGGAATTTATTTCTCAGCATCCTGAAATATGGTATTGTTAATTTCAATAAAGCAAGTAAGAACAAGGTTTAGCGCATTAACTCTTTGCTAGTAGGGGTGAAATTCCCGTCGGTAGGAAACTAGTAGGACATATGTCGCTACCAAGACCAAGGCAACAGACAAACAGGCAGTAAAGATAGCGTTTTATCACCCTAATTTAGGTAAAACCACTCTGAACGTGAAAACTTTGATTAAATATAAACGCAAAGTATGTGGTTTCGATCGTCAGTATGTCAAAGCGTGTAGGGAATATATAAGCTGTTGCCATCGATTTTTTCGGTGACAGCTAAGTGTCAAATACTAAGAGGTCTGGCTTTGCGACTCGTATTCTGCACTTAGGAAAAGTCAATTAGATATGCCCTACAGTCATAAAATTGACAAAAAGAGGTAACAGGCAGTCGGGAGGTTTTTTTGTGAAAAGAGTATTAAGTATCATTCTCGGAGGAGGCGCAGGGACTCGCCTTTATCCGCTAACCAAGCTGCGGGCTAAGCCTGCAGTACCATTGGCAGGAAAATATCGACTTATTGATATCCCAGTTAGTAATTGTATTAATTCAGAAATTTTCAAAATATACGTTCTAACTCAATTTAATTCAGCTTCTCTCAATCGTCACCTCAACAGAACCTTTGCTTTCTCTGGTTTCCGTGAAGGATTTGTTGAGGTATTGGCGGCTCAACAGACAAAAGAAAATCCCAGTTGGTTCCAAGGCACGGCAGATGCAGTGCGTCAATATTTGCGACTAATACAAGAGTGGGATATCGATCAATATCTGATTTTATCGGGAGACCATCTTTATAGGATGGATTATCGCAAGTTTATCGAACGTCATCGGGAAACTAATGCCGATATTACCCTCTCAGTGGTGCCGATCGATGAAAAACGGGCATCTAGTTTTGGTTTAATGAAAATTGACGACAATGGTAGAGTAGTTGATTTTAGCGAAAAGCCAAAAGGAGACGCTCTCGCAAAAATGCAGGTGGATACTACCACCTTAGGACTGACCTCACAAGAAGCGCGGAAAAGTCCCTATATTGCTTCTATGGGAATTTACGTGTTTAACAAAGAAGTTCTAATTGAACTTTTGCAACAAAATTTAGAACAAACTGATTTCGGTAAAGAAATTATACCTGGAGCTGCTCAAAAATATAATCTACAAGCCTACTTGTTTAAAGATTATTGGGAAGATATTGGAACAATTGAAGCTTTCTATCACGCTAATTTGGCACTCACACAGCAGCCCAAACCACCTTTTAGCTTCTACGACGAAAAATCTCCCATATATACCAGGGCTCGTTATTTGCCCCCCAGCAAGCTTCTAGATTGTAATGTAACAGAATCAATGATTGGTGAAGGATGTATTCTGAAAAAGTGTACAATTCATCACTCTGTTTTGGGCATTCGCAGCCGCGTTGAAGCTGATTGTACTATTGAAGACAGCATGTTGATGGGTGCTGATTACTACGAGGCTTTTGCCGAAAGACAATCTGGCGTACAAACCGAGCAAATTCCCCTCGGTATTGGTTCTGGTTCTACAATTCGTCGAGCGATCGTCGATAAAAATGCTCGTATTGGTCGCAAAGTTCTAATTTTAAATAAAGACCGAATTGAAGAATCAAATCGCGAGGATGAAGGTTTCTACATCCGTAGCGGTATTGTTGTCATAATTAAAAATGCTGTCATTGCTGACGGTACGGTAATTTAATAAAGATCGACAATTCATCACCGACTAAAATTCAGAATTTTAGTCGGTGATGAATTTTGCTAAGATATTATCTCCCTTCGCGGAGAAAAATAAAAACTTTTAACCCAACAGTATTGATTTAGGGCGCACCAAGCAGAACTTTCAATGCTCGACTCTTCAATATCCCTCGTCTAATTCGCTTTTCTACCAATGCAAGTACGGAAATTGCACTTCTCTCATTAAGTAAGAACCGAACTCGCTCGACTTGACTATTTTGCTACCTTATATAAAGGGTAAATTTTAAAAAAATTATTAATTTTTAATAGTTAACTTTTAGGCCCTCTAAATTAGCGACATTAAATAGGCGAGCAACTAAAGAGGAGACTTCTGCTGATGGTTTCGACCGACTTCAAAGACTATTACGCCATCCTGGGAGTGAGCAAAACAACTAGCGAACAGGAAATCAAAAAAAAATTCCGAAAATTAGCACTACAATATCACCCAGATCGCAACCCAGGTAATCAAGAGGCAGAAGCTCGCTTTAAAGAAATTAGCGAAGCTTACGAAGTTTTATCTGACTCTGAGAAACGCAAAAAATACGATCGATTCGGTCAATACTGGAAACAAGCAGGACAAAACCAATGGTCTGGCAATAATGGAGTTAATGTCGATTTTAGCGGCTTTGACTTCAACCAGTACGACAATTTTGAGGAATTTCTCAAAGATTTGCTCGGTCGCTCTTCTACCGATACCAACTCTAGAAACCAAAGTTACAGGTATCGCAGTTCGACTAACGGCAGAACTAATGGCTATAGTGGCTACAGTAACTACAATAACGGCTACAGTAGCTACAGTAACGGATTTAGAAACCAAACAGCACAGACATCCAACAACCTAGAAGCTAAAATTCGTCTGAGTTTTTCAGAAGCATTTAGAGGCGCTCAAAAACGCCTTCATCTCGGTGACGAAATTATCAATGTTCGCATTCCTCCTGGAACCAAATCTGGTAGTAGAGTAAGAGTAAGGGGGAAAGGTCAGTATAGCTCTTACACTCAACAAAAAGGAGATCTTTATCTCCAGGTAGAATTAGAGCCTCACTCGTTTTTTGAATTTGAAGGAGAAAATCTCCTTTGTGAAGTACCGATAGCCCCAGATGAAGCTGTTTTAGGGACTTCAATTGAAGTCCCAACACCAGATGGCATGGTCAGTATGAAAGTACCTCCTGGAATTCGTTCGGGTCAATCTCTGCGACTGCGCGGTAAAGGATGGCCCCTTCCCAAAGGAGGACGCAGCGACCAATTAGTGAAAATTATTATTGCTACCCCTAAAGATATTAGTCCCGTCGAACGAGAATATTACCAAAAAATCAATGCTAACCGCAGCTATAATCCTCGCTGCGAGTTAGAGAATGTTAAGCTGTAATCTCGCTCTGCGGGACGGACTTTTAAATAAGTCTTTTAAGTTAAGATATATTGCTCTGCTCTAGCAATTTTTCCACGCTAGCGTTAGGAGAAAGAAAAGAAAATAAATGCTTATAATTGAGTTTTCCTTCTCGATCGAGGACAAATTGCGCTGGCAAGGGAGCACCTAAAGCTTGACCGACTTGATAAGATTGGAATACTTTGCAGCTCGAGTCGCTAAGTAAGGGGATCTTCAAACCGAGATCGCTGACTACTTGCTGACTCTGTTGAGGATCTATACTGGCGATCGTCAGTAATTCAATGCCGCGATCGGTTAAGTTCTCATATTTTTCATTGAGTTCTTTGATATGAGGGAGACAAAGGGGACAATATACCTTCTCGGTGAAAATACGAGTAAAAGCCACGATTACAGGCCGCTGGTTTTGATAATCCGATAATTTAATTGTACGGTTATTGGTTATGTCTTCTAATTCAAAATCTGGTGTAGTGTTTCCCAATGCTAAGGTACTAGTTGCTGGACGAGGAAAAAAATTGTCCCAAAAGCGCCGATTTAAAATTAAATCTTTTAACTGTGCAAAACTGAGCATAATTTTTTCAGAGTAATTGACCTAATACACAATAGAAGTTCTCTACCGATCGATAATAGGACATTTCTGAATATTTAGGCTGGAGCCAAAAAAATAGAGTGGGCTAATTTAGCCCACTCAGTTCATTAGAACTACAATGGTTTCCAACTATCGAGATTATTGGTAATTTGAGTCAATTCGCGCAAATATTCTTCTAGTTGAGCTTTTTGCTCCTTAAAAACGGTAATTAGTTTATCTGCTTCCGCTTCTTTTGTTTGGCGATCGATCAGCAATCCATCTAAAACTTTTTGAGATCTTTCAATGTAGTCATTTATTTGTTTTTCTGCATTTTTGAAATCTTCTGAAATCTGCTTGTCAATAACCCGCTTTAATAGTTCTTTGCTTTTAGGAGACTGAGCGTTAATTTTATTTTTAATTTCTATTGCTGTTTGACGCAAATCCACTTCATAGTACGATAGCTCTTTTTGTTGCTCAATAGGAATTTCAACAGTATAGATCTCGTCATCTCGGCAAATATGTTTTTTAACTCTTTTCTCTTGTCTTTTTTCTACAATTTTAATCAATTCTTGTTGCTGTTCTATCTTAGCGTCTATTCCTTGAAATTCAAAAGCAGGAAACTGAATGGGGTTAATGTTCAGTTCTACTTGTAATGCTTCTCCCAGATAGTCAGAAAGTTCATTTGATATTTGTTGAATATCTTGTTGAATTTTACTGGCTAGAATTTCTCGAATTTTAGTTCCATCTCTAACCAGTTTATCTTGAGTATCTAGCCACCAACTTTTAATTAAAGGAGCGCAAAATTCATTAATTTTTTGACCAATTTCTTTGGCTTCTTTGGCAGTTTTTACTCTGATCTTATACGGATCGTAATTGGGAGTGGAGTCAAAGTCATCAAAAGATGAAGGAGTAAGATCCATTAAATTATCCACCAAAGATACTCCAGCTTTAGTCAATTGTTGAAATCCAGTTCCTAATTCTTTACCTACACCTGGAACGAGAGTTAGTAAATTTCCTCCTATTTGCCCTACTCCATCACCTGAATTTTCTAGAAGTCCTCCCCAGCCAATCGATTGATCGCCACCATTTTCATTCTTCATTAATAATTTATTTTGAATCAATTCTCGATAATTTTGAGCAGATTGATTTTTTTCAAATATTGCTCCTCTTTTGGAAGCAATACGATCGATTTCTTCTTGAATTTTGTTTTTGGCTTCTTCAGAAAATAAACTGACACCAATACTAAAACCCGAAATTAAAACTCGCTTTTGTTTTTCAACGGAATATTTAACGGCGGCAACTTTTTTTTTGGCGGACTCAGAGCGAGGTCTAAAATCTTCTACTGTTTCTTTTAATTTTTCAAATTCTATTTCCCAACCCCAAATTTGCCCGTTGAGAGTATCTTGAATTGCTCTTGCTTGCTTTTCAATTTTGGCTATGACTTCACTTAAAAGATTCCATCCAGAATTTTTAATAATAGTTTGAATTACTTTTTTTTCTACAGTAGGTATGCCGCTATCTAGCAAAGATTGTGGAGCAATGTCTGAAGGACGAGGAACCTCAAAATTTTCGCCTATATACTCGCCAATAAAGAATTTAACAAAATCTTTTTTATGACTTTTAGACGCTGTATCATTCATAATAAGTTTGGAAAGCAATCCTTTGAGGGCGCTAATGGGAAAAATAGCAGGTTGGGGAATGCCAAAGCTAATCAATGTCTTTTTTAAGTCAACAATGACCTCAGCAATTGGTCTGTCTTTTTCAGATCTACGATCGACTTTGTTGAGAATAAAATAAATTTTACCTGTATTTTCGGCAATAAAATCTTGACGGCGTTCGATTAAATCTTTAAGGAGTACTTCATTAGTATCGTCTTTAAAGGACGTGTAATCCAAAACGTATAAAATTGCATTAGAAGTGCGTAAAGCTTCTAATGCAGTCTGTTTGAGAGAAACAGTGTTGAAACTAGCAGACTCCCACTCATTTGGTCCTGGAGTATCGACTAAAATTAAACCAGCTAGAGAAGAATATCTACTAACAGCTTCAATAGGATGCCACAATTCAAAGCGGGTTGTTTTGTCTGCGTTATTGGTCTGACGAATTTGGTGAGTGCGATCGAGAAAATCTTGGCGAATTTTAGCAGTTTCGCCGCAAGACACTACAACTGGTTTGTGTTGTCCTTCTCTATATTCCAAAAGTTGCGGTATTTCTCCAGCTTCGATCGGTCTGACATCAGTACGACAAACCGTACAGGCTTCTGATTCGCTAGCTAAAATATCTGCACCGATTGTGGAGTTGAGAAAAGTACTCTTTCCCGCTTTCATAGCCGCAATAACAGCAACTTGATATTTTTGATTTTGCAAAGCTTTGAGAGATTTTTTTAGTTCGTCTTCGATGCTTTGCAATTCTTCGCTATTGTCTCCCTGGCGGCGACGACGTTGTCTTAATGTGTCAAGATAGTGTAGAAGCTTTTTGCCAGTGCTCTCAATTCTGTTATAAGCTACTTGGAATTTTTGAGAATACATGCTCGATCTGTATAGGGACTTGGCTACATAATATATAGTTCCCTTAAACTTTATTCAACTAACGTTGATTGTGAATTTTACTTAAGTTTTTAGTAGAATTACTAATCTATTTGCTCTTCCTCCTCTTGTTCTGATTCTGAAGGAGGTACTAGGGCAACAGCAGCGATCGCGTCGTCGATGTCTAATTTTTGCACTCTCACCCCAGTTGCCATACGGGACTGGGGAGTAATTGCATCAACTGCTTGACGAATAATAATTCCTCTATTGGTAACAATCATCAATTCATCGTCTCTACCAACCACGTCGATCGCTGCTAGTTTATCTTCTGAGGAACGAAACTTAATTGCTCTTACTCCCATTCCGGCGCGATTTTGCAGCCTAAATTGGGACACTGGAACTCGTTTCCCATATCCTCCGGTAGTAATTGCCAGTACCCAAGGACCTTGGTTAGCTTCTTCGTTGGCTAATTCTTCTGTTTCTAGATGTTCTTCGTCGTCTTCTTCTTCTGATGCCGCACTAATGCTGGCAACTACTTGACTTGGAAGAATATCCATGCTAATCAATTCATCTTTAGCTCGCAGTTTCATGGCTTTCACACCTTTGGTGGCACGACCTAAAGGACGCAATTGCTGGTTGTCGGCTTGAAAGTGGATCGCCATTCCTTGACGAGAACCAATAATTATGCTGTCTTCTTCCCTTGCCAGTTTTACCCAGCGCAGTTGATCGCCTTCTGCTAAAGAAATTGCTATTAAACCGTTGGTACGAATGTTGCTAAATGCTGCCAGTGCTGTCTTTTTAATGTAACCGTTGCAGGTGAGCATTACCAAATACTCGTCTTCGGTAAATTCTTTAACCGGTACTATAGAAGTGATTTTTTCTTCTTTAGAAATAGGCAACATTTGTACTATAGGCACTCCTCTAGCGGTGCGGGAACCTGAGGGAATTTGGTAAGCGCAGGTCGAGTAGACCAAGCCGCGATCGCTAAAGAATAAAACCTTATCGTGATCGCAACAGGTTATGAAATGCTGTACTACGTCGTCATCTTTGATCCGCGCTGCTGCTTTACCTCTAGTTGCTCTACTTTGGGCTCCAAAGGTACTGACTGGCATGCGTTTAATATAACCCTGCTCGGTTAACAAAACTACTGCTTGCTCGTTAGCTATTAAGTCGGTATCGACTATTTCTCCTTCTGCTTGTATTATTTCTGTTCGGCGGGGGGTAGCGTGAATTCTTTTTATTTCTGCGATCTCTTCTTCAATAATCCCTTCTATTCTTTCCCGTCGTGCTAGTATGTCCTCTAAATCTTCAATACGAGATACTAATTCTTGGTGTTCTGCTTGAATTTTTTCGGATTCTAGGGCAGTTAAGCGCCTGAGTTGCATCCGCAATATCTCTTCTGCTTGTATTGGGGAAAAACCAAATCTGTCTACTAGTTCGCTTTTTGCTGTGGCAGCATCTGCAGAAGCCCGAATCATCTCGATAACTGCGTCTAGATTCTCTAGGGCAATTAATAATCCCTGTAGTATGTGGTCTCTTTCTCGTGCTTTCCTCAGTTGGTATTGGGTGCGCCTGGTAATTACTTCTATGCGAAAATCGAGGAAGACTTGCAGGAATTGTTTGAGAGTTAGTAATTGGGGCTCCCTATTTACTAAGGCCAGCATATTAGCGCTAAAGTTGGCTTGTAGGGGAGTTTGTTTGTAGAGATTGTTAAGAACTACTTTAGGATAAGCATCCCTTTTTAGTTCGATTACTACTCGCATCCCATTGCGATCGCTTTCGTCTCTGATGTCAGAAATGCCTTCTATTCTCTTGTCGTTTACTAATTCGGCTATTTTTTCAATCAGTGCTGCTTTATTGGTTTGATAGGGTAGCTCGGTAATGACGATCGCTTCTTTTTCTTGCCTTCCTCGCTGGTTAAGGGTTTCGATCTCTGCTACACCGCGCATGGTAATTGAACCGCGTCCTTTGGTGTATGCGTCTTTTATCCCCGATCGCCCTAATATTTGTCCTCCTGTGGGAAAATCGGGTCCGAGAATGTATGTCCTTAATTCTTGCTCGCTTATTTCGGGATTGTGTATTAGTGCCACTACCCCGTCTATTAATTCCCCTAGGTTGTGGGGTGGAATGTTGGTTGCCATTCCCACCGCTATTCCTGAAGAGCCATTTAGGAGTAATTGAGGAATTCTGGCTGGTAGTACTATTGGCTCTTGCTGGGAACCGTCGAAGTTATCGGTAAAGTCTACGGTTTCTGATTCTATATCCTGGAGTAAGGAATTGGTTGTCAGCGATCGCAAGCGACATTCGGTGTAGCGCATTGCTGCTGGAGGATCGTTGTCCACCGAACCAAAGTTTCCGTGTCCTGCAATTAGGGGGTCGCGCATGGAGAAATCCTGCGCCATCCGCACTAATGCGTCGTAAACTGCCGTATCGCCGTGAGGGTGATATTTACCTAATACTTCGCCTACTACGCGAGCGCACTTCCGAAAAGGGCGATCTGGGCTCAGTCCTAGCTCGTACATGGCGTAGAGAATGCGACGATGGACTGGTTTTAGACCATCTCTTGCATCTGGGAGCGCCCTTCCTACAATTACGCTCATAGCGTATTCTATGTAGGATCGAGACATCTCGTTGCTCAAATCCGTGGGGATAATCCGCTCCTGGGAGAAGGTCATAAGGCAACTCCATTAAAATCCGAATAATCTAGTTAAAATGGGGATATACATTTTTATTTCCCTTTTTAACTTTAAAAAAGACAAATATTGCCAATTTACCTCGTAATTATAACATATATTCTCTTCTTTTGACAGATATTCTCGAGCAAGCATTTTTTTCTATCGATCGCCGCGCCGTCAGTTGTCAGATCGCAATAGATCGTTGTTCCAGTTAACAAAATATAAGTTATCGAGATCTGTTCCTAGCTTAACTATAAAAACTGCCAAAATTCCTAATCATTAATAGCTAGCTGGTTTCTAGCTGAATAAAAAACCACGAACATTATTGCTAATTTTTTAAATTATTGTCAAACAAGTTAAATCGAATATATTTTGTCAATTTTTCTCACTAAAACTACATATTTCCCTATTTAGGGATAATTGAGATTATTATATATGTGTAATCTAACTTAGCTCCTATTTATCATTCTATGTAGATGTACTACTAAAAGAATTGAATAAAAGGAAAAATCAGGATTTATATCGCCAAAAGTAGGCAAATTTTAAAATTACAAAATTTTGAAAACTTGGATTGGTGAAAATTGAGAGGATTTTGAAGAACCTGGCGATTTTTACCTAATTTTTATCTCACTAAAATAGCTTGTAGAAATATGCCAAATAAAGAACATCTCAACAAAATTCTCAACACAGAAGTAGGGCAATGGAATAAGTGGAGAAGCAAAAATCCTCAAATCTTGCTAGACCTCAGTAAAGCTGACCTTAGTGGATTGAATCTGTTGAGAGTTAATTTGAGCGGAGCGGACTTAACTAAAGTCAATCTTAGTGGAAACAACCTCATAGGAGCAGATTTGAGCAGTTCAAATCTAGAGCGAGCCCATCTGAGGGGCTCGGATCTCAGGGGTGCTTATCTAAGAGGAGCAGACCTTAGAGGTGCAGATCTCAGTGGAGCGGACCTTAGAGGTGCAGATCTGAGCGGAGCTAAATTAATAGATACTAATCTGAACAAAAGCAACCTGAGTAGAACTAAATTTGTTGAGAGTAACTTGAGTAGATCTTACCTCGGTAGAGCCAATCTTTGCGCAGCTCAACTAGTAGGAGCTAATCTCAGAGGAGCTAAACTCAACGGAGCTAAGTTAATTGAAGCCAACCTGAAAAAAGCAGACCTCAGCGGAGCTAGTCTTGTTGAAGCCGACCTCAGTGGAGCAACTTTGTGGAAAGCAAATCTGATTAAAGCCTCTTTAATTGAAGCAGATTTAAGAGCAGCTAATCTCTTTCGAGCTAAATTAATCCAAGTCGATTTAAGAGGAGCAAATCTCTGGAGAGCTAAACTTATTGAAGCTGACTTCAGAAAAGCGTCTTTAACTATAGCCGATTTGAGAACAGCTAATTTAAGCAGAGCCAAACTCATTGAAACAGATCTGAGGGGAGCTAACCTCTGTCGCGCTAATGCTATCGAAGCCGATTTTAGTCATTGTTCTTTGAGTCGAGTCAAAGCACTGCACAGCAACTTTAACAAAGCTGTATTCACTGGAGCGTGTATAGAAGATTGGCAAATTGACAGCGAAACTAATTTTGAAGAAGTGACATGTAAATATTTTTACTCCAGCAGCGATCGCTCCATACGTCGTCCCCGCGATGCTAATAAAAATTTCGTTCCAGGAGAATTCAGCAAAATCTTCCACAACACGACAAAGACGGTTGAATTAATATTTAGAAGCGGTATTGATTGGCATATATTCTTAAATTCATTTCGCGAATTACAAGTTGAAATTGGTTGTAGCGATCTATTAATTCAAGGAATAGAAAAGAAATGCGAATTCGCCTTGGTCGTGAAGATACAACTTCCCTTTGAATTGAACGAAATAGAAATTGAGAAGTCTTTTTGGCAAAAATATAGACGCACCCTACAATCCAGAAAGAAAGATCCCCATATTGAAATGACAAACAAAGAACATTCTAAATTGCTAAAAATTATTGAAACAATGGCGGAAAAAGACAAACTGCCACATATTAAACAAAAACCAATAAAAATGTCCTCTATCTAAATAAATCGGGTATAATTTTAAATTTAAATTGGTCAGAACCTTAAATTGCCATCAATGATGCTGCCGATTATCTATTCTGATGATTTTCTCCTACACCAAACAGGTCGCTTTCATCCAGAAAGACCCGAACGTTTAACTGCGATTGTCGAAGCTATAAGATCGGCTTCTTGGGCTGATAAAATTGATTGGCAGTTACCTACCCCAACAGACAAAAGAGACCTATTGCCGATCGTCCAAAAGCTGCACGCAGCCGAATATATTAACAGAGTTCAGCAAATTGCTGAAAGCGGTGGGGGAATGTTAGACATGGATACCCCCGTTTCTAAAAATAGTTACGATATCGCTTTATTAGCAGTGAGTGCTTGGTTAGATGGAGTCGATCGGGTGTTAGCTACAGGAGAACCAGTATTCATACTTTCTCGTCCTCCAGGTCATCACGCTACTAGCAAAACTGGTATGGGGTTTTGTCTGTTTTCTAATGCAGCGATCGCCGCTGACTACGCACTCTCTCTTTCCGATGTCGATCGGGTTGCGATTCTGGATTGGGACGTACATCACGGTAATGGTACGGAAGCGATCGTCGAAAACAATCCTCAAATAGCATATTGTTCACTACACCAATATCCCTGTTATCCTGGAACTGGAAGCGCTACAGATAAAGGCAAATACGATAACGTCTTAAACGTGCCAATGGCTGCAGGTAGTACAATTGCCCAGTATTTACCAGCCTTTGAAGAAAAAGTTATTCCCTTTCTAACTAACTTTAAGCCAGATTTATTAATTGTTAGTGCTGGTTACGATGCAAATCACGACGATCCCTTAGCTGGAATTTCCTTACAACCAAAAGATTATGGCATATTTAGCGATCGCTGTTTGAAGGTTACTCGTCGCATTCTCTTCGGACTAGAAGGAGGCTACGATCTTAATTCCTTAGCCCAATCTGTACTAGCAACAATAGAAAGTTGTTTGAGATAGTTAATATCCCTGAATTTCCTCTTCAGGGAATACCACAAGAATATTTCACGAAGTCAGAAGTCAGAAGTCAGAAGTCAGAAGTCAGAAGTTCTACCTCTTGTTGAAAAAATGATTTTTTGTAACAACTTTTGTCAGTCAATCAGCTCATAGTAAACAGAAGAAAGATCGGGACGGATTTGAATAGCTTTAGTGTAATCGATAATAGCTAATTCCCATTGATTCTGGCGAGAGTAAACTAAACCGCGCTCATAGTAAGCACCAGCAAAATTAGAATCGATTTGAATAGCTTTAGTGTAATCAGCAATAGCTAATTCCCATTTTTCTTGGTGGGAGTAAACTAAACCGCGCTCATAGTAAGCATCAGCAAAATTAGAATCGATTTGGATGGCTTTAGTGTAATCAGCAATAGCTAATTCCCATTGATTCTGTTGAGAGTAAACTAAACCGCGCTCATAGTAAGCAGAAGAAACATCAGGACGGATTTGAATAGCTTTAGTGTAATCGACAATAGCTAATTCCCATTTTTTCTGTTGAGAGTAAACTAAACCGCGCTCATAGTAAGCAGAAGAAACATCAGGACGGATTTGAATAGCTTTAGTGTAATCGGCAATAGCTAATTCCCATTTTTCCTGGTGAGAGTAAACTAAACCGCGCTCATAGTAAGCACCAGCAAAATTAGAATCGATTTGAATAGCTTTAGTGTAATCAGCAATGGCTAATTCCCATTTTTCCTGGTGGGAGTAAACTAAACCGCGCTCATAGTAAGCAGAAGTGTAATTAGGATGGAATTCTATCGCTTTATTATAAACATCGATCTTTTCTTGTATTCTTTCTTTTTCGTTTAATTGTTTCGCTTGTCGGACCATAGCCAATGCCGCTAGTTGTTTGGCTACTTGATTGGGGTCTATTTCTAATTTTTTGGTATCGGGATTGAGGTCAATTTCAGAAGAGAATGTTTGCGCTTTTTTAAATAAGACGATCGCTTCATCTATTTTTTCATCTTTGGCTAGTGCGCTCGCTTGTTGTACTATTGCTGCTGCTGCCAATTGTTTAGCTACTTCATCTGGATTTCTTTCAACTTTTTCAGTGCCAGGATTGAGGTCTATAGTGAAGTCTCTTTTTTTAGCTTCTTCAAGTTCGAGCGCACCTTGAGAATATTTACCTTGACCAGAGATGGCTAAACCGCGATCGCGCTGAAATTCGGCTTTTTTACTATTATTCCAGTAACTATATTCTAAACAAGCATTACCAGCAGTTTTAGCATCTTGGGTTTCAGCTTCTAACAGTACAGAATGATATCGCAATCTGTTACAAGCTAGAGTTAGTAAATCTTGCCAATTACCCGACCCAAGTACCGAAGTCACCTCACCTGTGTGATTTGTGAGCCTTAGTCTTTCTCCAACAGCTTCCGTTGTTTTTGACAAACTAAAGTAAACTCTAGGAAGTTTTTTTTCTAACCTATATTGACTTCTTTCACCAATAGCCGCCATTGCCATAACTAGCCCCTCTACAGAATTAGTAGAAATCAGGTTTTCTGCTTCAATAGCTTTAGCCTCTAAATTGGCAATTTTTGTTTGTTTTTCTGCTTGTTGCCACTGCCATCCTGCAAGTCCTGCTAGGCAGAATGCAAATGCTGAAAAACCAGAAAGAGTAATTATGGTTTGTTGCCGTTGCCGATTGCCCATCTGTTCTTTTATCCGTAGCTAATACCATTAATTATCCTGAACAATTATTAAAACTATTGATAAAATATCCCAGTCTCAATTTTGTAAACTCCAACCGAGTCTAGTTGGTTGTTGATAAATTTTTTTGAGGGTGTTAATATCTCTCGGAGAAATAGGGGGTGGGTTGCGCACTCCAGATAAATACATAGCGTCGGTTTCTTCAGTACTGTGTCCCCAAATTCCTAAAGCGTGACCTAATTCGTGGCGAGCAGTAGCTATTATAGAATCATTGCTTTGAGTGGGACTAATTTCTACAGTCATGCGATGGGATAAAACTGGAGTACTACCCGATCGCAAGTATATTTTATATTTAGTTTGACCAGAACGAACTGGAGATATATCGAATAAACCTGTTTCGGGATTAATTTCTGCCTTCAATGGAGGAAGCGATCGCTTAATAACAATATCAGCTAATTCTTCTCGTTCCACCTCTACTAAAGGTAAATATTCATTCCATTCATCCACTGCGCTTAAAACAGCATCTACCCATTGTTGAAAGCGATCGAAACTGGCTTCTCCATCCCTAGAATTACTAGGTCGCTGTACGTATATTTTTAGAGGAAACTCAGACCACACCAAATATCCCACAGGGGTAGATCGTATTTGGTTAAAATAGTCTCCTCCATTGCGCTCGTCTTTCCAATGGACTAAAGAAGAAGGTAAAGGATGAGTTTGCAAAGCAGGTAAAGAATAAACTGATTCTTCTGCTTTTACTACCTCAAAACCCGTCCAAAATAGCACGAGACTAATTGCAACAGATACTCCCAAAAAAACGAGATATTTTAGTGTTGTAAATTTCAGCTCGTTCTCAACCAACCCGCACTCAAGACGATCGTTAAAGCAATAAAGGTAATGCTCAAAACCCAAGTTATGCGGTTAAGTGCTTTTTCTGCACTCTTGGTGCTTGTAAATAATTGAGCTTGTCCGCCTATTCCTCCTAAACCGTCACCTTTGGGACTGTGAAGTAAGACTAAAACAACGAGCAGTACAGCAGAAACTGCCCAAACAATTTGAACTAGTTGTTCGACTTTCATCGCAAATTTCTAAAATTCGATCGCAACCTAATAGCCGCAGCAAAAGGATAGTATGTTAGCTATTTTAGCCATTTAATTACTATACCATATTGCCGCGATTCTATGGAAGTTTTTTAGAGAGAAATGCGTACGGGAGTCCGATTAGATCTTACTTGAAACTCTATTGGTTTAATCAAAGAGCTACCAGTCATTTCCTTTGGTTGGGGTAATTGTAAGATTTCCAGAATTGTCGGGGCAATATCTGCTAAACAGCCGTCCTCTCTCAGTAATACTTCGGTTCCGTATCCAGGTATTTTGCGTTTTTCCCCTTCTACTAAAATAAAAGGTACGGGATTAGTGGTATGAGCCGTCCAAGGATTTCCTCGATCGTCTCTCATATATTCAGCATTGCCGTGATCTGCGGTAATTAAGACCGTCCCACCCATTTTATTAGCACTTCTCAGCAAGCGTCCCAAACATCGATCGACTGTTTCAATGGCTTGAGTTGCTGCTTTTATATTTCCCGTATGTCCGATCATATCGGGGTTAGCGTAGTTGATTACTACCATTGAGTAAATCCCCGACTCTATAGCCGCACAAACTCCCTCTGTGACCGGTTCGGCTGACATTCGAGGTGCTTTATCGTAGGTAGTGACCATGGGACTTTGAATTAGTTCCCGTTTTTCCCCTGGAAAGGGTTCTTCTTTGCCACCATTAAAGAAATAAGTAACGTGGGGATATTTTTCGGTTTCGGCGATGCGAAACTGTTTTAATCCTCTTTCAGCAATTACTTCCCCCAAAATTTTGGTCAGATTTTGGGGTTCAAAAGCGACCGACACTGGTAAGTTGGGGTCGTATTGAGTAAAAGTGACAAAGCTTAGAGGTGTAATTATTTCCCGTTCAAATCCGTTAAAATCTGGACTGACCAAAGCATAGCAGAGTTGTCTAGCTCGATCGGGGCGGAAGTTATAGAAAACTACCCCATCACCAGGTTCTATTGCACCAGGGGCGACTCTTGTAGGTTTAATGAATTCGTCGGTAATATCTTCGGCATAGGAATCTTTGACGACTTCTAGGGGAGTGCGTCCGTCTCCCGTGCCGTCGGAGGTGATTATTTCGTATGCTAATTGGGTGCGATCCCAACGACGATCGCGATCCATAGCGTAATAACGACCTGTAATTGTTGCTATGCGCCCTACACCAATTTCCTCGATCCGATCTTGAATTTTTTCTATAATTTTGATTCCATCTGTAGGAGAAGTATCCCTACCGTCAGTAATTACGTGGATGCAGACATCCTCTATTGCTCGTGCTTTGGCTAGGTCCAATAATCCCAATAAATGTAGTAAGTGAGAATGAACTCCTCCAACAGATGACAAGCCAATTAAATGCAGTTTACCGCCCCTTGCGCGGACCTCTTCACAAGCTTTTACTAAAGCCTGATTTTGCAGGAGAGATCCATCTTCTACGGCATCAGTAATGCGGACTAATTCCTGAGGAACAACTCTTCCAGCACCTATGTTTAGGTGTCCTACTTCGGAGTTACCCATTTGACCTGCAGGTAGTCCTACTTGTTTACCGGATGCGCTAATTAGAGTTCTCGGATATGCCTCCCACAGACTGTCCATTACTGGCGTCTTAGCAGCGGCAATAGCGTTTGCATCAGTTGCTTCGCGATAACCCCAGCCATCTAAGATGACTAGCACTACCGGAGATACAGGTGCTTGCGCCATGATTATTGCCCTATATTAATTAAATGGTTAAAATAGCTATACCTTATCAATAATAACATCTTGGCATACTTTCAAACTTATATCCAACAATAAAATGTTATCAATTGGGGCATATTTGGGGATCGCAGTTCAATCTCTCAAGACTAGATTGTCCCGATGAACTACTGTTTCAGACCCAGCGTAGCCCAGCAGCAGGGGAATCTTTTCTGAATGGTGTCCTTGGATTTTTTCTATTTCTGCGCTGTTGTAGTTGACAATTCCTCTCGCAATTTCTTTACTTTTACTATTGCACAACTGCACGGCATCGGAGCTACTAAAATTCCCTTCTACCTGGGTAATACCAGCAGCTAATAATGATTTACCCCCTTGACAAATTGCCACCACTGCTCCTTCATCTAGATGAAGCTTCCCCTTGGGCTCCAAACCGTTAACGATCCAGCGCTTGCGAGCTTTATCTACCATAGCGGACTGGGGTTCAAACTGAGTTCCTATATGTTCTCCTTGTAAGATTTTTTCAATATTTTCTGGCTGTTTTCCTTGAGTAATTACTGTTCTGACTCCAGCAGAAGTAGCAATACGAGCGGCAGTTAATTTTGTTAACATACCTCCAGTTCCCCATTTAGAACTCGAACCAGCTTCTACTTGTAATCGATCGAAATCAGTAGAAGTAACTAGATTAATAGGTTGAGCGTCGGGTACTACTCGAGGATCTGCTGAGTACAGCCGATCGACATCGGTCAGAAGAAATAACCAGTCTGCTTTAAGTAGACTGGCAACTCTAGCTGATAGAGTGTCATTGTCGCCGAATTTCAGCTCGTCTACAGCTAAAGTATCATTTTCATTAACTATGGGAATTACTCCTAATTCTAGAAGGGCTTCAAAGGTGTTGTAGGCATTAACGTAGCAACTCCGTTCCATAAGATCCCGACGTGTAAGCAGTACCTGAGCAATTGGCTGTTGCAGGCTAGTAAAGAAGTCGTCGTAGACTCTGATTAATCTTCCTTGACCGACCGCTGCTACTGCTTGTTTAACGGGCATTTTTCGAGGTCGCTCTTTGAGATCGAGTCTCGCGCAACCAACTCCTACTGCTCCCGAAGATACTAAGATTACTCGGTAAAGCGATCGACGCAAACGAGTTAAAGTTTCTACTAAAGAAGCGATCGTTGAAAGTGCTAGTTGACCAGTTTCAGGTCGGGTAAGACTAGAAGTGCCTATTTTGACTACCAGGGTTTGAGGCATTCTCTCTGAAAGAGTAACAATTTATAATAGCGTCAGAACTACTATAGTGTAGGACTGACGCTCTCTTGTTTTTATTATGTTTAGGGTCTTTATATAAGCTGACCCCATTCTCCAGGTATTTTTTATATTTAGGGTCTTTATTTTGGCTGACCCCATTTAAAACTTAACTGAACTTATAATCTCAGAGATTTTACGTAATCTTTTATTTCGTAATGTTTTTTTTATATTTCGATATCTTGCGATTTGTTAGATTTAGTAAATTTTTGTTGGCCAGCAGCCAGAGAAACCCCTAGAGCTTGAGATATCCAAACTTCTAAATTGCGTAAATGATAGGAGGGGTTAGCTTTAGTAGGATCGACCATAGGCTCTACTAAAATAGTAAACATACCGAGTCGGTTGCCAGCCAACACGTCAGTAAAGAGGCGATCGCCCACCATTGCGACCTGAGATGCGGGTAAGTTCATAGCTTCAAGGGCTTGTCTTAACTTACGTCGAGAAGGCTTGCGGGCTCGGACAAAATAAGGTATATCCAAAGACTGAGCAATCCTACTGATACGGCTTTCACTGAGGTTATTACTAACTAGCCACAGGGAGGCTAGTTCTCTAATTGTCTCTACCCAAAGGATTAATTCCTCAGAAACATCTTTTTCGCTCAAAGGTACTAAAGTTTCGTCAACGTCCAAAATTAAACCTTGGAGTTGATATCGATCTATAATTTCTGGAGAAAGGCTGACGACGGGGCCCTCAAGAATCAGATCGGGCTGTAAGATTGCTCTTGCGGACATAGGTTTTAGTTAATTTTTAGAGGACTCGGTTGGTTTTAATCTTATTTCTTTGCTTGAGCTACCTGCAAGCTACCACCTACATATAATTTGTGTCGAGCAATTTTAAAACCAGTTTCCTCTAATTTAGCAAGTAAATCGGTCTGCAATAATTGCCAAGCAGTCTGAGTTTCAAACAACCACATAAATAGGGCGAGAGGGGGCCAAAATAACCCATTAGTCGGTTTGTGGAAATCTATAAAGGCAAATACTCCTCCTGGTTTTAAGACCCGATAAACTTCTTGAAAAATTTGTTGCAGTTCGTCAGGATTCATTTCGTGTAGAGCGACGCTACTGTGAACTAGATCGAATCGCTCGGATTCTAGAGGCATATTTTGTGCCAAACCTTCGATATACCTAGCATTAGGGACATTTCGCTGTGCTCTTGTCAGGGCAACTGGGGAGGCATCTAAACCAGTTACGCGATCGGAGTATTGGGCTAAAATTTTAGTAGTTTGACCTGCCCCACAACACAAGTCTAATACCTCAGTATTTTTATCGATCGGCAATTGTTCTAAAGCTAAATTACGAAATCTATTTTCACCACCAACAGCTAAAGCAGCTAGATTAGATATGCCATCGTAAAACCACTGGTATTTGTAACTCAAAGTTCTTAAAATAGTAGCCAACTGAAAACCTCCTGATTAAATTGTGTGTAGTTTGTTACCAGTTAAACCTAAGAAAAAGCTATATTGTTAAAATTGGTAAAAAACCTGAAAAAATTACAAAGTTGTAGAAACTATGGGTCGTGTTGGGGTCTTATTACTTAATCTAGGTGGGCCAGAAGCAATAGAGGACGTACGTCCATTTTTATATAATCTTTTTTCCGATCCAGAAATTATTCGCCTACCGATAAAAGGACTGCAAAAACCACTAGCATGGTTAATTTCTAGTTTAAGAGCTAAAAAATCGCAACAGAACTATTTAAAAATTGGCGGGGGATCGCCACTGCGAAAGATAACAGAAGCCCAAGCCCAAGCGCTAGAAGAAAAACTATCTGCCAAAGATATAGAGGTGAGCGTATATGTGGGAATGCGTTACTGGCATCCGTACACAGAAGAAGCGATCGCTAGGATCGAGCGCGATCGCATCTCGAATTTAGTTGTTCTTCCTCTCTATCCTCAATTTTCCATTAGTACTAGCGGTTCTAGTTTTCGCATCCTCGAAAAAATGTGGCTCGAAGAACGAGACCTCAAGGGCATAAAATATAGCGTTATTCCTTCATGGTATAACGCTCCTGGC
Organism: Prochloraceae cyanobacterium; assembly: GCA_030065755.1. GTDB lineage: Bacteria > Cyanobacteriota > Cyanobacteriia > Cyanobacteriales > JASJDA01 > JASJDA01. The sequence goes on along the minus strand of JASJDA010000030.1, from coordinate 45,787 downwards.
TACTTGCGAGCTATGGCAGATTTGATCGGACAAGAAATAGAACAATATCCCAACCCCGATCGAGTTCATATATTTTTTAGCGCTCACGGTGTTCCTCAAAGCTACGTTGACGAAGCAGGAGATCCCTACCAACAGGAAATCGAAGAATGCACTCGTCTGATTATGAAAACTCTCGATCGACCTAATCCGCACACTCTAGCTTATCAGAGTAGGGTAGGCCCAGTAGAATGGCTCAAACCCTACACCGAAGACGCATTACAAGAGTTAGGGGAAAAAGGGGTAAAAGACTTAGTCGTAGTACCGATCAGCTTTGTATCCGAACACATCGAAACCCTAGAAGAAATTGACATCGAGTACCGAGAAGTTGCCGAAGAAGCGGGAATTGAGAATTTTCAGCGCGTTCCAGCCCTCAATACTCACCCAGTCTTCATTGAAGCCTTAGCTAATTTGGTCGAAGAAGCTCTGGAAAATCCCTCTCCAACTTTTGCTGAATTGACCCACCCCAAGAAGAACATGAAGATGTATCCCCAAGAAAGGTGGCAATGGGGTATGACTACAGCAGCCGAGGTTTGGAACGGTCGTTTAGCGATGCTGGGGTTTATCGCTTTGGTATTGGAGTTAATTAGCGGTCACGGGCCTTTGCATTTTGTAGGGTTATTGTAAAGTTAATAATTATTTTTAACCTGTCTCCCCGCCGCTGTTACGGTATTTATGATTAATTAAACAGAATTCATATCAGGGATAAGCAAAACACCTGCCCGCGAGGAAGCGACGGGGATTGATAGTAACATCGTCTAGTTGGCACTCGTTGCAGCACGAAAGCCAAATCGCGAGTTTTGTCAGCCCCGACTAAGCGAAGTGCGCAAGTCGGGGAGGACTTTACTGTTGTGTCAATCGGGTTAATACTTTATTTGACCTTTCCACAAAGGCTTTCATTCCTTCTGCGTCAAAGCCTTTTTGAGACATTAGTGCTAAATCGTAAACGTGCTGACACATCAAGTTTACTAATTCCTCTGAAGGAGATTCCCCACTACCTTGAATAATGCTTCCCTTACTGAGTTGGTAAATGTTTTCAATCAAGGGATGAGCGGTATTAACAATTAATACGTGATCGTCAGGAAATGCCATGGTTTTTTGCTGCATGAGCGCAGTCATTTCTTGCAGTCGCCGCATGGCTTCTGGGACGAGCACCATCGCTGGTGGGGTTCCTTGTGGATCGTCTGATTTGAGTGCTTGGGTTTTGACGTTTAATCTGGGTTTATTGAGAGATTTTTCAAATATCTCTTTAATTACCTCGCTGCGGGTTTTATTAGTATTGGGATCGACAATTTCCTTGTTTTCTTCTTCGTCTATTAGAGTTTTCTCTAATTCGGAGTCAACGCGAGAGAATTTCACGTCAGTATATTCTCTCTCTAGGAAGGGGATGAAGTAATTGGTATCAATGAAAGAATCGAGAAACAGGACTTCTAAACCCTGTTTTTTGTATAGTTGGATGTAGGTGGCTTGAGTGTCGGGGTCGGTACAGTAGAATACTCGGTTTTCGTTATTTTCTTTGTTACGTTCTAGATATTCCTTGAGGGTGGTGTATGGTTCTATTGGCGCGTCCTCTTTTTCGGAAGAGGAAACATCTTGCCACTCGTCTCCTTCTTCTGTTTGTACTTCTACTTTGGGGGTATCTTTGCTAGGTACTTCTGGTTGGTAAGTGGTGCGATAAATAATTAGGTCTTCGACCTGTTTTTTAAATTTCTCGTCTTTAAGAGAGCCAAATTTGACGAAAGTTCCTACGTCTTCCCAGGAGCGAATGTATTCGTTGCGATCTTCTTTATATAAAGATTTGAGTCGATCGCCTATTTTTTTGGCAATAAAGTCGGCAATGCGGCGTACCGTACGATCGTTGGTTAAGGCACTTCGAGATACGTTTAGAGGAATGTCGGGACTGTCAATAACTCCCCGCAATGGCATCAAAAATTCAGGAATAATTGCTTCGCAGTTGTCGCTAACAAATACCTGGTTGCAGAATAGTTTAATCTGTCCTTTGGTAACGTCTACGTCGGGTTTTAATTTGGGAAAGTAAAGAATGCCGTTGAGCAGAAAAGGATAGTCTGTGTTTAGGTGTACCCAGAGTAAGGGTTCTTCTTGGAAGGGGTATAAATAGCGGTAAAATTCTAAATAGTCTTCGTCCTTTAAATCTCTTGGAGATTCTTTCCAAGGCGATCGCTGCTTGTTAATAGCTTCGCCGTTGAATTTAATCGGTACGGATATAAAATCGGAATAGGTTTTGACTAAATTTTTAACCCGCGCTTCTTCTAAGTATTCTTCCTCCTCCTCCATTAAGGTGAGGGTGATGGTAGTCCCTATTTCACTGCGCTCGCTCTCGCTTAATTCAAAGCTGGGAGAACCATCGCAAGACCAATGTACTGCTTTGGCTTCTTCTTTGAAAGATAGGGTATCGATCTCTACTTGTTTGGCGACCATGAAGGAAGAGTAGAAACCAAGTCCGAAGTGACCGATTAGGTCGTTAGCAGTCTTCTTGTATTTTTCGATAAATTCTTCGGCGCTGGAGAAGGCAACTTGGTTGATATATTTTTTTATCTCCTCGGCTGTCATGCCGATGCCAGTATCGGATACTGAAAGTTTTTTATTTTCTTTATCAATGGTAATGGTAATCTCTGCTGGAGGAAGTTCCCCTTGGAATTCTCCAGCCAGAGATGCCATTTTTAGTTTAGAAATTGCGTCTACAGAGTTGGATATTAATTCCCGCAAGAAAATTTCGTGGTCTGTATAAAGAGATTTCTTGATGATGGGAAAGATATTCTCTGTATGTATCGTGATGTTGCCCTTCTCAAGTACAGTCATAATATCTCTATTAGTTGTTTGAACTATCTTTAGTTATAGATCTTGCACGATATCCTTTAATTTATGGTTGCAGGATTACACCCCAGATATATTTCGGTTTTCTCTACAAAGAGGCGATCGGGAAAGATTGACTTGTCGCTCCTACTCTACCCAGAAACTGCCTATAGTCAACCTATGAAATAAATACAAAAAATGTTTCTCCCATTTTCTTGTATTACTAGACTATAAGCCTGTGGCACGACATAGATTACTGCTAATACAACAATTGTGTTGTGTTTTGTTCTCTACCCTAGCAGCGATCGTAGTTTTAGCTCTTAGTTTTGTTATTTTCTACTTATTAGTCAAAATACTATTTTATTACATCCGTGTTAAAGCAGATATCTTAGTCAATTTATCTTTACTTAAACCTTCTAAGTCATCTAAATAAAGCCATCCTTGTTGAATTAACTGAGCGAAGACAAAAAGGAGCATTGACTCTCTATAATCGTATTTACCGTCTATGTCGTGTCTTCTGGCACTCAAGAAATCATGAAGACGCCACAGATCCTCAAGTTCTGCGATTTCACTAGCATTATCGCGAACTTGTTGAATTAAATGATTTATTTCTCGTTGATGAGCTTTTTTAAAAGCTTTTTGAGCTATTTGTTGTTCTGTTTTAGTCCACCCGTTACTTAGTTGCATCATTTAAACTAAAATTTATTTAAGCTTTGGTTAATCAAACCACTTAGATTTAAAAAGCTAATATCTAACTTTCAATCTGAGTAGTCTAATAAACATATAAGATTTAGATTTAAGTCTAACACCTTATATTAGCAAATTTTTGAAGCTAGCAACAAAAAAAGTGCTCTCCCTGAAGAGAGCAGCAAAACAAAATTTTTTGAATTTTAGTTTTTTTTGCCTTAACTATTTTCTAACGAGCAAAGTTTAATAATTCTTTGGGAGATGCTAACAAATCGATCGCCACAAAGAAAATTTTGTTTTCAGGGTTAAGCAAAAATCGCCAAGCTATATTCATACCTACTCCAGCGCCAAACCAAGGAGTCTGTACTGTACCCGTCACTTTAATTTGAGTGTAGCCATCATCTGCAGGCTCAGAAACACCCTGTTTGGGTATTAACTTGAGATTTTGACATTCTTCTCTGAAGAATTTAAGTACAGCCTCTTTGCCTACAATTGGTCTGCGGAAAGGTGGTTGCAGGGCGCCATCAGGAACAAATAGTTCAATCAGAGCATCAAAGTCATTGGCATTCAAGTTGTTCATATAACTCAGGACAGTAGTATTGGTAATACCTTCGATTGTTACCTGAGTACGCTGTGCCATATCTTTGGGGGGAGTAACGGGTTCGGAAACTACCTTATAGCTACCTAATTTGCTAGTATCGTATCCCATATCAACTACAGCGTTACGTAAAACTGTAATTTGCTGACCTGACTCTAAGCTTTGAATTGTTGCTAGCACGGCACTGGCGTTAGCAGAAAGTTGGTACCCTTCGGGAATTGGAGCAATTAGTCCCTGTTCCATCAATTCTCCTAAACGATACCAAAAACCCAACTTGATATTGGGACTCCAAACAGCGTAAGTTCGGCAAATTGGTGTGTCTGCACGGTTGGCTAAGTCGCACATTGCCTGAGATTGCTGTTGAGGAGTCATTTGTTTTATCTCATTGAGGGTTGGTTCGGCAAACTGCATATTAGCAGCTCCTGGAGCAGCAACCGTAATTGTTTTACCCATTTCCAGATAAGCAAACCAAATCAATGCCAGTTGATCTTCTGCACTGAGTTGACTAAACCGAGCGATTGTTGCTGGTACTGCATCTGCAGATAAAGTGTTAGGAAAAATTCCTCTGGCTGAATCGATTGAAAATGGCATAGGAACAATTCTTTTATATTTACTAGATTTTAAGTCGATCGCTATTTTTTACTAGCGTTGTCGAACTCTGATGAAATTAATATATCATTAAAACCCTTATCATATCTTGAGAGAATCGACCACTTCCTGGCTCTTAGCAATTTAAATTGATAAAACAATTTCCTGGTAGTACAAATGATTAATGTGCTGCCGCAATAGTCCCACAGCCCCAAGAAGCGATCGAGAATCATTTAACCGTTAATACCTCTTTGTCCGTTTACAGTAGCTTTTCCGATCGAGTCGATCGCCATTTTTGTAAAAAAAACTGATATTTTTATCAGTGATGATATTATCATCGTAAAATTATGAGTGAAAAAGACAAACAAGGAAAGCGATCGGGACGCAAAGCGCGCCGTCAAGCAGAGACAAGAAAGCGTTTGCTCGACGCTGCGCGCAAAATATTTGCTACAACAGCTTTAACATCGGCGACGATCGCGCAAATAACCGAGAGAGCAGATCTGGGTTTCGGGACTTTTTACCTGCATTTTTCATCGAAAGAGGATATTTATCTTGCTGTTTTAAAGAAAGGATTTTCCGAACTAGGTGAAGAGTTAGATGTATTTCTAGATAAGGCTAAAGAATCTGAATATGCCTGGGACGAAATTATAGAGAGCGCGATCGCTAAGTTTTTTCATTTTGCGGGGGAAAACAGCGATTTATTCCAGGTCGGTTTCGCTGGTTTCGATGCGGGAATGCGGGTAGGGGTTAGTTTGCGCGAACGATACGCTGATTGGTTTGCTGAGCTTTTAAGAGAAATCCATCCCTTAGATATTCCAGACTGCGAACTCGAACTGTTGAGTACGGCTATTGTGGCGATGGTCAATCGCTCTGCTGTTTGGTGGATGCAGCAAAATGAAGAATCTGAGAAAGATTTTCTTTCTCTTGAAGAAGTAAGCGCAATAGTTAGTCGATTCGCGATCGCTGGTTTAGCCGATTTTGATTCTATTTCAAAGGAGAATTGAGCCATGAATGCAAATGTATTTACATTACCCAGCCCTAAAGCAAGGTTTTTTCTCGGTCATCTTCCCGACCTCAGTAATGAAAGATTAGAATTTTTGACTAAATGCGCTCGCGAGTATGGCAATATTGTACCTTTGCGATTGGGCAATAGTCAGGCTTTGTTCTTAAATCGCCCCGAATATATAGAGCAAGTCCTCAATGACAGAAAATTATTTGTTAAGAGAGGTGGACCTTTGCGCCGTATTTTGGGAGAAGGATTAATTACAAGCGTTGGAGAATCATGGTTTCGCCAGCGAAGGTTAATTCAACCGGTATTTCACCAAAAACACATAACTAATTATGCAGAGGTTATGGTTGCTAATACCGAACAAATGCTTGAAACTTGGCAAAATGGTGATAAATAGACGCTAAAAATAATTAATTCTTACTAGTATAACTTTTTAATCAAAAAGTCTTCAATTAATAGGATCTGAAAAGAGAACATAAGACCTTAAAAAAGATTTGAACTAGTAATTTGTAATTCGATCGCCACTAAACAAGAATGGACTTTTTTATATATATTCCTATATTATACTCAGTAAACACTACTTTAAAGATTTTATTTTCTAGACATTAGATATTGCAATGTCTATATCTTTGAAAGATAATTCAAATTTATTTTTTGGCAAAAATCAATAAAAACAAGTTAAATTATCAACAAAACAACTTATTAGTTTAATAAATTCTTAATAGAAAAAAATGAAAACAAATTTCAATTCAGACAATACATTGTCTCTGAAAAATCTATTGGACAAAATAGGAAGCGATCGAGGGCTTATCAGAAAATTTGCTGCTGAAAATACAAATTTATCGAGTGTTTTTGGCAATAAATTTAACGATCGATTAGTAGTGGAAAATTCATCCCAACAATTAGCATCGGAAGACTTTAGTACAACGACAGAAATTGAGAGTGGAGATCGAGCAGAAATCAATAGCTCTAATAGTTCTTTTGTACGACAAAGTAATACTATTGATTTGCCAAGAGAATATTTACTAGAACAAAGTACCAATTCTTCCGAACAAGAAAATTCAGATTTAACTAGAAATAATTCTTTAGAGCAAAGTTTTGGTTGGATTGGAAACGATTCCTTCGATCCACAAAAAGTTACGCCAAACCGATGTAGTTGTCCTGCTTGCTGTGTTTCTTTGGCTGAGTCTATTAACTCGTCTGAGTTTAACTCTTCTTCAACTCCTGATGGCAGTATTGTTAGCAACTCTTTTGACCCCCAAATTAATCCATTGTTGTCAGGTAGGAAGTGGGATAGCAATACAATTTCTTACAGTTTCTTCAGTGGCGGCTCTTACTACGGCAGTCAAACAGGGGTATCCCCAGTCAGCAATAAGGTTAAAGCTAGTGTGCGTTACATTATAAAAAATATTATCGAGCCATTCATTAATCTTAAGTTTGTCGAAGTTTCTGATTCGAGCACTAGCTACGGTAAAATTCGCTATATGCTCTCTAACGGTCCTAATTATGCCTATGCCTATTATCCGTCATCTAGTCGCATTGGGGGAGACGTTCATTTAAATCCCTCCTACGATAATAGTTCGACAACTAATGGGTTTCAAGGAGATGAAGGAACTCACGGTTTCATGACTCTAATTCACGAAACCTTTCACGCTATAGGTCTGAAACATCCTGGAAATTACAACGGTTCGAATTCCGGAACTGGCCCTTTCTTGCCTTATGACGAAGATAACACCACCAACACGGTGATGAGTTATAACTTTGCAGGCAATTCAGCATCAACCCCCATGCCCTACGATATCAAAGCATTACAAAATCTTTACGGAGCTAAAAATCATAACGCTCAAAATACTACTTACACTTTTGATACTGTATATGGATTTTCTGATGGTATCAGGTATTGGGGTAGTGCAACTAATGCTACTAAAACTACCATTTGGGATAGTAATGGTGTCGATCTTTTAGACTTTTCTAAGCTAGATTTTAATAGTTCTGGTTATCGCTTTGACATGAACGAAGGCGGAATGTTAACCACTCAACGTTCTTATAATGGTACTTCCTATAAAGCACGGAGCGATAATAGCAACAAGACTTATTACACTACTACTAGAGGCACTGCGATCGCTTATGGGGTAACTATTGAGAAATTAACTGGTAGCTCCAGCAATGACAGTATTTACGGTAATGATGCCAAAAATAGGATCCATGGTGGTAATGGTAATGATTCTATTAATGGCGGATCGAATAACGATCGCCTCATCGGAGGAAGAGGTGGAGATAGTCTTTCTGGGGATGCTGGTAACGATACCATGATTGGTGGAGCTGGAAATGACACTCTAAGAGGTTCATCTGGCAATGATACTTCGATCGGTGTTGAGGAAAATGCTCTCAATCCAGGTAGTGGAGAACGGGATATTATTTATGGAGGTGCATCCAGTAATGGAGCAGATCTAATTGTTCTCGGAAATCAACAAAATGTTTTCTACTCAACCTCTGGCTCTAATGATTTAGCCATAATTCGAGAATTTGATATTAGGGGCAAAAAGCAAGATAAGATTCAACTCAAAGGAAATAGAAGAGATTACAGCTTAGTTGCTTCAGGAATTTCAGGAACGGATATTTTCTTTGGCAATGAATTGATTGCCATAATAGAAGGGGTTGCTAATGGGAGTTTAAATCTGTCCGACAGCACGCACTTTGTTTACGTATAAATTTTGAAACATAGAGTAATAAAACGGCAGTTAAATAATTGCTGTTTTATTATTAAATCAGTTATCAGTTATCAGTCATCAGTTATCACTGTTTCAGTAATGGATTTAAACCACTAATGAAACGTCCTAATTATAGAATTAGGAAACTTTTCATCCCACTCACAACTGATAACTGTTTGCTGATGACTGATTACTGTTAATAGCACCTTTATCGGGATTGAGTTGGAAGACATGTCGATCGCTACTTTTATCGGTTAATAGACAAATGGAAGCAACTTTTTTGTTTTTTGTTGATAAGCTTGATATTCATCCCCAAACTGTTGAGAAAGCATTTTCTCTTCAATACTAATTCGGTTGCTAAACCAAACTAAACAAACTACAGCTAGCAAGCCGATACTTAGCAAACTGTGTAATAAAAGACAAAAGCTCCCAAACAAAACTATATAACTGGTATAAATTGGATGTTGAATGTAGCTATAAATTCCAGTAGTTAATAGCTTATGTTCTGATTTAATAACTAAGCGATCGAAAAATCTTCCCAAACTTCTAACCGCAACTTGATTTAGCACTATAGCAATTATTATTAATAGAATTGCTATAGTATTTAGCGTGTAATTTACCAAATGATTTTCTAAAGATTGAAGGCGAGAAAAATCGTAAATGGCTAGCCAATGGGTACTGCCAAAACCTAAAATTGCTATTACTAATGCCAAGCGACCTAATAAACTTTTTGTTTGTTCGTCTTGACTGCGATCGCTAAATTTACCGTATTTTAGACTGCGCCAAATCGTACTAGAAAAAAATATTAAATAGCTCAATACTAATAGTACGATTTGCCATCGCCAAAAAACATCAAAGAGAAATGCAGGTAAAATTATCAAAATACCTATTAAACCTATCAAACCCAGGCTTAAACCGATCGATTGCCAAATCATAGAACAGTTTTAAGTGATTTCGATCGCTATAGTTCTAATTTTACTATTCAATATTTGAAGATGACGTAATTCTAAAAATTCGTCACAAAGTAAGCTTTAAGGGAGTAGATTTTTTTTCCTCTGACTGGACGATCGCGCCTTTTTTGTAGAATTTCAAGGTATTATCCACGCAATCGACTGAGATGGTATCTCCTCCTACAAAACTATTGTCCAATATTTTAATAGCGATCGGGTCTTCTAATTCTTTTTGTATGGCTCGTTTGAGAGGGCGCGCCCCATAACTGGGATCGTAGCCTACATTTACTATATAATCCCGCGCTTTTTGCGAAAGTTCTATTAATATTTTTTGTTCTGCTAATAACTTCTCGGTTCGTTTGATTTGTAGATTGACAATTTGACGCAATTCGTCCCGCTTGAGGGTATGGAAGATTATTAAATCGTCGATGCGGTTGAGAAATTCAGGACGAAACTGTTTTCTCAGTGCTAACATGACTCTTTTCCGCATTTCTTCGTAGTCGGAGTCATCCCCAGCTATTTCTAGTATGTGTTCGCTACCGATATTGCTAGTCATGATGACGATCGTGTTGCGAAAGTCTACCGTTCTGCCTTGAGAGTCGGTAATGCGTCCGTCGTCAAGTACTTGCAACAAAATGTTAAATACGTCGGGGTGTGCTTTTTCTACTTCGTCTAACAATACTACTGAATAGGGACGGCGGCGAATTGCTTCGGTTAGCTGTCCTCCTTCTTCAAAACCAATGTATCCAGGAGGGGCACCTACTAACCTAGAGACGGCGTGTTTTTCCATATATTCCGACATATCGATGCGAGTCATAGCATCTTCGCTGTCGAAGAGAAATTGAGCGATCGCCCTGGCTAGTTCTGTTTTTCCTACTCCTGTTGGACCCATGAAGAGGAAGGAACCGATCGGTCTGGAGGGGTCTTTCATTCCAGCCCTAGCGCGACGAATGGCTGCTGATACTGCTGCAACTGCTTCTTGTTGACCGATAACTCTCTGATGCAGGTGTCCTTCTAGTTGTAGTAGCTTTTGACGTTCTGATTCTAGTAGCCTATTAACTGGAATTCCCGTCCAACCCGCGACTATTTCGGCGATATCTGCTTCTGTTACTTCTTCTCTGAGTAGGGTGTTGCCTTTAGATTGTAATTCTATGAGTGTAGTTTCTTTGGCTTCGCGATCGTGGTGTAATTTTTCTTGCTCGTATTTCAACCGATAAGCTTCATTTTGATCGTAATCTCGAAAGGCTTTTTCTACTTTAATTCGCAATTTTTCTTCTTCTTCTTTGAGGTCGTTAATTTCTTCTAGTAATTGTTTTTCTCCTTGCCATTGTGAAGAAAGTTCTTGCTGTTTTGTTTCTAATTCATCTATTTCTTGTTGAATTTTTTCCAAACGTTCTTGAGATAGGCGATCGACCGTCACTACACCTGCTCTACTGCTTTTTTCTTCTCCTTGTATGGAGAGCTTTTCCATTTGCAACTGCATCAAACGGCGATCGATTGCTTCTAATTCTACTGGTTTGGAAGTTATTTCCATTTTCAGTTTGGCTGCTGCTTCGTCTACGAGGTCGATCGCTTTATCTGGTAAAAATCGTTCGGTAATATAGCGATCGGAGAGATTAGCAGCAGCAACTAGGGCTGAGTCGGTAATTTTAACTCCGTGGTGGACTTCATAGCGTTCTTTGAGTCCCCTCAGAATCGAGACAGTATCTTCTACGCTGGGCTGTTTGACGTAAACTTGTTGAAATCGTCTTTCTAGAGCTGCGTCTTTTTCGATGTGCTTGCGGTATTCGTCTAGGGTTGTAGCGCCAATACAGCGCAATTCTCCTCGCGCTAACATGGGTTTTAGTAAGTTGGCTGCATCCATGCTGCTTTCTTTGGAACCAGTCCCGACTACCGTGTGCAACTCGTCGATAAATAGAACGATTTGTCCCTCAGACTTGGTTACTTCTTCGAGTACGGTTTTGAGGCGCTTTTCAAAATCGCCTCTATATTTGGCACCTGCGATCAGACTTCCCATATCGAGGGAGATTAACTGGCGGTTTTTGAGTGATTCTGGTACGTCACCGTTGACAATGCGCTGGGCTAAACCTTCTGCGATCGCTGTTTTTCCTACTCCTGGTTCCCCTATTAAAACTGGGTTATTTTTCGAGCGGCGAGACAATACTTGAACTACGCGGCGAATTTCTTCATCTCGTCCGATTACTGGGTCTAGTTTGCCAATTTTAGCTTGTTCTGTGAGGTCGCGCCCGTATTTTTCTAGGGCTTCGTATTGTTCTTCTTGGTTTTGCGAGGTTACTTTTTGAGTCCCTCTAACTGCTTTAATTGTTGTTTCCAATTCTTGGTAGTCTAGATCGAGGTTGCGCAGATAACGCTTACCGATGCGATCGTCTTCTGCGAATGCCAGTAATAGATGTTCTATTGAGATATATTTGTCTTGCCAATTTTCTCTGGCATTTTCCGCCTTATCCAATAGAGTATCTAAACCTTGACCGAGGTATAGCTGAGTTACGTTGCTTAATTTTGGCTGTCGATCGGTGTATGATTCTAGCTGTTGCTCTAAGCTAGAGACATCTACATTGGCTTTCTCTAAAATCCTTGTTGCTAGACCTTCTCTTGCTTCGAGTAACACCAATATTAGGTGTTCCACCTCTAAATTTTGGTTGTTAAAGCGGCGGGCAACTTCTTGTGATTGAACTATTGCGTCCCAAGCTTGTTCGGTAAATTTGCTGGAGTCTGTTGGCTGCATCAGCTAGAAATAATAACCTCTTTATTTGGGTAGTTTTAGTAACAATTAAGCTTTAGTTTTAAATATTACGAAAGCACTCCTCGATAGTATAGCAATATGCTCTGGCTTAGCTAGAATTATCTCTATCTCGGTGACATACTCCTACACGAATCAGATATTGCCCGTGTAGGCTTCTTATCAACTCCAGGTATTGGTTACAGTTGCAAGGATTTTTTGATTTTGCCCCAAATGCTGACCACAGATGTTTTCATCTCTTGGTTGAAGTTCCAGCGTTCGAAAGCTCGATCGTATGCTTCGCCTTGAGTTTGAAGAGTTTTCCAGGTGGTTAGAGACAGTGCTAGTCCCCAAATTAGCAAAATATATAGAGACCAAGAAATAGTGCCAGAGCCAATGAGGTTCAAAGTCACTAAAAAACTGTTAACGATAATATATCTTATCCCTTTTTGTTTTAATTTATCTCTTCGGTAAGCATTGAAAGCTGCTCGTTTTTTTTCTAAGGTTCTTTCAGTAAGCCAATCTTGTTCTGCTAGTTGTAGAGATTGAGGATCTATTTCTAGTTCCGCAGCTATTTCTAACAGTTGTTGTCTGGATAATTTTTCGTCGTTGGTGACTTGGCGAGAAACCATTGCCAATTGCAGTATTTGCTGCACGTCTTCTTGACTGTAAGACTCAGGACGTTCTATTTCAGAAGCCGACATGATTCAATTTTGACAATAATATGTTTTAATAATGCGAAAGCTATAATAATATTATGCCCAAATAAAATGATTTTGAACCGAACTTCTGGGGACGGATTTTACTCCTCTTGAGCGAACAAAGTGATTTTACCCTTCGTTACAATGAATTCATAAAAGAAAGATTTTTCGAGCAATTAATTAATATGAACGGCAACATTCGCGTAGGAAATTTATTTGGAATTCCATTTTATGTAAATCCCTCCTGGTTTTTCATCCTAGGATTGGTAACATTGATCTATGGCGGTCAATTAGCTCAATTTCCACAAATAGGAGGAATTACCCCTTGGATTTTGGGATTAGTTGCCGCAATTTTGTTATTTGCTTCAGTTTTAGCTCACGAATTAGGACATAGTTTCGTTGCTATAGCCCAGGGAATTGAGGTCAAATCTATTAGTTTATTTATCTTTGGAGGTTTGGCAAGCTTAGAGAAAGAGTCAAAAACACCAGCTGGGTCTTTTTATATAGCGATCGCCGGACCAGCAGTAAGTTTGCTGTTATACGCTTTCTTTACGGCCCTCAATGCTAGTATAGCCTTGCCAACTCCTGCCGACGAGATTATTTTCTTACTGGCTCAGATTAATTTATTCTTAGCGTTGTTTAATCTGATTCCTGGTTTACCTCTAGATGGAGGCAATATTCTTAAAGCTTTAGTTTGGCAAATTACAGGCAATCCAAACAAAGGAGTTATTTTTGCCAGTCGAGTCGGTCAATTTTTTGGCTGGTTAGCTGTAGTAATAGGTTTGATGGGTACGTTAGGAATTAGTTCCGTAGGTAGCTTGTGGACAGCGATAATTGGTTGGTTCTTGTTGCAAAATGCTGGTTTTTCTGCCCAGTCAGCGACAATACAAGACAAACTAAGCAACTATACGGCTGAAGATGCGGTAATTGCAGATAGCCCGATCGTAGCTGCAAATTTAACTCTGCGCGAATTGGCTAACGATTACATAATCGGTAAGGAGAAATGGAGAAAGTTTCTAGTAACCAATGGAGAAGGACAATTACTAGGAACAATATCAGTTGAGGAAATGAAAAAAGTTCCGACTTCTCAGTGGACGGAGACCTCAGTAAAAGATGTAACTCAACCTGCAGCAACAGATACTCTTGTTAAATCGAATATTTCGCTCTTAGAAGTAGTCAAGTTAATTGAGAAGCAGGAAATTAAAGAATTTACAGTCGTGCGAGAGGATGGTGTAGTTGTGGGACTGCTAGAAAAAGCTTCCATAATTAATTTGTTGCAAAAAGAAGCAAAAGCAAAACTTGCTTAACTGACACGAGGGAGTGGAAAAAAGACAAATTAAATCAGTTATTACCCTTGTCGCGTTTCCTCCATCTTATTCACAAAGGCAACTTCCACGCTCCCGTGTTACTCTCGTGAAGAGAGTAAAAATTTTGGCTGAAAGATGGAAAAACAACAAGATTTTTGGAAGAATGTTTCCCGCTACCCTGGTTTTTTAATAACTATCTCTCTGGGTATATTCTTTGCTCTGTTCGAGAGAATCAAACCTCTGTTGCAAAATCCTGTGACTTTAATAGCTTTAATAGGTCTTCTGCTAGGTACCATAGCTTTTATTTTCTTTACTTTACAGGCGATGTTAGGATTAACGTCAGTGTAAGCTAAGGAATGGGGAATCGGAAAACAACAAATAAGACCAGAACAAACTAACTCATTGCCCATAGTAGAGATTTTGGGGGGCGAAAACCATGGCAACTAACCGTCGAGTTTCTCGCGTTGGCTCATTAATAAAACGCGAAATTAGCCAAATGTTACTCAACGGAATCAAAGACGATCGAGTTGGTGCTGGTATGGTTAGCATAACCGCTGTAGATGTATCTGGCGATTTGCAACACGCTAAAATATATGTCAGCATCTACGGTACAGAAGAAGCTAGAGCCGAAACAATGGAGGGCTTAAAATCTTCTGCAAGCTATGTTCGACGGCAACTCGGTCATCGGGTAAGATTGCGAAGAACTCCAGAAGTGGTGTTTATTGAGGATCGCTCTTTAGAAAGAGGCGATCGCACTTTACACTTATTGAATCAATTAAGTGAGGCTCGCAAGGAATCAGATGAGGATATAATAGAAAACCTCGAAGACGCGGGTTAAACTGAAAACTGTAGCAATAAAAAAGTCTGTGGCCGATCTGCTACCAAATTGGACTGATTTATCCCTTAAAGAAAAGATCGGACAAACGATCGTGGTTCGCGCCTCTGGTTATTTGTTCGATCGCCAAATTCGCTACCCTACTTGGGAACCACCTGCGACTAAACTAAAATATTGGTTGCAGGAGCTAAACCTAGGTGGGGTAATTGTCTTGGGAGGTAGCGCCCCAGAATTGCTTTTTCGCACTCAACAACTGCAAAGCTGGTCAAAAATTCCTTTACTAATTGCTGCTGATATAGAAGAAGGTGTAGGACACAGGTTTGCAGGGGCTACTTGGTTTCCTCCTCCCATGGCACTTGGGGAAATAGCTGCTAAAAATCCCAGTCTGGCTAGAGAATGTGCTGTTCAAATGGGAGTGGTTACTGCTAGCGAAGCTCTAGCGGTTGGTATTAATTGGATACTCGCCCCTGTAGTCGATGTAAATAATAATCCCGATAATCCAGTAATTAACGTTCGCTCCTTCGGAGATACTCCAGAGGTAGTAGGTAATTTAGCTGCTGCTTTTATCTCTGGAGCCGATCGATACCCAGTCTTAACCACTGCTAAACATTTTCCAGGACACGGAGATACGGCGGAAGACTCTCACATTTTACTACCCGTATTGTCTCACTCGGCTTCCCGACTGGCAGAAGTAGAATTACCTCCTTTTGAGAAGGCGATCGCTGCTGGGGTAGATAGCGTGATGAGCGCTCACTTAATAATTCCTGATTGGGATGGCGATCGCCCTGCGACAATATCAAAACCTATTCTGACAGGTAAGTTGCGAGAACAGTTGGGTTTTTCTGGTCTAATTGTTACTGATGCTTTGATTATGGCAGGAGCAGCAAAGTATGCAACCCCAGAAGAAATAGCTGTGATGGCAGTTGAAGCTGGTGCTGATATTTTATTAATGCCACAAGATCCAGAAGTGGCAATTGGAGCTATAGAAGGGGCGGTGCGATCGGGACGTTTGAGCGATGAAAGAATTAACGCTTCTGTGGAGCGTATTTGGAAAGCAAAGCAAAAGGTTTTTCAATTCCCAGAAGAGTCGAAGACAATAAACTACGCCCTACAGTCTCTCTCTCAATTAGATCGAGCGATCGCTATCCAAACTGCTGATGTTATCTCGCAAAAATCTATGAAAATAGGAGGCTGTCTGCCGATCGAATCTCCTCCCAGTGGGGGAAAAAATTTAATTTTGGTAGACGAGGCCCTCAATTGTAGCGATTTTCTGGCTTGGCATACACCTGCAGTGGCGATTCCTGAAAAACTCGGCTGCGAAACACAACTGGTCGATGCCAAAACTTTGACACTTCTTAACCCAGAAGAGCTTTCAATAACTTTGTTACAAATTTTTATTCGGGGCAATCCCTTCCGAGGTAGCGCCAGCTTAACACCTGCAGCAAAAAATTGGCTTGAGCTATTATTGAAGAAAAATAGCTCTCTCTGTGGTCTGGCTATCTACGGCAGTCCTTACGTACAGGAGTGGCTTACAGAGAAAATTACCTTGCCTTGGGTGTTTTCTTACGGACAGATGCCAGCAGCCCAAAAAAGTGCTTGCGAACTTTTATTCGGTTTGTCAAGTCAGATCGAAATTCGATCGGAAAATTTTTTGTAAGTCTGGATTGCCCTTTCTGCGGGGTATTTGAAGATTTAAAAAAAATGTAATTAAATATACAGCACTATTAGTGTTTTTCTCTCAATTCTTGAACTATAGTATTTATAGAGAGTTATTTTTCAGGTGAATATTCATGAGTGTCAAGACATTGCCCTCGCCTCCTCCTATCAATTATTCTATCGATGCCCTTAAAGACGAAGCTCGTCAACTAGTAGAAAAAGGTATTGTCAGTCGCCACCAACCCATTTACGTACTTTGTCACTACATTCCTGCTCGCGAGTGGGTCTGCGTTGAGTGCGAACTAGAAGAATGGGAGTACTTGCTAAGGGATCAAATTGGCGATCTAATCGCGTCAGAACAATGGGATAACGATTAATTAGGTTGGCCTAAGTATATAATAATAAATCCCGAGCGACTAGAGCGAATTTAATCAACAAAAGGTAATATGACTCACTGAGTAGGCGCGATTGAGCTGAAAAGCCTGAGGTAAAACACGGGCTCTTTAACCTATTGCTGGAGTTAAAGACTTAAAAAAAGATAAAAACCAAAATAAATAAGAAAAAATTCCAAAGATTGTAATCCTCTATACGGCAGAGTTTTTATTTTGGTTTCTAGGACAAAAAATTGGATTACTATAAATCTTGAGACTCACGATCGTAAATTTAAAGATTGATTTCCATGAGTATCAATATTTTGCCAACTCTAACACCTAAGTTTTGCTCGATCGACATGATTCGAGATGAAGTACGCCAACTGGTGGAAACAGGATCTATTAGCCGCCGACAACCAATCTATAGTCTATGTCGCTATATACCTGCTAGAGAGTGGGTACACGTGGAGCACGAACTAGAAAGATACAGTTATTTGCTGC
This sequence comes from Prochloraceae cyanobacterium, assembly GCA_030065755.1. Classification (GTDB taxonomy): domain Bacteria; phylum Cyanobacteriota; class Cyanobacteriia; order Cyanobacteriales; family JASJDA01; genus JASJDA01. Next base: position 28,283 of record JASJDA010000030.1, on the reverse strand, counting down.
GCGATCGCGTTGGGGACCTAATTGGTTCGGAAAAGTGGGATAACGACTAATTAGAAAAAAACAATAACAGGAATCATTAAGGTTATTTTACGAATACCGTACCATTAAATAATTATTTTGAACAAAAACTTTGAGCTACCTCCCTACCTAAAATTTTTAATTTAGGTAGGAGTTCGCCAACGGGCTAGAATATCATCCAAATAAAGGTACGGCAAAAGATATTGTCTGGAAGTACGACCTATCTTGTTATGTTCCTTAACTCAAGTTAATCGCATTTTATTAACTGACTTGCTCTAAATACTCATTAACGTCTTCAATTACGCGGGTAAGTTCAGCCTCGGCAGTTAGTCGCAGACGATCGTCTTTAATAGTTAACAAAACTTTAGCCGCAAAGGGACTGGGATAAATATTAGGATTGCAAAAAACTTCTAAAAAAACTTCCCCCTCATGACGATATTCCATCGGCTTGTGAGGAGTAGGTTTGCCTTTACCACCTGCTGCTGCAACAGCTTTTAAACTTTGCAAGAGTTGTGAAATCTCTTTTTGTAAATCAATGGCCGCATCAGGGGTAAAGTTGAAGCTGACAGATCCTTGAATGAGGTTGAGCTTGAGTTGAGGCATGAAGGATATTTGTTAATAAAACCCAAGTAGCATTAGAATTTTACCTGATTTTAAGAGAAATTTAACATAAAATTAGATTGATATTAGTGTTTTCTTAAAATCGATCCCAACAACTTAAGGTAGATTACTGAAGTAAAGTTATAAATTAACCCAGTGGCTTCTGTGGTACAGGACAACCGCTCTAAGGTTCGTAAAGTTTTGATTTTTACGCTGCTACTCAATCTATTAGTAATGGGATTGAAAGCAGTGGTGGGATTGATTACGGGTTCTTTGAGTTTACAAGCTGATGCCTTGCATAGTTTTACAGATAGTGCTAACAACGTTTTGGGTTTGGTTGCTAGCCAGTATTCTTCTCCTGAACCCGATCGCGAACATCCCTACGGACATCAAAAATATGAAGCTGTAGGTGCATTGGGAATTGCTGCCTTTCTGGGTATTGCTTGCTTTGAAATTATCCAAGGAGCAATAGAAAGGTTTGTTCGCGGGAGCACTTCGGTGGAAATTTCTCAGCCCCATTTGTGGCTGCTGTTAATTGTTTTGGGGATAAATATTTTTGTCGCTTTTTACGAGCGTCGAGTGGGTCAACGTCTTGGCAGCGCCATTCTCATTGCTGACGCTCACCATACTATGAGTGATGTTTGGGTAACAATTACGGTACTGGCTGGTTTAATTGGTGTTTGGCAAGCACAAGAGTTAAATTTACCTCAACTTGAGTTGCTTGACGGGCTCCTGGCTTTTCCAGTAGCTTTTATAGTCTTTAGAAGTGGCTGGACGGTTCTCAAAAGTAATTTACCCTGGTTAGTAGATGAAATGGCGATCGCTCCTGAAGCAATTCATAAAATTGTCATAGAAGTACCAGGAGTAATTAACTGTCACGAGATTGCTTCTCGCGGTTTGTTAGGAAGGCAAGTTTTTGTGGAAATGCACGTAGTTGTAGCAACAAGTGAAGTACAAACTGCTCACAAAATTACTGAGGAAATAGAAGCCCGTCTGAAGCAAAAATTCAGTCCGATCAGGGTGTTAATTCACATCGAACCGCCAGATTATAGCTCCGATCTCATTAGCTTCCCAGCAAAAAACTCTCGCTCGTCTTGAAGTTTTTCCACAGACAAAGTGGCTTTTTCCACAAATTTCGGCAAGTTTTCCACAAAAGGGACTTCATTTTTTGTCTGGAGAAGCAGGCTTGTCGTACCACTTAAAATGTTGATAAGCGGTTCTAGACATCTGTTGTATTAGGGTTCTAGTCGTGTAATCGTTGTGGGGACGTTTAACTATTACAGCAGCAATATAGCGCTTACCGCTTGGCATATCTATGACACCAGCATCCCCAAGTACAGAACCAATATCGCCAGTTTTGTGAGCAATAATCGCTCCTCTTTCCAAGCCTCTGGGTAGGAGAGTTTTAGTGCGAGTTCTTCTCATAATACCGAGGAGACGATCGCGCGATCGCAAGGAGAGTAATTCCCCTCGTTCGACTCTAGCTAGGAGATAGGCTAAATCTTTGGGGCTAGTAGTATTGGTTCCTTTTAAATCTGGGAGAGGATTGCGAATAACGGTTGATTTTAGGCCCCAATCCTGAAAGCGCTTATTTAATGCTTCAGCACCCCCAAGACGATCGATCAGCATATTAGTACCAGTATTATCGCTGATGACGATCGTTTTAGTTGCCGTTTCGAGAGCGCTAAATTTAGTTCCTATTTTTTGATATTGCATGGAACCCGAACCTTTACCGATCGTCTCTTTGGTCATGGTTAACTTTTCGTCGAGATGAATTTTTCCTGCATCTACATTCTCAAAAAAGGCAACTAAAACAGGAATTTTAATGGTACTAGCAGCAGAAAATGCGGTATCTGCTTCTATATCTGCGTAAGCACCATTATCTAGATCGACAAGAAATATTCCTGGTTGTAACTTAGGATATTTAGCAGCTACAACTCGCAATTTATCTTTGAGAGAAGTAAGTTCTTTTGTTAGTACTAAAGGTGGGGGAAGAGGTTTTTTTTGAGTTTTTTCAAGAATATTTTCGCTCTTTTTCGGTTGAGTTTCCTCCCGATCGACTTTGGTTATAAGTAGTTTAGTATAGTCGAGGTTAGATAAGACAGTCCCAGCGATCGTTCCTACTCCAACTCCTAAAATCAACAGGCGAATTACGTACCAAAATAACTGATTTATTCCTTGGGGCGAACTATTGGAGGAAGTTTCTTTCCTCAGACTAGTAGTTCTGATAATTTTATTTTGAGGGACAGATTTTTCTGGTGTAGATTTCGATTTTACAGGGTTAGAGTTAGTGTTTTGTTCTGGGATTTTATTTTGAGGAGCTTTTAATATTTGTCGTTCGCTAAAAACATTTTCTTGGGAATCTACAACTATTTTATTGTCAAATATAACCTCATTTTTGACTGTTTTTGCTTCTGGTATTGAAGTCGCTCCCACGTGTTCGTTACTTGTAAACGAGCTAAATAAATCGTCTTGTAGGTTGAGAGGACTATTGGTAATTGATGCAGGTTTATTTACAGGGAATAAAACGGGAGAACTAACAGTATTAGAGGGTGTATCTATATTTTGGTAACTGTAAGTGCGATCGTCAAAAGATATATTTTTATAGTTATTTGAACTATTTTGTTGCGAGTTTTCAGCACAAGTATTTTTATACTTGTGCTGATAGCCAAAAGATATTTTGCTGATTGACCGCCTAGGTTGGTGTACCAAGTTCTACTCCTCTACCACAAATTTTAATCGCTAAAATTTTATAAGTTATAAAGAGCCATTTTTCCTGTATAAGATACAAAAAAAAAGAAAAATTAATTTTTTTTAACTTGACAAGAAAACTTCTTTATTGTGTGGCAGTATACCTGTATTAAAAGCCCTGGAAGTTCGGTAATGATAACCAAAGCTAAGTGGTCAATAGACGACTACCATAGAATGATTAAAGCGGGAATTTTAAATGAGCGAAGGGTGGAACTATTAAACGGAGAAATAATTGAGATGAGTCCTGAAGGTTCATTTCACGCATCCACTACAGATAGACTTGCGGAAATTCTCCGTTCTCTTCTGCGGGATAAAGCGAAAGTTAGAGAAGCCCATCCAATTACACTTATAGCTTCAGAACCAGAACCAGATATTGCAGTAGTTAAACTACCTAGCTCTCTTTATCGAGATCGCCATCCTTACCCTGAAGATATTTACTTGTCGATCGAAATATCCGACACTACTCTCTCATACGATCTAGGCGAGAAGAAACTTGTCTATGCTCGTGCTTTAATACAAGAATATTGGGTTGTGGATATTAAAGCTAAAAAGTTAACTGTTTTTCGACAACCAATTAATGGCAATTATCAAAGCAAAAAAGAGTATGCTACTGGAAAAATATCTCCTGTAGCGTTTCGTGATATTGCGATCGACATTCAAGACATTTTTGTGGACTAGCCGATCGAATCGAGTCAAGATAGCGATCGCGCCAAACCTATCGAGCTATTTTTAACGTTTTCGGTTGCGGCTGATATACTGGCCGTGAATATTAACAATATAAGGAACCAAATAGGTCAGTAATCCAGAAATCCATCTTTGGCGGGTCATTTTTCCTTGAAATAGTGCCGAACCGTGATTAATGGCGAATAAAATGGAACCGACGATCGCCGCTACTTTTAGGGCTGTAGGTCTTAATTGGGGATCGAACAAAGCGCGAGAAAATCCCCTTAAAGAGTTCATGAGAAACGTAGTTGGGAAACTTCGTGGCTTTAGCCCGAAGAGGAACAACAGTGGAACGGCTTTAGCCGAAGCGTGAAATCTGGTAGAATACTTGTACTGAGCAAGTCGCGAAGACCCCTGAATTGACGGTGAAACTCCTAGTACATGGACACTCTAGTTAAAAGGTAGTTGCGGGAAAACCAAAACTCGGTGTTAAGCACTCTAGGACTAGCCAAGACTAGTATTGCTTTGAGGACGAGTGAAACAAAATAGATAAACATGGCTAAGTATACCTAAACTAAAAGTATGCTCAGACTCCTTCGGGAGCGAGAGAGTAGGGGCAATTGGCAACGCCTTGATTGCAGAAAACCCAAGTGTGGGCTGCTGTGTTCTGGGTAGTTTCGACTATCCGTACAAAAGACATCGTGGTACGCGGAAGTTACTATGGCTCTAACTGAACTATGTTCGGTTTCGTCTAAAGAATCTCTGTCTCTTTAGAGCAGAGAGTGTCAAATCGCCTCTTGTTTATCCCTTACCATTTGTGTTAAAAGATTGACGTTTTTCGATGGCGGCGATCGCCCTGCTGACACTTTCAGGAAAAACTACGACTAAACCTCCCTTCGAGACCCGATCTAAACCAGCTTCAATTGCTTCACACTCGTTTAAAATCTTCTCATAACTAGCTTTGGTACCATTTCGTTCGATCCCTCGAACAATTAGATTGGCAGTTTCACCGCGAGATCGGCCTCTAGTGTCGTCGTCTTCCTTAACGATAATGCGATCGAAGATTTGAGCGGCAATTTCCCCTAACATAATTAAATCTTCATCGCGGCGATCGCCTGGCCCTCCAACCACTCCAAGTCTTTCCCCTTCCCAATTAAGTACGAAACCGCCAACTGCCTTGTAACCGTCGGGGTTGTGAGCGTAATCCACTAAAGCGTGATACGAACCCAGATTAAACAGATTCATCCTTCCTGGTGTCTGACTTGCGGAGGCTTTAAAAGTCCTCATTCCCGAGCGAATCATTTCAATATCCACGCCACCAGCAAAAGCGGCTAAACTTGCAGCTAGGGCATTAGCAATCATAAAATCAGCCATTCCTCCCATGGTTACTGGGATATTTACGGCTTCGTCGATGCGCAGCTTCCATTCTCCTTCTAATATAGATAAATAGCCATTTTCATATAATGCTGCTAAACCGCCTCGGCGAAGGTGGTCGTGGACAATTGGGTTATCTTCTTTCATGGAGAAATAGGCTACTTTACTGCGAACGCGCTCGGCCATTGCTGCCACTAAAGGATCGTCTGCATTGAGTACGGCATAGCCATCTGCACTAACGGTTTCTGCTACCACGCCTTTGACCCTTGCCATTTGTTCGATGGTGTCTATGTCTCCTATTCCCAGGTGATCTGCGGCAACATTTAACACTACACCTACGTCGCAGCGATCGAAAGCCAATCCCGAGCGGAGAATTCCGCCTCTAGCGGTCTCTAATACTGCCACTTCTACTGTAGGATCTCTTAAAATTACTCCCGCACTACCAGGCCCCGTATTATCTCCTTTTTCAACTAAATAATCGTTAATATAAATTCCATCAGTTGTGGTATAGCCTACTACTTTGCCTGTTTGCCGCCAGATATGGGCGGTTATGCGAGTAGTAGTAGTTTTACCATTAGTTCCAGTAATAGCAATAATCGGAACGCGGCTAGAAGTTCCACTAGGAAACAGCATATCCAAAACTGGAGCAGCCACATTGCGGGGCAAACCTCGGCTGGGAGCCACGTGCATCCTAAATCCAGGAGCAGCATTAACCTCTACTATAACTCCCTCTACTTCCCGCAATGGCTTACTAATATCTTGAGTTACTACATCTATCCCTGCAATATCTAAGCCGATAATTTTAGCAACTCGCTCTGCTATCCAGACATTTTCGGGGTGGATCTCGTCAGTGCGGTCTATGGCTATGCCTCCAGTGCTGAGATTAGCTGTAGCTCTCAAGAAAGCAATTTTATCTTCAGGCAGTACTGTATCCATAGCATAGCCTTGCTTTTTTAATACGGCTGTGGAGGTGGGATCGATCTTGATTTTGGTCAAAACGCGATCGTGTCCTTCTCCTCGATTTGGATCCTTATTAACCATTTCAATTAGTTGAGAAATGGTCGATCTGCCATCGCCTATTACGTGGGCTGGAATTCTTTCGGCTACAGCAACTAATTTGCCATTAATCACCAGCACTCGGTGATCGCTACCGCGATAGAAACGTTCGACAATTACCGAATGAGTTTTGCTGGCTGCTTGTGCCAAATCGTAAGCAACTTCAGCTTCTTCCCAACTGTTAATATTAATAGTTATGCCCCTTCCGTGATTCCCATCGAGGGGTTTAATGACGATCGGATAGCCGCCTACATCTTCTATGGCGTTTTCTAAGTCGTCGAGATATTGAATTACTGTTCCCTGAGGTACTGGTATTCCTGCTTGGCTGAGGATATTTTTAGTTCCTTCTTTATCGCAAGCTAGTTCTACCCCTAAAATTCCCGAACATCCAGTTAAAGTTGCCTGAAATCTTTTTTGGTTAACTCCATAACCCAGTTGGAGCATAGCCCGAGCCGACAGACTCAGCCAAGGAATTTGGCGTGCCTCAGCTTCACTAATAATTGTCTCCGTAGAAGGGCCTAGAGAGAAATTGGCGCATAAGTCTTTGAGGTCTGCTATATCTTGGTCGAATTCTTCTTGTGAATAGCTTCCATTATTGACAATAGCTTTACACAATCTGACTGCGGCTCTGCCTGCGTAGCGTCCTGCTTGTTCTTCGATGTATTCAAATACTACGTTATAAACGCCTGGAGTCGATGTTTCCCTGGTGCGACCAAATCCTACTGGCATACCAGTTAATTCTTGGAGTTCGAGAGCTACGTGTTCGACCACGTGACCCATCATGGTGCCTTCTCGAAGTCGCTGCAAAAAGCCACCGCGCTTACCTGGGGAACAAAAGTGTTCCTCTAAGCTTGGCAGTATTTTTACCAATCCTTCGTAGAAACCTTCGATCTCGTTGGAGGTTTTCTCTTTTAGATCCTCCAAGTCGAGACGCATGACAATTAATTTTTGACGCCGAATACTCCAATAATTCGGCCCTCGTAGGGTTTGGGTTTTGAGAATTTTCATGGTTGCTGGTATTTAACGCGATCGCGGACTTGGAAGCATTTGCTTTGCTATTTTCTACGATCTCGCTCTATATTGCAGCTAAACTGTTTACCACTAAGACTTTTTTAATCATTTCCAGATTTGCTAGTTATTATCCATTAGCTGATATCGGTCGATCTTTTTGCAGGTTATAGGCATCTCCGTGGCACAAAATGTGTACGCGCAGATTTTGAATGCTGAGGGGATCGTTAGCACTTACTTGCTTTTGGTTGGTGTAGGACATTTCTTTGGCATTAATAATAGTAACAGTTCCTCTTCCTATTACTCGCAGCATTTCATCTTGCTCGAAAATTGCACAGGTATCTTCATCTATGCCTACTCCCAAGCGTTCGGGATTAACCGAAATTGCCGACAGCAATCGAGCCATGCGGTTGCGGTTGTGGAAGTGTTGATCTACTATTACTTCTGGTATTATTGCCAGTCCCATTGCCATGTCTACCAGGGCGCGATTGGGGGATTCCCCACTTCCTCCGCCTGCTATCATGTGATGCCCCATCACAGCAGCTCCGGCGCTGGTTCCCGCGATGGTAATCTCTCCTAATTGTACTCTTTTGCGCATTCTATCCATTAAGGGAGTATCTGCTAATAATCCGCACAGTCTTAGCTGATCCCCTCCTGTCAAGAATACGCCCGTACAATTTTCTATATATTCTTGGAAATAGGTGTCTTCACTTTGGGCGCGATCGCGTATGTCTAAGACTTCGATTTTCTTGGCACCCATTTCTTCAAATATTTGCTGGTATCTGTCTCCTATCAGTGTAGGTTCTCTAGATGCTGAAGGAACGATCGCTAACATTGCTTCTGTGCCGCCAGCACGAGCAAAAAAAGTGGACAGTATTTCCCGCCCGTGAACTTTATCTTCTGCGCCGCCAATCACCATAATGGCAGTTTTCGTCGATCGATGCATTTGGCTTGTAGGGGATTTATTCTCTAATTGCAGCATATTCTCGATGAAAGGACACTATCGGAAAATTTTAGTTTGTCTTGGCGAGCTACTCAGTGCGTCTGCTTGGTGCGTCCTATACGCTGAGGGCACCTCAGCGCGGGCGCGACCCTTTCGCCAACGCGAGGTCTCGCCGTTTTTTTGCCAGTGGTGGGGAGGGAAATCCAACTTTATTCTCAATTAATCTAGGACAATTGAGTTTATATCCGTGTTTTTGATATCTAGATAATCATACTATTTTAGGTTATAATGAACAATCTAACCGAGAAAGTCAAATATTTTTGTGCGCTTCGATGTCATAACATTATTTCCAGATTTTTTTACGTCTCCCCTTGCCAGTGGATTATTGGGCAAAGCTCTAGCCAAGAAAATTGCCGAGGTTAATTTGATTAATCCTAGAGATTTTACTACGGACAAACATCGGCGGGTTGACGACGAACCTTATGGCGGTGGCGTGGGGATGTTACTAAAACCAGAGCCAATTTTTGCTGCGGTTGAGTCACTCTCTATTTTACCCAGAAGTGAGATTATTCTCCTAACCCCCCAAGGCGAACCTCTAAATCAAAAATTATTGCAGGAGTTAGCCAGTAATTACGATCGGCTCATTACGATCTGCGGTCATTATGAAGGGGTAGACGAAAGAGTTCGCCATTTAGTCGATAGAGAAATATCTTTGGGAGATTTTGTTTTGACTTGTGGCGAAATTCCGGCACTGGCTTTGATTAATGGGGTGGTAAGATTGCTGCCAGGTACCGTAGGTAAAGTAGAATCTCTTAAAGCCGAGAGCTTCGAGACAGAATTGCTAGACTATCCTCAATATACTAGACCTCCAGTTTTTCGAGATTGGGAGGTTCCCAAAGTATTGAGATCGGGAAATCATCGAGAAATAGATCTGTGGCGACAAAACGAGCAAATTAAACGCACAAAAGAGCGCCGTCCCGATTTGTGGGCAAAATGGGTCGCTCGCACTCAAAAATCTTCTGAATAAGTAGCTTAAAAATAAATTAAGTATTAATGTCAAGATAAGGTCACTCGCAGTATTTTTATTCTTAAGTTTTCATGGGTTACTCCCTGGTTTTAAGGTTTCAAGGTGCCTTAATAGGCAGCTATTTAGGCGAAAACTTCTCGAACAGTTATCCAAAACTAACCCAGCAAAAGCAGGGGAGTTGGACTGAGATGGGAATAGAGTTAGCCGAGATCTTGTACGGGTCGGACAAACTAACCCGAACCAATTGGCAAAAACTTCAAAACAGAAATGTTGAGAAATTAAATGGGAAAAATTTCGACTCTTGTAGGGAAATTGCCATAGCGATCGCCCCCGTGGTCTTACTTTTTCACGAAAGTACCAGCTTATTAACAGAAAAGTTAACACAGATATTAAAAATGTGCGATGTTTCTGCCGAAACGTCAGAATATCTTTTAGTATGGGCATACTTTCTCGCCGCTATCGTGAAAGAAAAATCAGTTCGAGACATATCGCTCTTTGAAACTATCCAAAAAACACCAATAGCCAAAACTCATTTAGCGCCAGAAATTGAGGCCGTAGAAAGATATTCAAAGGAAGGTACTAGCTTAGAGAAAATTGTTAGCTATTTATCTCGTCAAAACCAGCCAGATAGAGGGGCGATCGCCCTAGCTATCTACTGTTTTAACTACACGAGAGAAGATTTTCGTCTTTGTTTACTTCGTGCCAAAAACAGCAATTTTCAAACTAATATAACCCCAGCTTTAGTAGGTGCCATAGCAGGAGCATATAATAGTATTAATGGCATACCTATAAACTGGCGTATTTATTGCCAAAAACAAAGTGATCTTCACGCGATCGATAACAAAGCAAAAGAGCTTTTTTCTCTTTGGTCGGGAGTGTATCAACCCAGTAGCAATAAAATACCCAGCTATGCCGCAGTTGCAGCACCTCAGATCGTTCAACCGCGCTCCTCACTTAAAATTATTTCCCAAGAAAAATAACCATATAGATCCGAGTTGCGTACATAATGTAGAAATAAGCATAAAAAAATCTAGCCAGCCAAATATGTTTGAAAAAAACTTTATTCCCAATGGGGAGACCGGAATTAGAAGCATCTAACTACTGCTCGCAATAACCCTCACACACCATGAAAAGCTTACAGCTACTGACTCAGCAAATTATAAAACAATGGAAGCGCAGGTACCATTCAAGAAGCTTTGGTTTCACGCGTAAGGTGGCTCTAACCTCAAGGCTGGTAAAAAGATGGTCGATACCAAAAGAAAAGCCGAACAGTAGAAAAATAACGTCTAATAGCTACTTCAAAAAATTTCGCTCGCCCCTAATGTTGATGGTGGCGATCGTATCCCTGACAAGCGTTGTGGGTTACCGCTTCTACAATCATCCCCAATTAGTAGTAGATACTATATCTCCTGAAACTTTTATAGCTCCGAGAAATGCTGAATTTGTCGATGAAAAAACTACACAAGAAAAGCGCTATAAGAAGCTAAATGGAGATTATCAAATTCTCGAACATAACCATAAAATTACTAAAGCAATACAAGACAAGATAGCTTCATATCTAGATCGGGTAGAACAACTGAGAAAAATAGCTGGACCTTTTCCCTTTGCCGATGTCAAGATTCTCCCTTTATCCAGTCAAACTTATATACGCGAAAGTGAAGAGTGGGAGTGGCAAACGATCCTCGCAGTATTAGAGTACGATCGAGAAGTAACCCCAAAAGCTCCAGGATTCTGGTTATCTCAGAAGACTAAAAAAGAATTAACTAAACCAATACAAAAAGCAATTAGCGAATTACAAAATTATCACAATTCTGTTTCAGAATTAGAATTTGAGTCCCTAAAACTAGAAATTTCTAAAGCCCGTCAAGAATATATTCGCGCAGTAGCTAAATTGTCACAAGAGCAAGTGACTAAATTGAGTAGGGAAGAAAAATTAATGTTCCTCAATTTAGCGGACTCGGAGTGGGAGCTCACAAAAAAGGGAATCGAACGAGCATCCCAGAGAATTTTGACTCAAGGCATTCCCGAAGGATTACCCGATAGTCTAATTAGAGATACGATCGCCATACAAGTAACAAATGTAGTTCCAGATGTCACCAAATCTACGGCTAAGAAGATGTTGGGACAGATTTTGCAACCTAACTTGACCGAAGATCGAGAAGCGATGAAGAAGGCTGCAGAAGAAGCAGCGAGAAAAGTAGAACCAGTAATTGTAGCGATCGAGAAAGGAGAAATAATTGTTAAGGCTGGAGAGACAATTACTCAAGAAGATTTTGTCTTGCTCGACGGTTTTGGCTATAGCAATCGCCGCATCAAATGGGAAGCTCTCGCCTTATCAGGCGTTATCGTATCGGGTGCAATAGGCATTTTCTGGGCGATCGAAAGAAGAGTACACCCCAATATTCGCTGTCGCGATCGCCTACTGCTATCTTTATTTAGCTCTAGCGCTCCGCTTTTGGCTATTTTTGGAGTTCCCTACACCAATTTACCAGCTCTGGGTTTTTTAGTAAGCAGTTTTTACAGTCCGACTTTAGCGGTCACTCAAGTTAGTCTTTTAACAGGATTAGTAAGTCTGAGTCAAATTAACGAAGGTGCTTTTGACTGGTGGAATAATTTGATTTCAGGTACGGCTGGGGGACTCGTAGCAGCTTCAATGGCAGGAAAACTGCGATCGCGGGAAGAAATGGCTTTGTTAGGCGGTGCAGTAGGTTTGACTCAAGGAGGATTCTACTTAATTATTAATTTAATTGGCGCTGCTACCGTAGGAACGACAATTTGGCACGCAGTCCTCGAAAGAGCAGTATTTTGCGGTCTTTCAGGTGTAGCTTGGAGTGTGGTTGCCCTCGGTATATCTCCTTACTTAGAACGCCTGTTCGATTTAGTTACCCCAATTCGTCTGGCAGAATTGTCTAATCCTAACCGACCTCTACTCAAGCGGCTGGCAACAGAAGCACCTGGAACCTTTCAGCACACTATGTTTGTCGCTTCACTAGCAGAAGCAGCCGCGCGAGAATTGCACTGTAATGTCGAATTGGTAAGAGCGGGAACTCTTTACCACGATATCGGCAAAATGCACGATCCTCTCGGATTTATAGAAAATCAAATGGGGGGGCCTAACAAGCACGACGAGATAAACGAACCTTGGCAAAGTGCAGAAATTATTAAAAAGCACGTCAGCGAAGGAATTGTAATGGCTCGAAAGTATGGAGTCCCAAAAACAATTATAGACTTTATCCCAGAACATCAAGGAACTTTGCTAATTTCCTATTTTTATTTTCAAGCCAAGCAGAAAAGAGACGAGAAAGAAATAAAAGAAATACTGGAGTCAGATTTTCGTTATGACGGACCTGTTCCCCAGTCTCGCGAAACTGGAATTGTCATGCTCGCAGATGGCTGCGAGGCGGCTTTGCGCAGTCTCAAAGATGCTACCCCAGAAGCTGCTTTGGTGATGGTAAACAAAATATTCAGAGCCCGCTGGCAAGATAGCCAGTTAGTCGATAGCGGACTCAAACGGGAGGAATTACCAATTATTGCTGAGGTTTTCGTACGAGTTTGGCAACAATCTAATCACAAACGCATTGCCTATCCTAAAGCAGCTCTAGAACCTCAAAAACAAAATAAATAATTATTTTTCTTCAGCTACTCGTCAATTGTGCAGGTGTTGCTCACCAAACTCCTTTCTTGCAATCTCAATTTAATGGGAATGTACACCATTACTCGTCTTTGGTCAATTAAAAGTAAATTAATGCATATTACTGTGTACCAGTTGAGAGTGCTCGTCTTGAATGAGATGAGTGCAAATAGAGTTAAAAATACTAATTAGACAAGGAAAAGGCAACGGTTTATTCAAAAAAAACTCGGCCCCATAGTCAACTACCAATTGTTTGTATTCTTGAAGACAAGGTTCACTTAAAACAACGAGAGGAATTTTTTTAAATCTTCTTTGTAATTTAAGCCATTCTAGAAATTGAAAACTAGAACCATCTGGTAAATTTAAATCTAATAAAACTAACTGAGGAATAGGATATAAGGAGCGATTCTTATAAATTCCCTCTCCTTGAAAATAATCAACTCCTTCTTTTATTTTGGGGAGATAAATTAGGGGAATACTAGGATTGATTTGGGCAAAAATTTGTTTGAGACTGTGAATCTCTTCTGGATTATCTAAAATTAAGAGAATTGGTTTGATTTTTAAACTACAAATTTCAACCATATTAAAGATAACTGATAACTGATAACTGATAACTGATAACTGATTTAAGAGCTCCTAATAAAATCTGATTTTTGAGAAATTGATTTAGTATCATTTTTAACAAAAATGCTCATCTTAATGAATAAATAATTATTCTTTTTTCCGGATTTAATTTTACAAACATTTTCAAGAAATATTTAGTTTCTCAAAAATCTAAGGAAAAACTTTGATTAAAGTAAGACTCAAAGATGTTTTGTTATCTTTGGCTATTATGGGTTACTATTTAAAGCTTCTCGTTAAGAGCCGAAAAAGTGTAGTCAATTGAGGAAAGGCAATGAACGACGCTAATCAATTGCAAATTACTAACACGAGCAATCCCAAGCTACGGCCCCAAACTGGTAGGGAAGATTCCATTGGGATCTATTTAAAAGAAATTGGTAGCATTAAGCTCCTTCGAGCTAGTGAAGAAATTGAGCTAGCAAGGTCTATTGCTGATTTATTAGAATTAGAACGGATCCGCTCTGAGTTCAGACAACGTAACGCTCGCTCTCCTAGTGAAAAAGAATGGGCCGAGCAAGTCCCTCTCGACTTGTCAGAGTTTCGTCGTCGTCTTTATCAAGGAAGAAAAGCTAAAGACAAAATGGTGCAGTCTAATTTGCGTTTAGTTGTCTCCATAGCTAAGAAATACATCAATCGTGGTTTATCATTACTTGACTTGATTCAAGAAGGATCAATAGGTTTAATCAGAGCCTCTGAAAAGTTTGATGCCTCTTTAGGCTATAAATTCTCAACTTACGCCACCTGGTGGATCAGACAATCAATTAGCCGCGCCATCGCCGACCAGTCCCGTACTATTCGCCTTCCCGTTCACCTCTACGAGACTCTTTGTCAGATTAAAAAAACAACTAAAATTCTCTCTCAAAAATTAGGTCGTTTGCCTCGTGATGAGGAAATCGCAATTGAGATGGAAATAACCCAAGATAAGTTAAGATTTATTAAGAGAGCCACTCAATTGCCTCTGTCTTTAGAAACTCCTGTTGGTAAGCAAGAAGATACGCGATTGGGGGATTTGATCGAAGCTCATGAGAAAAGTCCAAATGAAGTACTCTCAACCAACTTTCTTAGCGAAGATCTAGAAAAAATGCTTGAGAGTCTCACGACTCGCGAACGGGAAGTACTACGTTTGCGTTACGGCTTAGATGACGGACGAACGAAAACTTTAGAAGAAATTGCCAAGATCTTTAAAGTTACTCGCGAACGCATTCGCCAACTTGAAGGCAAAGCTCTGCGCAAGCTACGCCATCCATCACGGAATCGTCTTCTTAAAGAATATATTCGTTGTTGATACAGATACAATAGTTCATTATGATCTGCATAATATTCCTCCAATGACTAGAAGTATTTATGACAACAGAAATGAGTAAATCGATTGCTTCTAGTGCTAGTCCATTAGTAAATTCTGTTGCCAATACGGAGACATAGGCTTCTTTGGCGTGGGTTAAAGCATCGAGCCCACCGAAAGCTGTCAGAGATTTAGGCATATTCAGGACTAATTCGGGATCGACGCTCGCCATCTTGGGAGTGAGGGAATAATCGGCAAGGGGATATTTAATTCCCGTGCGCTCGTCAGTAACTTTGAGAGTATCCTTTGCTCTTGCGTCGCTCCCTAGTTGACCCGAAAGTAGTTTCCATAGTCCAAATCGATGAATTTATTTTTTTCTTTAATGAAGTGAACAACTGGCTTACTCATCACAATTATGGCGAACAAAAAGTTCAGTTATATTACATTAATAAATGTAAGTTGAAAGAAAATTGCAAGACAGTGAGGATAAAGGTTCTTAGCAAAAACTTAAGATTATTGTCAATAATTGGTAAATATTTTTACAAAAGCCGGCAAATTTTTATATTAATTTACATACCTATAGCTATGACCAAGGCTTCTGCCTTCAGGGAAAGTGTCCGCTTGACACTTATAAAACTGCCGCTCAATAAAAAATAACTCTAATTTTGTACGGTTTGTTTTTCTGTCAAGTTGGCACCACAAAATTGACAACTGCTCTTTTACTAACCTAGCCATGTCTTCTTTGAGCGCCAATCAGTCAGGTCAACTCATTTGCTTAATTGACTATTATGACAATAATACCTGTCTACTGGGATCCCTGCTGGAAAAATGGCAGTATAAAACTATTAGAATCACTGTTAGTGATTCTTTAACCCAATTGATTAAGGGCTATGGTCTTAAACCAGACTTAATTATCTTAAATATTGTCCCAGCACAGAAAAATGTCACTACGCTCATCGAGAGTATTCGCCTTGACTCTTCGGCTTTAAGTGATGTTCCCCTACTTTGTTTGTGTTCTTTAGGGGGGTTGAGTAAGTCGGAGGTTATGAGAGTTGGAGCCAGTGATGCACTCAATAAACCTTTTGAGCTTGAAGAGTTAGATCAAAAAATAAAAAAATGGTTAAAACTTAATTTAAATAATCAACAAGTAGAATCTCATCAAGAAATGACGTTATTAGTTTCTGAAACTGAATCAAGCTCACTGCTTATTGAACAAGAATATTGGTTAAAGGTATTTGAAGAACATCAACAGCCAAATACTTGGGAACTTCTTATGGCAGCAGGTTATGAAGTCAAACCACCAATGATATCTACTGAAGACCATTAACTGATAATCAAAAAATATTTTAACTAAATGTCGAAGATCAGTCCCCCACTTTCGTGATTTTACCCTTAGGCTATTGATTATACAGTCACTTGTTTCAATAAACATCTTTTTTATCAGATAATTTTTTCTTTTGTCAAGGATATATAAAAAATATTTGTAAAAACTTAAAAATTGATACATAATTTCAAACAAGAAGCTAAAAAAAACAAGCTTCTCCAAATTTTTCACAATCAAGGATCGCTCCTTCTTCTCATAGCTATGACTTACACAGCAGATTCCGCTCTTAAATACTTCTCTAATCCCAATTTAGTTGATGCTGTACCAGCCACAATTGCCCTATTTAAAGGGCTCCCAGTTGACGAGCAACTAGGTCTACTGTGGTTCGCTTACACGAGAATAGGCACATCCATAACTCCAGCGGCCCCTGGTGCTGCTAGGCTACAATTTGCTGAAGGTTTGCTAGACCAGATTAAGCAAATGTCTCATCAAGAGCAGTTGCAAGTAATGCGTGAGTTGGCCCAAAAAGCTGACACTCAGATTAGCCGTGCTTACGGAATTTTGACCAATAATACGAAACTAGCTTTCTGGTATAAGCTGGCTGAATTAATGGAAGAAGGTGTAGTCATTGAGGTGCCCTCTTCTTATCAAATGAGTAGGGAAGCATTGAATCTACTGACTGCGCTTGAAAATTTAGAATTTTCGCAACAAATCACAATTTTGCGCCAAATTGTTGGGGACATGGGAATAAATTATTTCCCTAACTAATTACTGAAATATTTAGTGGTGCTGAGACTAACTCGACAATTTGACTTGTAGGTTGTGGTTAGTCTGAGCTGCCCTAGTTAAATCAGTAATCAGTTATCACTCATCAGTAATCAAATTGAAGAAAATATTCCTTTCATTGATAACTGATTACTGATTACTGTTTACTGATTATCATCCCATCTAAGCTAGACAAGTAAATGGATAGTTCGATATGTTTATTGGCTTAATTGGTTTTTACCAAAATTCAAATGGGGACTGGGGGGAGAATCTTCTCAATAAGGTTGCTAGCAAAGCTATTGAGCATCTGTTTACTCGCAGTGACTCAGTCAAAGTAGAGGTTAAGTGTAATCCAACAAGTAAGTTGTTGCAGGGTACTATTGACAGCTTTCAGATGAAGGGACAAGGTTTGGTGATTCGCTCTCGATTTCCGTACTATGGTGATGTCTTTTGAAACAGATGCTGTCTCACTAGATTTTAGTTCCGTCTTACAAGGTAAAATTGCTCTGAAACAGCCTACACAGGCCCTCGCTTCCATCAAGCTCTCCGAGGTGGATATCAACCGCGCTTTCAAAGCCGAATTGGTGAGGGGGCGCGATTGAAAATCAAAAAATTCAGGCAATAGATGAATTATCAGGAGGTCAACCTGTATCCTTTGGGGATGTTGAAATTAAACTTTTTCCTCAAAATCGGCTGCAACTTTTTGCTAGGGCGAATCTGCCCGATGGTCAAATTCCAATCAGTATGAGCGTGACCAATTTTTCTCTGATTGAAGGGAAGAAAGCTGGAAAATAATGATGAGAATTTTTTGTAGTTCTTAACTGTATATGTAACATTAATAAATGCTGTTAAAGAAGAAACAACTGATGATACTTGAACCCAGAAGAAATGAACCCCTATATAGTTGTATTGTTCCAGTTGAAAGCATAACAGGCAATCAAGAAGAAGAATTGATTTCGTTTGGCAACTCGGCATCGGCAGCCAGAAATCAAGCCGAACAGATGCTAGCAGATAACTATCGCTGCAATATCGATGGCATTAAAAAGTTAATGGAGCTAGCGAGGATTGAATATTTATCTCCCTGGTGTTCTCAAAGGTAATAATGTTGGCATTGCGTCTGATTATTCTGATATTTTTGTTAATCTTGACAGGATGTAGCCAAAAATCTTCTCCTGGCTCTCGATTAAATAAATTAACCATAGGTATCGTAAGTTATGGACAACAAAAACAATCCTTCGACCAATACTTAGAGCTCAAAAATTATCTCAGTGTTAAACTCAACACCGTAATCGAACTCGAACCAGCTTATAACGAAGTCAAAGCAAAAAAACGAATTCAAAGCCAACAGTGGGATGTGGTGTTTGCCCCTCCAGGTCTGGCGGCGCTTGCAGTTTCTCAACAACAGTATAAGCCGCTCGTTTCTTTAGAAGGAGGGGAGAATACTATCTCAGTAATAGTCGTTCTCGCAGATAGTTCCATAACAGATTTACCTTCCCTACAAGGAAAAATCTTCGCTCTGGGCCAACCAGGTTCGGCCACAGGTTATTATTTTCCCCTCTACAATCTTTATGGCTTAACCCTAGAGTCAGTTAAGTTGGCTCCTACCCCTAAAAAAACTCCTTACTGGATTTATCAACAAGAAGTGGCGGCGGGAGCTTTATCTCTAGCTAAATATAATCGCTACCGCCAAGATTATCCTCAAAAGTCTTTCCGTATTTTGCACACAGATATTCACTCAGTCCCTAATGGTTCTATAATAGTGTCCCCTAGCTTGGATTCAGAGCAACAGCAACAAATATATCTGGCTGTGAGCGAAGCTGACTCTGAGTTAATTGAATCATTAGGATACTTGCCTGATGAGCCAGTCCCTGAGTATGAATACTTAATTCAAGTGGTGACTAGAGTGATTCCTATTTCTCAAAGAATTAGAGAAAAACCAGCTCGCTTATATGAAACAAATTGAAAGAGCAGCCAGTAATCAAAGTTCGTAAAAACCAGAACCGAATAGGAGTTCGAGATCATTTATTCGCTAATTGCTAGGCAGATCACATGACTGGAAATAACTCAAACTAAAAATAAAAAGTGATTCTTTAACAGTTACAAAAAATTCATAAAGTTTGAAAAAATCTCAATTACTTAGTTGCTAAATTAATGAAACTAATTACATAAATTGATTAGTTTTTTTTATTTGAATAAGCGAGATTGTTTATGTATACTCGTCAAAATAATTGTAACGGTGGACCCCAAAGTACTCAAGCTCTTGTTTATAAGAAATATGTTATTTTGTTGTCAAAATATGAAACCTCCTGGGGCTGGTCAAGTGATTTTGGGGAAGGATGTTGTTGTAGAAAAGAAGATGCTTTGCGAGCGGCTCAACTTAATATAGAACAAATACTTTTGAGAAAAGCACAAAGATAATTATCAAGTCTTTTGTTGTAAGTCTTTTGTCAAAAACTTTTAACTTTATTACTTTTGTATTAGAGCGATAAGTATTAAGCTGTTCATTACTTACGACATCAACAGTCTGGATTCACTCTGTAAATGTTTTTTAGTCAAGTACAGATCGGGACTTGATTATGTTAAGGATTTTTGGCTGTTGCCACTATAAAGTTAATTGAAACCAAAGCCGCTCCACATACTATCGTTACCAAACTGGCTAGAAAAAATATCATTGTTAGATTCACCAGCCATACCGTTATTATCATATTTATTGTCTCCAGATATTACAGCAGTCGAACTATAGACTAGGACAACAAGTTGTAGATTAGCCAACTTCGCAATTCGTCTACTTCTCAAGAGAAAAGTATCTTAACTTTTGCTTCGACTGCTATATCATTGCTAAAGCCACCAAAAATTAGACTTAAGTGCTTATACACAATTAATTACACATTTTAGTTACTGGGGAGCGGCATTAATTGTAGAATATGCATTAAGTTAATGCAATTAATGCATATTCTACAATTAAATCAAAATTGTCATCTTCAAAGCTAACAAGGTTATCATCATTGTTGCTAGCTAAGAGAGATTAGGCAGCTATTAGCTTTTATTGCTTACCTAATCTAAAAATATTACCACATTGATGTTCAGATTTATCTGAACATTTTTCTTTTAATTGTCCGATTTTACTGAATAAAATAATAGATATTTTTTAGTTTTATTATAGCATATTTTTAAAAAATATTGAAATATTAATATTGTAATACTCCTCTATTTACTGGAAAATTCCTAAGTTTAATATTGACAAATATGCAGATATTTATGATACGATCGTCAGCAACAAGTTTGAGATTATTGTTAATATTTTCACTGTGTTGAGGGACAAAATGTGTAGCAATTCAATGATTTGCGCTCTTAACGATATTTTACTGCCTCCGGTCTTATTTATGATTTATGTAGTTGTCTTGAGTTTTTTCTGCAGTTCAAATCACATAAAAAAAAACAAAGCTAAAACGAGAAAATATCCTAAGCAATTTATCGCTTTGCACAAGCGTCCAGATACGAAAAAGCCATATTCAACATCTCTTTATCTCCAGTTAAGTAATTATCTAGATTGCCTGAATAAAAGTAAGATAAAAGAATTAGGATCGGCACTCAATATTCAACTAAAATATCATGGGGTAGAAAAGACAGTTGATTTAATTAAAGCAGAAATTAGAAGTATCTTTCGTAAATCTCCTCAGAAAGTAATCGCCGCATTGGGAACTATTTAAATTCCTGAAAAAATCCACACTCGTCTAAGAAAATCTAATCAACTCTATGGACAAAGATAGTAATTTTTCAAATAGTAATCATGAAAACGAAATCAAAATTAATTCTTCTAAAAAAATGGAGATTTTTTATTCTCTTTTAGTCGAAATTACCAATGGCCTAATTAAATGGATTTTCTTTACGGTATGAATTAGTCTCACTCCACCACTTTGGGGCTATTTAATTAAGTTAACTGAAGAAGATTATGAGTCAAGTTTTTTTTATTTCTCTACTAGCAATGGCAGTTTATTTATTATTTCAGCAGCTTTGGTAGGAAAAGGTCTGAGCGAAATATTAATTGACAAAACAGCAGCTAATTATCTTAAGTTATTATTGGGAGGGCTAAGCATTATTTTTTTAATGGTTGCCTGTATTCTCTTTGCCGAAGTAACTTATATAACCAGTATATCAGAGCTAATTGTTTCAATTTCCAGTAAACTTTTTTTAGCTAGCTTAATTACAAGTATGTCTTGTCATATACTCCCAGCATTTGATAAGATTAACAATAATAAATGAGCTATTAAATATAGTTTTCACTTTGATAAAGGAAAAACTTGATGAGTTACATTAACATCAATACTCTCGATCTAATTGTTAATATATTATTGATATTGGCGATTTTTTCTCTTATTATTACTATCGGAATTCTTTGGCGGCGTACTACTACATAATCTACTAATTGGATAAAACAACAGAATGGGAAAATTAGATATTGCTGCCATAAGATCGGCTTCAAAAAATACTGCTACTGTCCCCGATTGGCTTATTGTAGGAGGAGCGGTTTATTCTCCTTCTCATAAATCGACAGCCAAAGTTACCGCAATAATAGGAACCGTTGCTCAAATTACTTTTGGTGGCCAAACTGAGCAAGTAGAGATCGCCGACCTAGAACCAGCTCCAAACAATTCTTCTACCTACACAGAAATAAACTTAGCAGCGATCGATCACATACCATACAGAACGATCGCAACAGACTACGTATCGGAACTATCGAAGATCCAAGTGCTAGAGGGGAACGAACCACATTTGGCTCCTCTACCTGCTAACCTCAACCCTAATCTAAAAAAAGCACTCAACCAGTGCGGCATAAAGCAATTTTACTCTCATCAACTCCACGCATGGGACGTACTTAAAGCTAATGGTTCGATCGCCATAGTCACTCCCACCGCTTCAGGGAAAAGTATGGCGTTCATGCCACAGGTTTTTCAAGTGGCGCTCGACCACAAAAGAACCAGCCTACTAATTTATCCTCTCAGGGCATTAGCTTTAGATCAATACAACAAACTGCTCGCTATTAATTCTGCATTACCAGAACAAAAACAACTATTCATTGCTCGTTGTACGGGAGATGTCCCTCTGGACGTAAGAAAAGGATATTTCCGTAATCGAACCTCACCACCTGATATTATAGTCATCTCTCCAGACGTATTGCACCACCTGCTTTTCCATACCAAAAACTCCAACATGGCATTATGGCAGGAGTTTTTATCAAGACTGGCGATCGTCGTCTGCGACGAAAGCCATACGTATACTTCTAGCTTTGGAATGCATTTTGCTAACGTCCTGAGAAGGTTGCGATTAGCGGTGTTTAACTCAAAAGGAAATCCAAAATCCCTCTCCTGGGTTGTTGCTACGGCAACGATCGCCAATCCCAAGCATTTAGCTTCCACTTTTACAGGCTTACCAGAATCCGAAATTACTTTAATCGATCGTAGTGGAGCTAAAACCCATCAGCGCACGTTTTTAATTCTTAAGCCTCAACCTGCGCCTAACTATACTACTGTGGGGTTAATTAGCAGCTTGCTTTTAACTGGACTAAAGGGATTACTTTTCGTCAACAGCAGAGCTACCGCCAAAAATATCTTCTCCCTACTCACTATGCAGATGGGAAGTTCTAGCGCTGTTGACCTCTTCTATGGAAGCTTGACCAGTAATAACAGGAAGCAAATAATTGAGAGATTAAATAACGGGTCGTTGCGAATTTTAATTACGACTAGTGCTCTAGAAGCTGGAATCGATCTCCCCAATCTAGATTTTGTAGTCCTTAGAGGAACTAGCAGTATTAATAGCTTATGGCAGCGCGCAGGAAGAGCGGGGAGAAGTTCTCCAGGATTAGTTATGCTGGTTCCTGATACTAATAACCATATAGATTACTACTACGGGAATTATAGCGATCGTCTTTTCGATAAAGCAGAAACGGTTAAAATTCAAGCTAATTATCCAGCCATATTAGCTAGACATCTACTATGTGCTGGAGCCGAAGGAGGAATGCACAACAGTTTAGTTCCACAATACTTTGGCAATGGAAGCGAGTATATAGCTGCTGAACTACTGAAGCAGAATCAGTTGTTCTGGTCAAGAAGTGGTAATTTATGGAAAAAAGGATATCCCCACAAAGAATTTTCATTGAGAGGGATGGTTAATGAGTCCATACAGCTAATTGATGCCGATAATGGTCAGATTTTAGAGGAAATGCAGCTCAATCATGCACATAGAGAGTGCCATACCGGAGCCATTTATATTTCTGCATCCGATGGGACAACTTTGGCTTCAAGATGCGAAAAACTCTCCATCATTGAGAAAAAAGCTGTGCTTAAAAAACTCGAGCGTGATGACTTGCGTACCCGACCAGATGTAGAGTTAGAAGTGCATGCACAAAAAAGATTAGATGAACCCAAGGTCTTGAAAACGGCGATCGAGGGTGGAAATATTCGCCTATCTTTGTGGTGGGGGAGAATTAGCGAGATTGTCTCTGGGTACTCGGAGTTTGAGATAGCTTATGGTTACAGTTGCCAAAATCCCTTCTGCGAAGAATACCGAGGAGCACAACCTCCTAGAAGACAGAGCTGCATGAGTTGTGGTTCTAAATTATCCAAGCAGCTAACTGAAAACAAATTGGACGACATAAAATTCGATGAACCTTTAATTAGCAGTTTTGAAGCGCCTATACTGCGGATTGAGGTTAACGATTGCTTGGGTGAAGCTATTGACGCTCGAGGAACTGAGCTAAGAAAGGAACTGGTAGAAAAATATAACGGACAAATTGATGCGATTCCACCATTAGAGGCTACCATCATTAAAACCCACTATGTAGCTATCGCTCTGCATTCTCTCTCGCATATGTTGATTAAAGCTATTCCTTTGGTGTTTTTAGCCTCGTCAGCAGACGTTAGCAGCCTTACTTCTAATCGCAATGCTAGCGGGTCTGGAAATGCTAATAAAACTGTGGTTTACCTTTACGATAATATCAGTGAGGGTTGTGGGACATCGGAGGCTATCTTTTCTGATATTTCGCTGGTTGTCGAGAAGGCTACTGAACTGACTAAAATGTGCGATTGTGGTCAGAGCGGTTGTCCTAGATGTTTAACCCTTCATGGTTGTCCTGAATTGAATGAGAATTTATCAAAATCTCTTGGTTTGTGGTTATTAGAAAATATCGAATAATTCTCGTTTTCGCTCGCTCTCTAAAATTTGGGTAAAAAGACTATAAATAAAAGTAATGAAACTGTTAAGAAACTCCATGACCATGAAGTTAATAGTTCAGACTTATTTTTCGGCAGTAAAACAGAAATAGAAAATTTTTTGATTTGATTTAATGTCAACATTATATCTGGCAAATAGATTAATTAAATATCAGTTATATTAAGAGCTTATTGATTGATAACGACTCTAAACATAAGTTTACAGACACGAGAGTGACATTAGAGTGACATTAAAGTGACATTAGAGTGACATTTTATGTTAAGTATTGTGTAGTTAATTCTAGTTGTTATCAAATGCCAGATTTCTACGAACCCAAAAAATCTCAGACGAAGACAATCAAAAAAACAGTCTCTAAACCCCAAAGACGTAACCCTTTAACAACTAGAGAGGATACTTCCACAGAGTCTATTGACGCTGCACCTGAAAAATTACCATCGGCTACAGAAAAAGCTATTGAAGATATTTCACAAGGCTCTCCTATTTCTTATGAGAGACGAATCTCGCTTATCGACGAAATAGCAACAGAGTTAGCGATCGATCGCTGCCACCAAATATTTTCTGAAGCGGAATATTGGGACGAAAGCCCTAAATGGTTTGAAGAGGAAGACGAAACTTTTAGCGATGAATATCAAGCTTTTTTAAGCAGTTACGAGTGAGTTTCAAATAAAAAACCTGGAAAAAATTTCCAGTTTTTTTAAAAAACATCATGAACAATGGCGGAGGACGGATTTGAACCATCCGACCTAGAATAAATATATTTTTAATTAGGGAAGTCCGAATCTCGCAAATAACCTATCCTGCTAACCGATAACTTATCGATAAGGACTTCCCTAATTAAAAATAAAAATTTGGAGACCTTCGGGTTATGAGCTATAGGTGTGCTACCAGACTGCTCTACTCCGCGTCGTAAAAAACATTCTAACACTATAAAAGTAACTAAAAATATTACAAAATAATAAAGATAGAGATATTTGAGTTTTTCAATATAATCGGACTAATACCCATTTTCCTTGCAATGGCATCACTGAAGAAAAAGAAGAAAAAGAAAACAACGAACCCAGCGGCACAAAGAACTACTGGGTCGTCTTCTCAAACTATTGTCGGGCTAATAAAACGATCGTCTTCGTCTGAGACCAACCCATCAGAGGACATAGAAGATGCTAATCTCTCTTCGTCAGCAAGCGATCGTAACGAGCACTCGACTACCACTTCTACGATCGTTACAAAAGGAAAAGATACAACTTCTTCTTCTTCTGAAATTGAAAAAGCTGTCAAAATAGCTTCAACTCAATGCGACGAGCGGACAAACAATACTTCAAAAGCTGCTACATCACCAGCAGTAGAAGCTGTTTCGACAACAACAGAAAACGAACAGCGCGATAATATTGTAGCCTCCGAACGCTCTTCTATCTCCTCATCTGACACCCAAAGATCTGCACCAACCACCGATACCAATAATGGTGCGGATGCGATCGATACTGATACAAAGGCGATCGATACTGGTGCATCAAAGAGCGAAGCTGATGACAGTAAATCGAGTGGCGAGGAAGTTGAACTCGACGCTGCAATGTTTCAAGCTGTGGGAATTATTGTTGGTCAGGTTAATTTCACTGAAGATAATAAAGCTACGGTAACGATCGCTGGTAAAGAATACCCTCTTTTCTATACCAGACCACATTACCTGGCTTATACGGGCCTACAGAAAGAAATAGAGAAGACGAATAACAATACGCAACGTCTCATAGTATATCCTCGAATTACTCATTTCCCCTCAAGAGATAAACAAGCATTTATCTCTTTCCAATTAGTAGGGTTCGACAAAGGACTTGACCCCAAAGGAATCTCCGAGTATTTAAAAGACAACGAGTTCAAGTTATGTGGGTTGTGGCAGTTTATTCCCGTTTGCCGAACACCTTGTGTTTCGATATTCCGCAACTTCAATAAAGAGCGATTGGACTATATAAAACAAGCAGAACCTGCAACCAAGGCTAAGTTCATGAAAGCTTCCCACATACCGCTGCTGTGGAGAGATGGGCCTGTTAGACCTTTTAGGTTTAATCCCAAAGCTGGTAAGGATCAGGGTCGTCCTAGTTTTATTTCAGTCAAAGCTAGATTTATGCCCAGCAGAGATGTTTGGGGATTTGTGGAAGAATTGGCCGAGCATCGGGAGAAAGCACCGAAGTTTTTGAAGGTCTCTAAGGAAGATAAAGCCCTTGCACAGAAAGGGTCGAAGAAGGATTTGGCGGCAGCACAGAAGGGTTCTGGTTCCCCTAAAAAGGATTTTAAGTCCTCGAAAAAACCTGTCAAAAAACCTGTAAAAAAGGTAGCTAATGATTAACAAAAATTTTTCGGGCCATTAAATTGGGTGCAGTCAAAAGTAGTTGCGGCTATACGGATGCTTTATTAATTGGCGCTCGCACCCACCTGAATCTTTACCTGTAATTTTGAGCTGCTCCCGAATTTAATTTACGTAGGCGGGCATGGTTTAAAAAGTTCTCTAGGATATTTTGCTAGCCTAGAATAAATCAGCTATTTATTACACTTTTTGGCACTTTTTCTCACTATCAAATAACTTTTTTCTATACTTTTTCATACTTTTTTTCACTTACAAATTAGTGAATTAGATTAATAATAAAAGAGTCAAAAGCCAAGTTCATACGAATAGTCAAACCAGAAACTCACAAACTGCAAAGAGCAAAACTAATAAATTTCAAACAAGTCAAAAAGGAATTAATACAGTGGCTACTTCTTACCTAAAACTCGGATATCTCAGTCCAGATGCTAATTCTCACACTTTTCCCTTCAACAATAATATTCTTGTTGATTTCTATGGTACACAAGTTCTTGACTCTTCTACTGCTACATCGAAAACCCTTGTAATCCACGGAATGCAAACAGGACAACTCGAATCGACATTTAGCGTCGAGACAATTGATACTTCTGGAAGTAAAGTAAGCATAAATCCAACCAAAGCATTTAAGCCTGGTGAACTCATACAGGTAACAATTACACCTGAACTCTTAACTAGTTCAGGTTCGACAGCTTTAGCTGAACCTTATGTGTATCAATTTCGAGCGGGGGTAAATGCTGGTCACGGGTATTTCAGCGATAGTGGTCAAGCTTTGGGCGATGGTAGCTTTGATGTAGAGTTGGGAGACCTAGACGGAGATGGAGACCTCGATGCTATTGACGTTGATTATTCTGGACTAAAGACTGTTTGGCTCAATGATGGAAGCGGCAATTTCACCGATAGTGGTCAAGATTTCTTCAGTTTTTATAACTCTTTTTACTCCACAAATATCGTCAGCGATGATGTGGAATTAGGAGACCTAGACGGGGATGGAGACCTCGATGTTATGGTTGCTAATTATATTGATAGTCCGTCGTCTAGGGATTTTAACATAGATTACCTCGATCTAGGTAACGAAGTGTGGCTCAATGATGGAAGCGGCAATTTCACCGAGAGTCGTCAACGTTTTAGGGGGTTATTCAATACCCAAGATGTGGAGTTGGGAGACCTAGACGGGGATGGAGACCTCGATGCTATCGTCGCTAGTGGTAGTACTCTAGCACTAGATAAAGTGCGGTATCAGGTTAATACAGTTTGGCTCAATGATGGACTCGGCAATTTCACTGATGGAATCGGCAATTTCACTGATAGTGGTCAAGCTTTGGGTACCTCAAAGAGCTTTGATGTGGAGTTGGGAGACCTAGACGGGGATGGAGACCTCGATGCTTTCTTCGCTAATTATATTCAAGCGAACACTGTCTGGCTCAATGATGGAAGCGGCAATTTTACCGATAGTGGTCAAGCTTTGGGCAGTTCCTATAGCTTAGATGTGGAGTTGGGAGACCTAGACGGAGATGGGGATCTCGATGCTATGGTCGCTAATAATAGTAAAGCGAACACTGTCTGGCTCAATGATGGAAACGGCAATTTTACCAATAGTGGTCAAGCTTTGGGCAGCTCATGGAGCTATGGTGTGGAAT
>JASJDA010000240.1 GCA_030065755.1 Prochloraceae cyanobacterium | reverse complement strand
CCTTTGTTTTTCAGCGGCAGCAGCTTGTTGCCTTTGTTTTTCAGCGGCAGCAGCTTGTTGCCTTTGTTTTTCAGCGGCAGCAGCTTGTTGCCTTTGTTTTTCAGCGGCAGCAGCTTGTTGTTTTTGTTTTTCGGCTTGCTGGTTATCTAATTCAGGGGATATGGTTGGCGATTGCGTTGGTGTAGTCTCAGAAACATTTTGAGGTGGTAAAGTAAGAATTTCAGTAAAAGGTTGAATAGTTTCTGAATTTAGTTGTTCGGATGACTTAATTTCAAGAGTAGAAGCGGGATCGTTCTCCTTTATTTGATTTTGAGTAGTAGGAATTGGCGATCGACTCGAAGCTATACCCAATACAAATCCCAATAATCCGATTGCTCCTGCTAAGATTGGAGTCAATTTGGGTAGAGATCGATAGTTCTTTGTAGTTCGGTTTGCTAAGCTTGCTCTAGTCGATCGATTGTATGAAATCAATTGACTTTGAGTTCCTCTCAGTAGAGTCAACCATTCTGATATGCTGCTAGGACGATCTTCTGGCTCTAGTGCCATACCACACATTACAGCGTCAGAGATCTTGTCGCTCAATTGAGGTACTAAATCTTTTGGTGAAGCAAAAGGTAAGCGATCGCGCAAACTGGCTGCTAGGGGAATTTCACCAGTCAGTAAGGTATAAAGGGTAGCCGCCAAAGCATATACGTCGGTAGCAGCAGTACGCTTAGCTTTAGGAAAATATTGCTCGATCGGAGCATAGCCGTTTGTGATCAAATTAGTATGAGTTTTCGTAACTCCTTGTGAGAATTCCCTGGCAATGCCAAAATCAATTAGCATCACTTGTTGGGTTCCCTCACGTAAAATCATGTTTTCTGGTTTAAGATCCCGATGCAATAAACCATTGTGATGGATGACTGTAAGAGCTTGTCCTACCTGTTTGATATAGTTAACGGCAATAGCTTCTGGGAGAGGTTTGTTGCGTTGTATGAGTCGATCTAGACTAACCCCTGGAATATATTCCATAACGATGAAAGGAAATCCATTTTCGACGAAGAAATCCCTATATTCAACGATATTCGGATGAGAACACTGGCTGAGTCTTCTAGCTTCATTCCCAAACTCGAAATTTAATCTAGTCCGATCTGACTTGTGTTGCAGATGAGAATTGATAGTTTTAATTACTACTTCTCGATCGCTACTTTTGTCTGTAGCTTTATAGGTAACGCCAAAACCACCTTGTCCTAATTCTCGATCGAGAATATATTTACCGTTTTGTAAGCTTTTACCAACTAATTCAGTCATAAATAATGTAGGTAAATAAAAATACCTATAAAACAGCAGCTTTTTAAAAGATTATTTTACCTCTAATTTTACCTAGAGAAAAGTTCCCCTACTAATAGGACTGCAAAGAATCCTCTCTGGTTCCTCAAACTGAAAACGAAAGCAAAATGCTGCTGTTATTATGGTGAAGTACGATAAAGGTAGCTTATACCGTCCTTCTAAAATAGCTAGACAGATACTTTTATGGTTAAAAGTTACTGGGATTGAGGAAAATCCTTATTATAGAAAGTTTTAACCTTTTCCCGTTCGTACTCAGTAGAACGTTCAATGCCAGAGGATTGGTTGTTAGCTCCCTAATTTTGTAATTAGCTATGCGTAAAAATTACACTATTGCCTTTATAGTTATTGGTCTTATTTCCGTCTTATTAATTGCGATTGTACTTCCTGGAAATGGTATCGCTAATCGATTTGCCTCAAAACCCAGTCCAGAAACGACTGTATCTAATGCGGATATTACTCCTCAATTAGAAGAAAAAGTTTTGCAAATTATCCGCGATAACCCCGAAGTCATCCTAGAATCAGTACAGGCATATCGGGAGAAGCAACAACAAGAACAAGAAAAAGCGAGAAATTCATTTTTACAAGAAATGAAGAGCAATCCTCGTCAAGTTATTGGGTCTTCTCCTACTACTGGGGCTAAAAATGCGAAGGTTGTATTAATTGAGTTTTCCGATTTTCAGTGCCCTTTTTGCGGGAGAATGCACCCAACTCTTAAAGAGTTTATGGCCAAGCACCAAGATGAAGTAACTTGGGTTTACAAACATCGACCTCTAGCTTCTATTCATCCCCAAGCAATTCCTGCTGCTTCAGCAGCTTGGGCTGCCCATCAACAGGGTAAATTTTGGGAATATCACAGCGCCTTATTCGAGCAACAAGATAAGTTAGGCGAAGAATTGTACCTAGATATTGCTAAAAACCTCAATCTAGATGTCAAGAAATTTAATCGCGATCGCCAGCGCGCTACTCCAGAAATTAACAAAGATATTGCCTTAGCTCAAAGGTTGGGTATTAACAGCACTCCCTTCTTTGTGATGAATGGGGAAACCTTGAATGGTCTCGTGACTTTGTCAGATCTTGAGAAAACATTAGCTCGCGTCAGCCCTGCTTCTCGTTAACTAGATTCAAGCTGTTAGATAAGGAGAAAGGAAAAAGTTTTCTTTCTCCTTGACTTTTATAATTTTTTGTGTTAAGATCTTCCAACCCCAACGTAACGGAAGCCGAGAGTTTCTAGAGCATTTCGATCGAGAAAATTACGACCGTCGATAACCACTGGATGGGCCATTAATTTAGCCATCTTCTCAAAGTCGAGTTTTAAAAATTCCTCCCAGTCCGTTACTAAAACGAGAGCGTCACAGCCATCAGCGAGCATTTCTGGATTAGTTTCGATAATCACTCCAGATAAACCGTGACTCAGACCTGATTGAGAAACAATGGGATCGTAGGCTTTAACTTTAGCACCGAGACGGTTGAGTTCTTCGATTAAATTCAACGAAGGAGCATCTCGCATATCGTCGGTATTGGGTTTAAAGGTTAAACCTAATAAGCCAACGGTTTTTCCTTTGAGGATTTTTAATTCCTTTTGTAGCTTTTCTATAGCAATTACACGCTGACGTTGGTTAACGCTGACTGCTGATTTAAGAAGTTGTGCTTCATAACCATAGTCGTCAGCAGTGTGAATTAGAGCAGAAACATCTTTAGGGAAACAAGATCCGCCCCAGCCGATACCAGCTTGTAAAAACTTACTGCCGATACGAGAGTCTAAACCAATACCTTTAGCAACTTGAGTCACGTCAGCACCGACGCGATCGCAAACATTGGCAACTTCATTAATAAAGCTAATTTTAGTTGCTAAAAAAGCATTGGCAGCGTATTTAATCATCTCTGCCGAGTTTAAATCGGTTACTACCACTGGTACTTCTGGCAAAGAATTATCTTCTGCAAACTTGCGTTCTACGAGTGGAGCATAGAGTTCTTCCATCATAGCGATCGCTTTTTGGCTATTGCTACCCAGAACGATTCGATCGGGGTTAAAAGTATCGTAAACTGCACTCCCTTCTCGCAAAAATTCGGGATTGCTAACCACGTCAAATTCTGCATTAATCTCTTTTGCTGCTTCTTCAGAAGAACCACTTCCTGCTGTGACAAGAGACTTCTGGCGTTCTGCGACCCCGTCGAGAACAATCATCCTGACCCAGTCTCCAGAACCAATTGGCACTGTTGACTTATTAACAATAACTTTGTAGGTATTGTCAAGATGAGCCCCAATACTCCGAGCAACTGCTTCTACGTAGCGGGTATCGCTTTCTCCTGTTGGCAAAGGTGGAGTACCTACGGCAATAAATAAGATTTCTCCTTGTTTTACTCCACTTGCTATATCGGAAGTAAACTCTAGCTTTCCTGCCTCCATAGAAGATTTCATCAGTTCTGAGAGTCCAGGTTCGTAGATCGGGGACTGCCCAGATTTCATCAATCGAACTTTTTCTTCATTGTTATCTACGCAAATTACATTATGCCCGATATGAGACAGACAAACACCTGTCACTAAGCCCACATATCCAGTACCGATGACGCAAACACGCATAAATTAAACCCTCTTTAGCTTGTTTTTATTTTTTTCTGACTCTCAGATTTACGATCTTCTATGTTTAGACTTCCACTTTCTTCCAGGCGATTCCGAAAATCTTCTATTGTTAGTTGTAACCCTTCTTGTAGAGAAATTTTTGGTTCCCAACCCAGCCAAGTTCTCGCCCTGGTAATGTCAGGTTGTCTCTTTTTAGGATCGTCTTCTGGCAGGTCTTTAAACACCAAATCTGCGTCGGGATTAACTGTATTTTGAATTGTCTTTGCCAACTCTAGAATGGTATATTCGTCTGGATTTCCTAAATTAACAGGGCCGATGCGATCGCCATTCATCAGTTTTATTAGACCGTCTACTAGGTCGGAAACGTAACAGAAACTCCGAGTTTGAGAACCGTCTCCATATACAGTTAAAGGGTTACCGCGCAAAGCTTGACAGAGAAAGTTACTTACTACGCGACCGTCATTTTCTTGCATTCGAGGCCCGTAGGTGTTAAAAATACGAGCAACTCTAATATCGACGTTATTCTCTCGATGGTAGTCAAATGTTAGGGTTTCTGCTATTCGCTTCCCTTCGTCGTAGCAACTGCGAATTCCAATACAGTTGACATTACCCCGATATTCTTCTGACTGGGGATGCACTTCAGGATCGCCGTAGACTTCAGAGGTAGAAGCAAGCAAAAATCTGGCTTTGACTCGCTTGGCTAACCCCAGCATATTCAATGTACCGACAACATTAGTTTTTACTGTTTTAATCGGATTAAATTGATAGTGAACTGGAGAAGCCGGACAAGCAAGATGATAAATTCGATCGACTTCCAAAAGAATAGGTTTGGTAATATCGTGTCGAATGAATTCAAAATACGGATTATCGAACCACTGATTTATGTTACGCTTGTGACCCGTATAGAAGTTATCTAGGCAAATCACTTCGTGACCTGCTTCCATTAATCGATCGATCAGATGGGAACCGATAAAACCAGCACCACCCGTGACTAGAATTCTCATATAACGGATTTTTTGATATTTTTAGCCATTCTTAAAATTAGCTTTGGATTGCTACAATTGTCCAGAGCCAAGTATTATTTATCTAATTTAACTGTAAATTGTATTTCTTTGCCGATATGGACGACCCGCTGAAATAATTGCCTTTTGCAAAGTCTCTACTTCCATACAGGTACCTCCTTTTGCCCCTGCCATAGTGGTAATGTGTTCTTCCATTAATGTTCCCCCAATGTCGTTACATCCCCATTTGAGGGCTTCACGAGCACCGTCTAAACCTAGTTTGACCCAACTCGGTTGATGATTGGGTATCCACTTGCCAAGAAATAAACGAGCCACTGCTGTTAGCAAAAGAGTATCTTCTAAACTGGGCTGATCTCTTCTCACTCTTTTTCTTAAAGCTTCTGGTGCTTCTTGACCGACGAATGGTAAAATAATAAATTCTGTAATTTTAGCAGGGTAGGCTCGATCGATGGCTATTTTTTGTAGCGATCGCAATTTTTGCAAGTGGGTAATTTGCTGAAGTCGCGTTTCTATATGACCCGAAAGTATGGTACTGGTAGTTGGCATCCCTAAGTTATGGGCGCAAGTGACGATTTCTAGCCAGGTAGCAGTATTAATTTTTTCCGGACAAATAATTCGCCTTACTCGATCGTCCAATACTTCTGCTGCTGTTCCTGGCATTGAACCTACACCAGCTTCTTTTAAGGCTAATATTACCTCTCTGTAGCTAATATTGTCCTCTCTAGCAATAAATTGCACTTCTTGAGGGGAAAAGGCATGTAGGTGAATTTGGGGAAATTCACTCTTGATGTTCTCTACCAATTGCAAGTAATAAGGTAAAGAAGCATTATTGCGTTTGGCTGCGGGATTTAATCCCCCTTGCATGCAAATTTCTGTAGCACCTCTAGCAACTGCCTCTGCTGTTTTTTCAAGAATTTGAGCCTTATTTAGCCAAAATGCCCCCTCTTCACCCTCGTCGCGACGAAAAGCACAAAAACTACAATTTTGCTCGCAAATGTTAGTAAAGTTAATATTTCGATTGATAACGTAGGTAACTACTTCCCCTACTTGTTGCTGGCGCAGGCGATCGGCCCCAGTTGCAATAGCTGCAATTATTTCTGGATCTTTTTGACTGGCAAGAATAACTCCCTCTGTCTCAGATAATTCTTCTCCTGCTATTGCCCGATCTAATATTCTCTCTACAGTTACATTTTGCTCGATCGCCATAACAATTTTTCAACCAATCTCCATTTATCTGAAATGTCGCTCCTAGGACTCCCGTTAAACCGACGGCGCGATTCGTTTAGCTTAAACCTGGCAACAGGGAGACAGCTAGATCTCTAGAGTAACCAGAAAATAGCAAACATAAAGGGAAATGGGTATAATTTTGTCATTAAATCAACTTCCCAATCTACTCGATATTGCCCATTGCAGCTACAAACTGTTGAGAAATAAAAGGTAAGATACTGCGATTTTTACTGTTAGTTTTACCTTCAGTAAATACAATTAAAAGAAATGGTTGTTTGTCAGGAATTTCAATATAAGCACTATCGTGGCGGACTTGACTCATCCAGCCTGCTTTTGACCACAGCTGAGCGTTGAGGGGCAAACCTTCTCCTAAAAAGCCACTAATTTGATTTTCCTCTAAATCCGTAGGCAAATCTGCAGGGTTGAGAGAGCGTTTGAGAAGGCTCATCATCATTTGCGATCGCGCCGATGTCACCGCAACTCCCCCAACAATGCTGTGGAGTAACTTAGCTACAGCATCAGTAGTGAGCATATTGCGATTTTCCATTAATTCTCCCAAAAACGCTCTTTCTCTGCCATAAGCACCATCACACCAAGTTTTTTGATTGACGTTGATAGTTTCTAATTCCGACCAACCTAGAGATTGATAGTATCGATTGACAATATTGCGCTGATTTTTCCAGGTTTCAAAGGGGTTTGGGGGTAATTCTGGCCCGCTAGTAGTGCCGCTCAACACGTCTACAATTAAACTGGCAGCATCATTACTAGATTCGACGATCGCATCTCGAATTGCTCGGTCTAATTCTGGAGAGGGAGACACCATTCCCTTCTCTAACCATTCGTGGATAGCTACCAAGTAAAATAGTTTCACTATACTAGCTGGAAAAATCCTCTCCATCCCTCGATAGCTAAAACCTCGGACTTGATGCTGCCAAAATTCTTCTGGAGATAAAGCCCCACCAGTGTTTACAATTACGGGGGTATCGTAGACTATCCAAGTTAGAGCAATTTGATTTCTGGCTAAGTCTGGAAATTGTTTCCAGGTTGTCTCTAAAATATTTTTACCTAATTGTTCTAGTTTTTCGTCTTGGTAGAAAAAAGTCATAAATTCTTTTTTGTACCAGCTAATATTTTTTGATTAGCTGGGGTTTTTACTCGATCGAGATTGTGATTTACTCAAACATCATCCATTATTTAACCAGCACTTCTTCAGACTTTACTATTTTGTTTAATAGTTTGCACCAATTCAGATACTTTTTGCGGACTTAATACGGGTTTTTCAGGAGTAATTGGAGAGGGCCAAGCTTTTTCAAGTTCTGCTAGGGTAGATTCAATGGTTTGATGAGACTTGGCATCTTGTTTGCTCATTTCCTGGGAAATGCCATCGTAAAGTGTCTTGACATAGATCGCAAATCCCCGCGAATCTTGATATTCGATCGCCTCGACGATTTTGTCATTTGCGATCGATGCGGTGTATTCCTCGTTAGCTACATCTAGCATTCCGTTAATTACCTTCAGCACAAACTTAGGAGAATTAAACTTATTTTCTGGTACTCCTGTCATTGCTTTATCGATCGCCTTCATAGAACCCTCATATTTAGTCAATATTTGTTCGGAATTAGGCGCAGTTTTTATTAGATCGTGTAACTGATTTAAAGTAATTTTAAATTCTGGAACTTTGCGCTGTTCCAACTGGTCTTCTATATCGCCATAAAGTTCTTCTACTGGGTGTCCGATGTGAGGTTCTGCTTGTTCTGGTTTTTTTAGATCTAAAAGTTCTTTCGCTACAATTAGATGACCTTTCATCAAGCCCAAAGCAACTATGTAGTCGAGATCTTGCTTT
Source organism: Prochloraceae cyanobacterium (assembly GCA_030065755.1). Taxonomy (GTDB): domain Bacteria; phylum Cyanobacteriota; class Cyanobacteriia; order Cyanobacteriales; family JASJDA01; genus JASJDA01. The sequence goes on along the minus strand of JASJDA010000240.1, from coordinate 3,564 downwards.
TCTTGGTTAGCAACAGGTTGCTCCACTTCAGTTGTAGAAGGGGTCTCAGAAGAATTGTTAGTATTTGGGGCACTTTGACAGCTTACGATTAAAAGCGCAGTAAAAACAGAAACTAATAAAAAACGTAAATAAGATTTAATTCGCGAAAAAAACATTACTTTTACTCCTGGAAGAAAATCGATTTATTTCCCAGTCCTTTATTGCCACTATTGAGAATTTTCCTGAGAAAAGGATACTATGACAGTACGTCGTTTGTATAGATTTTTTTTACATTAAGTAGGAATAACCTCAAAGTTTCCCATGCAGCCGTGTTCGGCAATCAGATCTTGGTGAGGGTGAAACATATATTTGCCAAGATAAGGGTAAGAAAACTCTAAAATATGGCGTTCGGCAGTACCCATAGTAATCACATCCGTTTCCTCGTCGGGTTTGAGGTTGCGGCCAGTACGATAAACTCGAAACATATTGGCATGAATGTGAAAAGTAGCCACGGGGTCGTATTCGATCATATTTAGAACGTACAGGCGCACCAACTGATTTTGGTAGATGGGAATGGGATAATCGCGATAGAAATTAGGCAACCCGTTAAAGGCATATAATTCGTTATGTTCGTCGTTATCGATGTCATATCCTCCCATCACCAGAACCATTTCATCTGCTGGGGGACGACCTTGGGGCGGATCGACGATAAACATTCCGTACAGACCTTTGCTGATATGTCGAGTTACTGGGGCAATATGGCAGTGATAAAGGTGAACGCCAGAGGGTTCGGCATCAAACTCGTAAACGAATTGTTTGCCGTGGCGCACTGGTTTCACTCCGTCTACCGCTTCTGGGTGAGTGCCGTGAAAATGTAAACTATGGGAATGCCCGTCTTGATTGTCGAAAATTATCCGTACCAGATCCCCTTCAGTTGCCCTCAAAGTAGGCCCTGGTACGCGACCATTGAGATTCCAGCTTATAAAAGAGATAGCGCTATTAAGCTGAATTACAGTACTCTCAGCAAATACTTTAAATTCCCTAACTGTTCGTCCTCCCTCAGACTTGACGGTGCCATAATCGAAGTCTCGCAATATGGTCATGGGGTTAAAGTTATTCCCCTCCAAAGGAATATTTTGGGGTGGGGGAGGTATTCTGACAGGTTGCAACCTCAATCTTTGGGCGATCGATGGAACGGCGATCGCGGCCCCAGCTACTCCGCTAGCTGCTAATCCCCACTTCAAAAACTGCCGACGATTCCAGTTTTTTTCTTTAGATGAGATGGAATTTTGCGACATGAACTATTTCGACTGACCCTCTTTATAAAAAAAATATTAAATTTTATGTTATTGACTAATTTATTATGTTGAAGCTCGATCGGTCAAGAATATTAATATCGGCCGATCGGCTCGAAGAAGTGAAGAGGTTAAAATTCCTCTAAATAACTAAGTAAATCGGCCATTTCTTGAGGTTTAGGGTGAAATTTAGGCATAGGTGGCGTTTTGCCGCTAATTACCTGGTCAATTATCTTTACTTTAGACTTACGCGTGGCTAGATTCTGTAGATTAGGCCCGACGTTTGGAGTAGATTGTCTATTATGACATCCCGAACAATTGATCTCAAATATGGCATGACCCTTGATCCGATCGCCTTTAAGAGATAAAACTTGTTGAATGTAAGGATCGGAAACTCGGTTGAGATAAAAACCGAGAAACAGAAGAAACAAGCTAAGCGCGATCGCCGCAGCCACTACTATAAATTGCTGTACTATAATTTTGGGTCGGGCAAACTCTTTATCCACTGATATTTCTACGCTCTGCTTTTCTCTTAACATTTTGCAATGTTTTCTAGTTTGGATGCCACCTCATTTCAACTGTGTAACAGTTTTTTCCAAAAGTTTTGAAATTTATAAAAGTAGCTTAAGATCTCAGCAATGACTGGGTATGCTGAATTAACTAAGATTGAAACACAACTTTTAGTTGCACTTAGTAGAGACTTTCTCACCGAATGTCTGTACAGAGAGTTAGATAAAAAAAAGCAACCCAACTACGGGAGAAACAAAATGATTGAACCTTTGCTATTAGGGATTGTTTTAGGTTTAATACCAGTAACATTAGCTGGTTTATTTTACGCAGCCTACGTTCAGTATAAACGCGGCAATCAGCTCGAAATCGAATAACGTTGACGTTCTCCTCGCCGCTACGCGCTCGCGAGGAGATTCTTGTTTCAAGGGAACTAGCTCAGTAGTGGATTTTTCACGTCCACTACCTAGACTGACGGTTCCTCCACAAGCAGTAGCCCTGCGCCCCAAGGCTAATAATCGTAGTGCTTCATCTCTGATATTCTGAGCCGCGTTGATGTCTCTATCTATATGTTTAGTATTGCAAGAAGGGCAATCCCAAACTCGAACGTCAAGAGGAAGTTTGTCTATTTGATAGAGACAATTGTTGCAGGTTTTAGAGCTAGGGAAAAATCTATCTACTTCTATGTAGGTTTTCCCTGACCATTCGGCTTTATATTTGAGCATAGTATTGAGCATTCCCCAACCTACATTACTAATAGCTAATGCTAACTTGGGATTGCGCACCATGCCTTTGACATTGAGATTTTCTACCGCAATAACTTGGTTTTCGTTGACTATCCTACGCGATAGCTTGTGTAGAAAATCGAGCCGACAATTACTTATTTTTTCGTATACTTTAGCTGCTAGGAAGCGCGCTTTTTTCCTATTGTTTGAACCTTTTTCTTTGCGAGCTAGCTTTTGTTGCTTTCGCTTTAAGTTCTTCTGATGTTTCTTGAACCAACGAGGATTATTGTATTTACTCCCCTCGCTAGTAACGCAAATATCAGAAATTCCAACATCTAAACCTATACATTTTCCGTCGCTACTAACTAATGGTTTATCTTTGCCGTCATCTACTAAGATAGAAGCATAATATTTACCTGAAGGTGCTTGAGAAATAGTTACAGTCTTGAGAGTCCCTTCTATTGGTTTAGATATTTTAGCTGCAACTAATTTGATTTTAGGAAACTTGATGAAGTTATCTAATAGAGTGACATTTTGAGGATAGCTAATTGACTGTTTGTGATGTTTAGATTTGAATCTAGGAAATTTAGCTCTACCTTCAAAGAAGTTGATAAAAGCATTACTTAGGTTGAGTGCTACTACCTGAAGACCCTATCGAATATGGCTCTTTTAGCCATTCAAATTCTTTCTTTAGTTGGGGCAACAACCCTTGAATTGCACCGCGACTCAAACCTTTGCCAGTGTCTTGATAAGTCTTTTGAGTAAGAGCAAGACTGTGGTTCCAAAACCAACGGCAAGACCCAAAGCTTTTGGCTAAATGGATGCGTTGTTGTTCATTTGGATACAATCTAACTTTTACTGCTTTAAGCATTATCACAAAAAAATTTACATGATAAGATTATAGCAGAAAATTAGTTGCCGTGCATAAATAAGTTCGCTTTCATCCCGAGAGATGTATTTATTTTTATTAAAGTACCCCTTATCGACAAGTTATCTGCGAAGTGACCTAATTGAATACTAAAGAGGGGTACTTTAATAAAAATAGGATCATTGTGACC
>JASJDA010000239.1 GCA_030065755.1 Prochloraceae cyanobacterium | reverse complement strand
TGGCAAAGATTGTCTAATTTAGCTACATAGTCAACAATTGGGCTTTTAAAGGGTGGCTTAATAACGTTACCTATCGAGGCATAAGCTATTGCATCTAAAGTTGTGGGTCGCTCTCCCATAAAAAACGGCTTGTCAGCAAGAAAATCAGAGAGTGCTTGGAAATCGGCGCTAATAATCTGACAAATTTCGGAACTGCTATGACGACTCAGACCGTGACCGTACATCTGATTACGAATTTTTCCACCAAATTCTTCGATCTTAGATTCCCATTCAGGAGAAGGAACTCCAGGATACAGGATAGTAGCTATTATTTTCCGATAAATTTCCCAGTTTTCCGGCACACTATAGCGAAGAGCGATAATGCCCCAGTAATCATTTTCTTTGAGCATCCGGCGGAAAGCCAGAGATATAGCTCGATCGCTGGCGGTTAAGCCTCGATCGAGATCTATCCCTTCTTTTTCTTTGAACATCTCTATTATTAAAGTAGAATCGCCAATTAGCTTTCCTTGATATTCAATGAAGGGAACTTTGCCTTTTGGAGCTTTCTCAAAATGGAGATGGAGTTCTGTTACCTTTTTGTAAGGAAGTTTTGCCATGCGAAGCCAGGCTTCGAGCTTCATACAGGGCGGGCTAAGGCTCGGTAGGCCCCATTTTGGGAACGTGGTGTATAAAGTTATCATCAATAGTTTTCCTCGTTAGCGTACTTTTTAATTCGTGTTGCAAAACCTTCAGCAAGATATGAGGTGCGAATAATGATGTAGGCGGCTTAAGCATTTGCATTACCTCGATTAAGGCTTTATATACACTCTTATGCTCGACAGTAGCTTTCATTACTCGGTCTAGATATTTTTGCATTAATTTTGTTATCGGGTCAGGTTGCGCTCCCACAGTAGTTGGCCAACGCAAATCGTCACTTGTTGAAAGAGACCAAAAAACCCGATCGACCTTGGCTATTTCCTTTTGAAAGCGTCGGGAAAGACCTTCAAAATTGCCTTTTCCTCGACTTTGCTCTTGTCGCTCCAGACAACTAGCTAAAGTTAAAGCATTTGACGCGGCTAAAGTCATGCCTTGACCGTAAACAGGATTCAAAGAACACACTGCATCACCGAGAACTAGGAATTTTTCAGGCATTCTCTCCAGCTTTTCGTAGTGACAGAGGCGATTTTGTGAATTTCGGTAGGGGTAGATAGGTGAAATAGGTCGAGCATTGGCAATAGTCTGGTAAATTACTTCATTTCGCAAACTGCGAGCGAAATCTAAAAACCCAGTTTCTTCTGTGGGTGGATAATCTTTACCAAGGCCTACAAGCGTAACCATCCAGCTATTGTCTTCTAAAGCATAAATTATGCCTCCACGAGGTTTGTTTGGTGCCGATGGCATTACATACAAGAGTTTCCAATCTCGTGCTTTCAGTTCGGGGAGCTGGTATACTCTACTGCTGTATCCCAAAAAAGAATTAACTTTTGTTTCTTGGGGGGTTTCATAGCCCAAAGTCTCTAACCATTTAGGAGCATCAGAATTGCGCCCGCTAGCATCCACAACTAACTGAGCAGATAATTCCATCTGTCGATCGCGGCCTACTCTTACTGCCACTCCTTCGACAGCAGTTCGATCGCTATTTGTCAACAATTCAGTAACCGTTGCATCTTCGAGAAATTCTACCCCACTAAAATTTCCCAGGTGCTTGCGGATAGTAAATTCGAGAAGATTTCGACTACAAATACAAGTATTTATTTCAGAGGGAAAACGAGGAGTCCAAACATCGTTTACACTCAGAAGCCAGGCAAAATCTGCTGTCCAATCAAATTTGAATCCCCCTTTTTCCATGAGGGAAGCTGTTAATCCAGGAAATAATTGCTCTAAAATCCTGTGTCCTTTAGTTAGTAATGAGTGGACGTGATGGCATTGCGGCACTCCCGAACGCGATTTTGATTCTTCGGGATATCGATCGCGTTCAATTATTGTTACTGTCTCAAAGCGATCGGCCAGTACTCTAGCTGTTAAAAGTCCAGCAATACCGCCACCAATTACAATTGCTCGATTTTCAGAACAATTACCAGACATAATTTTTTGAACCCTCTTACTTTAGATCTGTAAAAATCAAAAACACAAATGATTTCAGGGAGAGATTAGACCTCTAATACCAAATTCCTAAATGATTGCTACATATCCTCTTCCCCCCTCTCCCACTCTCCCACTCGAAATTATTTGTAGCAAACACAAGGGAAATTGGTATAACCTCCGACCCCTAACCTCGTGAATTATCTGTTAAGTTACGATCGCGAGATTTTTAGCATTCTTTTCTGCCAGATATTTTTTGGCTTTAAAGGAGTCAAAAAACCAGGGAGATAAACTAGGGGGATTGTTAATACCATTGAAATAATCCCTAAGAACATCTGGATTTTTTGCCATCGCCATTCCAATATCTTGTAAGTGTTCTGGGGGTGACAAAAAGCAGTCTGTAAGTCCAATTGAGTATTGAACGTATTCCCAAAACTCGTCGAAAACTGCTTGCATCCACTCAGAGTCAAATTTGCGCTCGCCACGCTCAATGATTTTCTGAGCTACTAAATGAGCCATCTTGTTGGCGTTATTAGCTCCTTGTGCCGCGATCGGATCGTTTAGAATTACTGCATCGGCGATGCCCATGACAATTCCACCACTAGGCAAATGACCGACTGGTCGGCGCACGATCGGTGTAATGGCACCACAAAGCCATGCATTTTCCTCACTCAGCTCCATATCCTCAAAAATTTCGTATTCCCAAGGCATAAACTCTTGGATTGCCTTTTTGGCTGTTTCTAGGAATTCTCGACCATTTTGCACGTGAGAAAACCGATCCATTACTTCCCCAGGGTAAGCAACAAAGACCGAAGCGTAACAGGGATTTTCGTTCTTATCGTAAAATGGAAGTTGGAAAATCTCTCCAACATTGGGTAATGTAGTCATCTGAAAGGTGTGAAAAAAAATCCTATCTGATTTCAGCTTGGTAAAGAAACCCCCTCCCAGGTGTCGTTTGGGCTTGTTATGAGGCGATCGTTGCGCGTCTCGTTCAAATAAAGTAGCGAGAGAGCCTTTACCTACTGCCACTACGACTAAATCGTAATTGGGGGCTAACTTATCCAAGTCATCTAAATTAATTTCTCGGACAATCAATTCGCCCCCTCTGCGGACAAACTCCTCCATCCAGCAGGAAAATTTAAGCCTTTGATCTACACCTCGCCAATGTGCTTCTAGCTTGGAAGAGTAGTCTAAAACTAGATTTCCCTCAGTATCCAACACCTGATGGTGAAATCCCTCGCAAACTGGAGATTCTTCATCCCAGAAATTCAGTCCCAAGTTACGTTCAATTTCTAGGGCATCGGGAAACAATATTGGTGTTGCCCTCAGCCTACTGTTTAAAATAGCTTCCGGAGTGCGATCGGAAAATATAGTAACGTCATAGCCCGCATCAATCAAACTAATGCCTAAGCAAAGACCTGCTTGACCTGCCCCAATAATTCCAATTCGTCGCATAATGCACTCTCCAATAGTTTGAGTTAAACTGAAATAGATAGCGATCGCTATTTGCTATTTGCTATTTGGTATTTGTTATTCTCCCTCTACTCCCCTTCTCTCCCTCTCAAGAGCGATCGCCATTTGTAGCAAACATAAGGGAAATTGGTATGAGATGTGTTTTTAAACTACAAAATTGATGATTTCTAACCTCTAAGTATTACTTCAGGGTTTCCCTTGACTGTTATGCAAGATGTCGGTTTTTGTAAGAATTATTCACAAAATTGACCTCAGTAGAAAATTTCAACGGAACTTCTCTACTAGCGATCGACCGAACCCATAACCACGTCAAAACTAGCCAAAATTGCCATCAAATCTGCCACTTTCACGCCTTTGAGTATAAAAGGCAGGATTTGTAAGTTATTAAAATCTGCGGGGCGAATTTTCCAGCGCCAAGGAAAAACATTGTCATTACCAATTAGATAAATACCTAATTCTCCTCTCCCTGCTTCAATCCTAACGTAGTGTTCTCCTGTAGGAATTTTAAATGTAGGAGAAAGTTTCTTGGAAATATAGTTATAGTCGAATTCGTACCATTTCGACTTGCGTCCTTCTAAAAGGCGTTTGGCTTCTAAATTTTCATAAGGCCCCCCTGGCAACCTTTGCAGAGCTTGACGGATAATCTTAGTAGACTGGCGCATTTCTCCCACCCGCACTAAGTAACGAGCGAAACAATCCCCTTCAGTACGCCAACAAACTTCCCAATCAAAATCGTCATAAGATTCATAACGATCGACCTTACGCAAATCCCACTTAACTCCTGAAGACCTTAACATCGGACCGCTCAAACCCCAATTAATTGCATCTTCGCGCTGGATTGTGCCAATACCTTCAACCCGATGGCGAAAAATGGGATTATCCGTAATTAAACGTTCGTATTCGTCAATTTTGGGTAAGAAATAATCGCAGAAATCCAAGCATTTATCTACCCAACCATAGGGTAAATCTACAGCTACTCCCCCAATACGAAAGTAATTATTGTTGATAAGACGATAACCCGTAGCTGCTTCAAACAGATCCAAGATCATTTCTCGTTCCCGCATAGTATAAAAGAAAGGAGCGTGAGCCCCTAAATCGGAGAGAAATGACGGTCCTAGCCAGAGTAAATGGTTAGATAGGCGGGTTAACTCCAACATGACGACCCGAATATAACTAGCGCGTTTGGGAACGGGAATATCTGCTAATTTTTCTGGCGCATTTACCGTAACTGCTTCGTTAAACATTCCCCCGTAGTAGTCCCAGCGACTCACATAAGGAACGTACATGAGATTGGTGCGGTTTTCGGCGATTTTTTCCATTCCTCGATGGAGATAGCCAATTACAGGTTCGCAGTCAATAACGTCTTCTCCATCTAAAGTGACTATCAAACGAAAACACCCGTGCATTGATGGATGATGAGGTCCCATGTTAATTATCATGGGTTCTGTACGAGTTGCGATCTGTGGCATAATCTCAATCTCTCCTTGCTTCCTACTTGAAATATGTCTGTTATTTAGAGTTAAATTCCAGGAAAGATAGACAAGTTAAGTAGAAACTTAAGCGACAAGTTAAGAACTATTTGCCGATCGTCTGTAAATAAGCCTATCGACTGAGGTAGAAATTTCGCCCCCAACTTTAGCAAGATTAAGAAGCGATCGACTGATTGCAAATTCAAGTTAGTTCAAAGGGAACAGGGAACAGCCACAAGTTGAGGAGATTTTAAACCAAAGGGTTAGGCATCAGGAAAAAACTTTTCCCTCAAATGCAACAGCCGACGGTAGTTTTTCAGCTTATTGTCTCAACAATTTCAGTAAGATTGCGGTTTCCTCACTTATTAAAAATATCTTATAGTTTGGCTATAGTATAAATTTAAATTGCTCTATAAATATACAACTATTACATTAACAAAATAAAAACTAGCAAAGCCCAAATCTAAGAGATTACTATGTACACAATAGATAAAACAACGTTGTCAAAAGACACGATCGCTCGGTTAAATAACTTACAAAGCAGTCGTTTTACAGGACGTTTGAGTATATTAGAAGACGATCGACTGAAGTGGATAATATACTTTCGTCTCGGACGTATAATCTGGGTAACTGGTGGTGTAAATTCCTGCGAGCGATGGCAACGCAATCTAACTTTATTTTGTTCGGAGCTTAGCGAGAAACAATTACAACAAATTCACACTCAACATAAACTAGACAAAGAATACGAAATCTTAGCTCAGTTATACCAGCGAGAATACTCAGGTAAAAAGCAAAAGTTAGTTGACTTGGTAGAAAGCACAGTCAATGAAGTTTTGTTTGATGTCATTCAATACGATGCACTCTATGACGATCGCTTATCTTATAAAATTATCCCTAATAAAACTCCCAGCTATTTCTTCACTTTAATAGATACAGAAACTGCAATAGAGCAAGCGATACAAAGTTGGCAAAAATGGGTTAATGCAGGGCTAAAAACTTACTCCCCAAATTTATATCCTGTCATAGATAAGCGCAAAATTCTCGAACAATTATTACCTCCTCAAAAATATCAACTAATTGTCTCATTAATTGACGGAACCCAAACTTTACGTACTCTAGCCGCCAAAACCGATCGGGATATTGTTACTTTTACCAAGTCTACGATCGCCCTAGTAGATCGAGGTGCGCTCGCCTTTTCCCCCACCCCAATCTTGAGAAAAATCAAACTTCCAATTAGTGCTAAAATTGCTGGCGCTCGAACTTTACCCAACAGTATTCCTGAAGAGCCCGTTATTTCGCCACCGTTGATACAAAGTATTTCTAACAATGGTTCCAGCTCCCTAATAGCATGTATTGACGATAACTCAGTACGCTGTCAAGCTTTAAAAAACTTATTAACTGCAAGAGGCTACAGCTTTATTGCTATTCAGGATGCCTTAAAAGCAATGTTAGTTCTTTTAAATACTAAACCAGATTTCATCTTTATAAATATGTCGATGCCAATTATTAATGGTTACGATCTTTGTTCTCATTTCAGAAAAAATCCCAATTTTCAAGATATACCTATTGCAATTTTTTCCCCTAGAGATAAATTAGCAGATCGAATCAAAGCTAAATTACTAGGTGCTACAGCCTTAATTTCTCAACCTGTCAATAGACAGGAAATCCTAGAACTAATTCAAAAATATTTAAAAGTTTAAAATAGTTTAAGGTGACTATTTTATGTGGCTATAAAATGCTTTTTTCTTCCTCTCTTCTTCGTAGCCTTCTAACATTAATTGGGTAATTGCATTGTAAGCATCAATCCATGCTTGTTTCATTTCTTCTGTCCAATGGGAATCCAAGTAATCTTCTAATGTAATTAGTAGAGCATCGCAAAAAGAAGGATAATAATCTGCTTCTGCACCATATTTAACGTGACGAGCCCCCAGTCTTTTCAGTGTTGTGGCTATTAATTCTGGCTTATGTATATTCTTGAGTGCTAAAGTTAGAGCGCCAATTAACATCTTTTTTTGCTCTACCATGTCAGTTTTCATAAAGAAAACTTTAAATTCAGGGTGAGCGCTAAAAAGATTTTCATAAAAGCTAGTTACAAATTCTTCTATGCGCGGTCTGATTAAATTGAAACTGTTATCTAGTAATTCTACTTTTATTGACATTTATTAATCCGTCTCCACATAACAACTAAAGTTTGATAATACTAATAGTTGTATTTTTTAAATAATTAACTTATATAACAGCTCGAAGCTATAAAATTATTGTTAAATAATAATTGTATTTATTAGAAATTGTCAGAGCGATCGAGGGATCGAATAGCTGTACTGAAGAGAAAAAGAAACTAGAAAATATCGATAACTCTCACTATTGGCTGTTTCCTCCAGCCAAAGGCTGGTAAATTTTAACTGAACTAACGTTCACTAGGATTAAAGGAAAAAAAAAGAAACATCAGATGAAGCAAGTAATTGGCATCGATTTGGGAGGGACTGCAATTAAGTTGGGAAGATTTCTTGCTGATGGAACTTGTCAAAAATCTATAACCATACCTACTCCTCAACCTTCCGTCCCAGAAGCGGTAATAGAAGCGATCGCTCGTGCTGTTAACCAACTCAATGCTGACAAAGAGTGTGTAGCCCTAGGAATTGGTACTCCAGGTCCTACTGACGCTGAGGGTCGCATTGCTAAAATATTAGTTAACTTTACTGGTTGGCGCGATATTCCCCTTGCTGAGTTGTTAGAAGCAAAAACAGGTCTTCCTACCATTGTTGCTAACGATGCTAACTGTGCTGGATTGGGAGAAGCCTGGTTAGGTGCGGGGCGCAAGTTTCACCATTTTATTTTATTAACTCTCGGTACTGGCGTAGGTGGAGCTATTATAATCGACCAGAAGTTATTTACCGGTCATTACGGCGCTGCCGGAGAACTAGGATTTGTTACTTTAAATTCTGACGGTCCCCCTTGTAATAGTGGCAATCAGGGGTCTTTGGAACAATATGTTTCTGCTACAGCTATTCGCCGTCGCACTGGAAAAGAACCCTCGGAATTGGGGAAGTTGGCGCGATCGGGAGATGAAAAAGCCTTGAAATTTTGGCAAGAATATGGTAAAGATTTAGGGGTTGGACTAGCTAGTTTGATATACGTTCTGACTCCTCAAGCAATAGCGATCGGCGGTGGTGTCAGTGCTAGTGCGGAGTTTTTCTTTCCAGCTACATTAGCAGAAATTGAGCGACGAGTTTTAAAGAGTTCCCGCATTGATTTGCAGTTATTGAAGGCAGAATTGGGCAATCAAGCAGGAATGGTTGGGGCGGCAAAATTAGCTTTGCAAATGCTGCAAAAGAATTAATTATTCGTGGGGATGAAGGATGAATGATGAAAACTCATCCCTTATTTTTCGTCGTTTATGTAGTTCAAATTTTGGGGAATTCCTAAGTGCAGATGTCAATTAAGTTTTTAATTCTATTAATGACTACTAGCTATCACGCGATCGCTACTTGGATAGAAGATTCACAATATAAACCACCAGGTCAATTAATTGATATTGGCGGTTATAAACTGCATTTATATTCCCAAGGTAAGGGAAATGTTACTGTTGTAATCGACCACAGTCTGGGCGGACTTGACGGTTACTTTCTCATTAAAAAAATTGCTAAAATAACGCGAGTTTGCATCTACGATCGCCCTGGATATGGCTGGAGCGATCCGAGTCCAAAAAAACGTTGCAGCGAAGAGGTTGTTAGAGAATTAGATACTCTCTTGAGCCGAGCAGGAATTGAACCTCCTTACATTTTAGTAGGAGATTCTTTTGGCAGTTATAATGTTCGCCTATATGCTCATTATTTTCCCGAAAAAGTAGTAGGAATTGTGCTAACAGACGGACTCCACGAAAAAGAAATGTTAAAAATGTCTCCTCTACTGACAGCACTTAAATTATTTTTCATATCTGGATTTATTATGTCTGCTTTAGGTTCTATATTGGGCATAGTAAGAATATTAGGCAATATAGGCATATTTGAGTTAATCAAAAAAGAATTGCGTCAATTTCCTTCTCAAACTTTAGGAAGGGTCAAAAGATCTTTTTACTCTTATCAGCACTGGATAACCATGTGGCGAGAAATGTGGAATTTAGATGCGAGCGCTCGTCAAGTTAGTAAGGCAAATAATTTAAGCAATATTCCCATTGTCAGCATTAAATCTAGTACGTTTATTAGGCGATCGCTGTTGAATTTTTATATGCCATTAAAAGCCGCCGATCGACTGCGAGACAAAATGCACGCCGAACTTTTAAAACTCTCGACTAATTCTACTCAAATAAAAGCTACAAAAAGCAGTCATTTTGTCTGGGTAGACGAACCAGAGACGATCGCCAGCGCAATTCAACAATTGTTACAAAAAATCAAAGCTCGCGTTGAATATTGAGGATGAGAGCGGGGAAAACTCGATCGCTTTATATTTCAGAAACGATTTAGCTCGACCGACAACTATCTTCCTTCAACTCCAGAGTAAACTAAACCCTTTTGAGCATCCAGAGTCAGAATAGTTCCTTCTCTAATTGCTTGCGTAGCACCTTTAAAGCCTACTATGACTGGTATTCCCAGACGCAAGCCAATTACTGCAGCGTGACTAGTGAGGCTCTCTTCTTCTGTAATAATTCCAGAAGCTTTACGAATTGCTTCTACAAACTCGGCATTAGTAGCGGGTGCAACTAAAATTTCTCCAGGGCTAAAATCACTAATTTCTCTAGCATGGTGAGCTACCCTAGCCCTACCGCTAACAGAATTTTGACCAATACCTACACCTTTACCCAGAACAGCTTTCACTAATTCTACCTTAATCAAATCTGTCGAACCAGACACTCCGTGGAGAGTTCCAGCACTCATCACCACTAAATCTCCATCAGAGAGTATATTTTTTTCTTGAGCGAGATTGATGGCTGCCTCAAAGGTTTGACTCGTAGAAGGTAAATCGAGCATTAATAGGGGTTTAACTCCCCAAACTAACTGTAACTGCCTTGCCACGTCAACGTGGGGAGTGATAGCCAAAATACGGGTTTTGGGGCGAAACTTAGATACATTACGAGCAGTAGCACCACTTTTAGTTAAAGTGATTATTGCTGAAGCATCTAATTGTGCTGCAATTTGACCGACCGCTGCAGAAATAGCATTGGGAATGGAACGCTTGTCTTTTTTGTTAATCGATCGACTTTGGATAGCAGTTTGTTCCTTTTCAATCCTTTCAGCTATGCGCGCCATAGTTGCTACTGCTTCTACTGGGTATTTACCCACAGCAGTTTCATTAGAAAGCATGACCGCATCCGTACCGTCGAGAATAGCATTAGCCACGTCAGATACTTCCGCACGGGTAGGACGAGGATTACTCATCATACTGTCTAGCATCTGAGTTGCCGTAATCACGGGGATACCTAATTTATTCGACGTAGCGATCAGTTGCTTTTGCAGGATCGGCACGTCTTCAGCAGGTAATTCAACCCCTAAATCTCCCCTAGCAACCATTACTCCATCGCACAGAGAAAGAACTTCTTCCATCTGTTCGATCGCTTCGTGCTTTTCGATTTTGGCAATTACAGGCACAAATTTGCCCGCACTGGCAATTAGGTCTTTAATTTCTAAGATATCCTGAGGATTGCGGACAAAACTTAAAGCAACCCAATCTACCCCCTGATCCAAACCAAACATCAAATCTTTTCTGTCTTTGGCAGTTAATGCCTTGACCGACAGGTAGACACCAGGAAAATTTACCCCTTTGTTACTGGATAGAGTCCCACCTACCACTACTTCACAGTGTAAATCTTGGTTGTGGAGATCTACTTTGTCTACCTTCATTTCTACTTTGCCATCGTCGAGTAGAATTGTCGCTCCTTCTGGGACTTCTTCAGCCAGACGATCGTAGCTTATATAGCTTATTTTTTCGTTACATTCTACCTGACGACTGGTAAGGATAAAGCGATCGCCATTTTCGAGAAAAATTGACTTGGAGGCAAATTTTCCCAAACGAATTTTAGGCCCTTGTAAGTCTTGTAGAATTGCTACTGGCTGATTCAGTTCAAAAGCTGTCTGACGAATTAAACGAATACTCCTTTGGTGGTCTTCTTGAGTCCCGTGGGAAAAGTTGAGTCGTAATGTAGTAGCGCCAGCTTTTATTAGCTTACGAAGAACCTCAGGTTTAATACTTGCAGGGCCTATGGTGGCTACAATCTTTGTCCTACGCGGCAAATTTCGCGGTTGCATACTGGTTGGGGTTGATAGGAAAGCAGCTATTGCTAGTTATTTACTCTAGCAACTTATTGTGATTCTGAAAATAGTTTATAACGGTTCTAGCAATTTCTTCTCAAGTTCGAGTGACTGCGTATAGATATACTATTGACTGAAACTAATGTACTGGCGAACGAGGAGAGTGTGGGGGTGTGGGAGGATAGAGAAAGGAGAGTACGTCTTTTTGCCTTTAAGCTTGTATAGCAAACAGCCATCAGCGATCGGCAAACAACTTAAGAAAAGTATTTTCCCAAACTAAGCGGGGTTGAACGTAACTGAGAAGACAGTGACGAGTTTTTTCTAATAGT
>JASJDA010000238.1 GCA_030065755.1 Prochloraceae cyanobacterium | reverse complement strand
AGGTTAATCGATCGCTTCTAACTAGGGGAAAACTTCGATCGTAAATCTCTTCACTGCCAAAGCTTAGAAATTCCTTGAAGCTTATGTATTCGATCTTCTCTAACTTCTCAGTTGGGATTTCATCAATATCTCCGAAGGCAGAAGACAGAGGGCAGAAGGCAGATGTTATGTTTTCTCTTTGAGATAAAGCAGATAAGTTTGAGGATTGTTTTCCTTCTGCCTTCTGCCCCCTGCCTTCTGCCTTCTTAGTTTGTCCCCACCAGGCGATCTTTACTGTATATCCCCAGCTCTCTAAGAGATCGATCGTCTTCTTATAGACATGAACCACACTACGATTATTGACTGCTCCTGCATCGGCAAACAACAGTATTTGTGAACTTTTATTGCAGCCGAGTAAATCTAAATATTCTTTTAATAATTTCTTACTCCCTGCAAAATGACCTCCACTCGCGCCGATAAATGGTATTCCTAATCTTTGTGAAGCTATTTGAGGTTTAAATCCTATTCCTTCTGCTAAACCGATAGCATTTATATATACTTTGTTTCCACGTATTGAAGAATTGGGCATATATAAAGCGATCGGTAACTCTCCCGAAGATAGGTGAGATGTCGGTCGATTTGTCCTCTTTCGTTCCCCAGCTAACCACACATACTTCTGTCCATTACTGGGGTTGTTAAGCCTTACCTGCCAGCCAATATACTTTCCCTGACCGTTGGCGATCGGACATAAAATTCCATCCCCTCTAACTAAAAGACTCCGTCCTCCTTCTTTCACTCCTGGTAGGCGATCGCTTACCGCCACCTCTAGCTTCTGCCACTGGCTTACCGACTTACAGCCGCTTTCTGCTATTAGGCGCTCGAGCTCTTCTACATTATCTGTGATTACTGAAAAACGCGATCTCAATCTCTCTCTGTCAGCTACACTCAAGCTCAGTTGCTCTGATACCTTTCTTATTTCGAGATCTAATTGGGCGCTCGATAAACCATTTTCTCTCGTCTTACTTTGCTGCTTTTCTCTTCCTCGTTTCTCTAATCGCTCTAATTCTCTCCAAGCCGCACCAGGATTTGACTTATTATATGATGCACGTGTGCTGATGTGCCTCCACATCATGGCTCCAAGTGCGTCTGGTCTTACTTCCTCCCAGTCTGGCGGGTTGGCTTCTCTATAGCGGCAATGTACCAACAAAGTATCTAAGCTTTGCCTACAATCTCTTCTCAGCCCCCAACATATGGGACAATCCCCTTTGGTGAAATAATTCCAGCTCATGAGAAGACCTCCCATGAACGAGAATTAGTTGATTTAATTATCAAACTTAATGGACATACGACTCTGCTAACCTTCACGATCGCTCCTTCCCACAAAGGTTTCTACGGCTGTTAAATTGTTAAATTTTCCTTAAATTAACAATTTTCTTGTGGGCGAATTTTTTATTTACTTATTCGCCCACTTTGACTCCCCTACTTCAGTAGAAAAAGAATTAGAAATCTTCTAATTCTTGAGAGTTCTTAATTAATTTCTTTTGGTTATTAGCTGGAGGTAATTGTTCTAGTTCAACTAATTGCACTTCACTAACATCATCGGCAAATCGCGATGAATATAATTGATTCCCCTCACTTTTGCTAAACTCAATTAGTTGCTTGATTCGCTCTGGTTTATTATCACTCGCACTAAATTCAACGGCATAGTATGTTCCTCGATCGCTCGATCGTTTCGCTGTCTTAGCCGTGACTATTTGTGTGGAAATTGTTTGAGATCTTAATGTTAGCTTCCTCATCAATTCTATAAAGTTATTTATCGACTCGGTTTTGAAGAGGATATTGCTGAAGGCATTGTCTTTATCGATAAAGAACACCTCTAGCCAAGGTTGACGTGGATAGTTAAAGATTTTTTTCTTGAAAGGATAACATCCTAACACTTCCATTTTCAGAGAATTTCCCAGCATATCTGTTTCTCCAATCTTAAATATTCCCGACTTACAATCGGCTCTGTATTGACGCGGAGAGCCTGGGAAATATACTATTCCGTTATTACTTTCTGGCAAATCGAATCCATTTATAAACATCGACGTGCTTCCTTATATCTTGAATTGTTTTTACTTAGTCTCGATTTAACTTTTTGAAAAAAGGCACAAGAATCCTATCGCATCTCCGGTTTTTTCTATCTAATGAGATGCCTTAATGTGCGTTATTAATGAGGAAGAAACGATTATTTCCTCCCTCATCATTTTTTAGAATTCTGTTTCTATTTCAATCCCGTATTTACAGCAATAATACTCAAACTGCTTTGATTGATATCCCGACCAATAATATTTATTGGTTATCAACTTGGGATCTGGCTCAGCACCAATGATGGCATCAGACTCCCCTGCACCATACATATCTGTATTTTTGTCTAGCTCAGTTTCAATAGCATTTAATGCTTCAGCTTCTCTTTGCTCTTGCTCGAACTCTAGGTATTGATCTAACATTGTGATATGTCTAATTATGTTCAAAGAGTTTATGTAAGCGATTAACTTGGTTGCTCGGCCGGTGTCTATCGCTTACATCTCTTAGTATATAAGAATAAAATAACACTGTACAGCGTTATTTTATTCAGACTTTAAAAGTCTTAACATTGTACGGCGTTATAATGAGGTCAGCTAAGGTCAAAGCAAGTCTAGAAAGAAATAATGGCAAAAGAAAGAGGTAATCCTAATTTCGGGAAAGAATACAAACATAAATTTGACTTTGGCAGAGATAAACCTTTAACAGCTCAAGTCAAAGCTGTTGTTTATCCCGAAACTAAAGAGAAACTTCAAAAATTAGCACAACAGAAGCAATGTAGCGTTCCAGATTTGATTCGTGCTGCTATTGATAAATATCTCGAAGAGGAAACAGCCGAATCCCTTGCTTAAGTAGAGTTTGATCTATCTAGATTTAATCTATCCCCAAATTACCTCTCTCTTTTGCAGACATAGACCTATTCATCTTTAACATCTCTACTCAGTAATTCTCAAACCATCTCAGTAATCTTCGATCTCAACTCGATCGTTCACGACGGTAGTGCATTAAGCTTTAAATGCGAAGAAAATGAAGCAATCACTTAAAAACCTCTAGTAATTACCTCTAAACGCCTTGTATGTCCAGTAAATACGTTCAGGTTAAGGAATATACCGTCAGAGCTCACCACCGACTCATTCACACCCGCATCTACAAGTTCATCTGTAAGGGGTGCAAACAGCCTACCTCAAGAGAAACATTCGGCGGCAAACCGCTCTATTGCGACATTTGCCGTCCGACTAAGCCCAAACCCTCCGCCAAAGCCTCACAAAGGTAACAAGTACTGGTTAATAGGTAATAGGTAATAGATAGTTTTTATAGCAATACAATAGAATTAATAAGATACTTTAAATTAAAGAAATTGCTTAGAGAGTGCGCTCATACCTCTTACCTCTTACCTCTTACCTCTTACCTCTATACTGGTGAAGTTGGATGGAGGGAGCCTTCAGTTTTCGTCAAATTTCACTCGCCACCACCACCAGCATGCTAACGAGGGTACTAGGGTTTCAAAGCTTAATTGAAAAATATATTTGCCAAATTGGGATGCTCTTACCTCCAGTGCCAGCAATGAGAATAACCAATAGGATATACAACATGCAGAAATATATACTGCAAATGTGTTTTTTCTCGTTATTCTTCTTACGCTAAGCAGTCCTCCAAGATCTAACCAATCACTGAAAAATCTAACTGAAATTCCTGAAGCAGCTGAAGTTAGCAATCTCACTATGTAAAATTTCCAGGTATTAATTTCTATAGGATTAAGAGAAAAATACACAAAAGATGCTACTACAAAAGCTGTACTCAATAATCCATATAAATTCCAACTAATAGTATTTCGTCTTAAATTATGCAGAATTCTCAACTGCCAGAGTGAAAGTAGGGATTTAAGTTTTTGTTTAAACCCAAAATCTTGCCAAGCCTCATAGAATTGTGGATAAGATAATGTTTTAGCGGATTGCCAGATGCAATAATAGCTATTATTATGTAGGAGAGAACAACCTTTTAAAGCACTAACAATTAATTTTAACTGACGAGGTTTATTAACAATTTTAAGCAAGAATATTGCCGAATTAATACGCACAAAATAATCTGGATATTCTAAACATTTAATGAAAGAATTAATAGCAACTTCAGGGTCGATTTCTTTCAAGATTTCTGCCGCTTTTGTCTGCACATTGTAACTAGGATCTTCTAAGGCTTTAATTAAGGGATTTATCGTAGCTCCAAAACCAATTTCTACCAAAGATTTTAGCGCAATACTCCTTATATACGCCTCGGCGGCATCTCCTAAAACTTGAATTAAGGCATAAATAGCAGATTCAGAACCAATTTCTACCAAAGTTTTTACTGCGTTAACGCGCTCCCGTTCGTCATTTTTGAAGTGTGTTTGTATTGCAATATGTTTTAAATAATTAATACCGGCTTTAGAGCCGATTTTGCCCAAGGCTTCTGCTGCACTCACACGTACATATTCATCGGGGTCTTCTAAAACATTAATTAAGGGATTAATAGCTGCTTTAGATCCTATTTTTCCCAAGGCTTTTGCCGCCCTAACCCGTACATATTCATTGGGGTCTTTTAAGGATTTAATTAAGGGATTAATGGCGGCTTTAGACCCGATTTTTCCCAAGGCTTCTGCTGCCCTAGCCCGTCCCCCAACACCTGGGTCTTTTAAGGCTTTAATTAAGGGATTAATGGGGGCTTTAGAGCTGATTTTTTCCAAGATTTTTCTTATTCTTTCACTTTCACAGGCGTTAATAGCGGCAACTTTTTTTAAGGCTTCTGCTGCACTCTTACGTACATCTTTATCGGTGTCTTTTAAGACTTTAATTAAAGGATTAATAGCGTCTTTAGACCTGATTTGTCCCAAGGCTTCTGCCACACTCATACGTACATCTTTATCTGGATCTTCTAAAGTTTCAATTAAAGGATTAATAGCGGCTTTAGACCTGATTTGTCCCAAGGCTTTTGCCACACTCATACGTACATCTTTATCTGGATCTTCTAAAGTTTTAATTAACGGATTAATGGCGGCTTTAGACCCGATTTTTTCCAAGGCTTTTGCAGCTATCATACGTACATTTTTATCTGGATCTTCTAAAGTTTTAATTAGGGAAAAAATTGCAGCTTTAAAGTCAATTTTATACGTGTAGTGTTGGCGATCAATATACGCGGAAAGGTGTAAAGCTTCAAGCAATGAATTATAAACTGATCTAGGGAGCTCTATTTCCAATACTAGTACTGTAATCTGTCGTTGATTTTTATCAGGGTGTTCTAAGCCTTTAATTAGATTAATACCAGCTTCAGATTTGATTTCGTTCATGAATTTTTCCACAATAATATCTACATCTCGATCGGGGTATTCTATGGTTTTAATCAAGGGATTAATAGCTGCTTCAGAACTGATTTGCTTCAAGGCTTCTACCGCACTAATCCGCACATCTTTATCAGAGTCTTCTAAGGCTTTAATTAAGGGATTAATACCAGTTTTTGAAACGATTTGGATCAAGGCTTTTCCCGCTTTATTTCTTACACAAGTTTTTACAGAATCTATAAAATAAGAAGAACTATTTTCTGGGTCTGCTAAGGCTTTAATTAAGGGATTAATAGCAGCTTCAGAACCGATTTTTTCCAAGGCTTCTGCCGCCCTACCCCGTACACTATCATCTGGATCTTTTAAGGCTTTAATTAAGGGATTAATAGCAGCTTCAGAACCGATTTTTCCCAAGGCTTCTGCCGCCCTACCCCGTATAGCATAATCTTTGTTTTCTAATGCCTTAATTAAGGGATTAACAGCCTCTTTACAACCAATTTTTTCTAAGGACTGTATTGCACTATAACATACCCAATAGTTAGGATCTTCTAAAGCTTTATTTAAGGGGTTAATAGCAGCTTCAGAACCGATTTCAACCAAGATTTCTAGCGCATTTATACGCAAATTAAACTTATCGGTTTTATTCAGGAATTTTGTCAAGTAGACAATTGCTAAACTCCGATGTGTTTTTAGTGATTCTAGTAATGTAATCTTAGCATCCACTTGATAGGCTATAAACCATTTAATCCCTCGTATGATTTCTCCCCCACAACTCCAGTCAACAACTTGTTTTACTATTTCGTCTGCCTTAGAACAATCTTGAAATTCAGCTATTCCTGATGCGGCGACAAAATAGGCTCGAAATCCATAAAAATTATTTTTTCTGCTTATATCCTTGAATTCTAATAGTGCTCTAATAAACTGCTCTTTCTTTTCTTTCGAAATATCTGGTCGCCCCAACCATAGCAATATTACTTCTTTCCATTGAGGTTCAAAGAGGCGGTACGGCTTATATTTTTTTTTGAGATTATCCTTTTCTTTTATAGGTTTACATTTATGCTTACGGGGCAGAAAAAAGTCCCAATCAGGGATTGCTTGGGCGGCAAAATATTCTTGAAATGAAGTGTGAAAGAAGGCGTAAACAGGTTTTCTCTCTACATCTATCCCAACTTGATTAAGCCAGCCTAATCTCAATGCCGATTTTAGTAACGAATTTTCGTCATCAGTATGGCCCAAGAAGCTACTAACAAACTCTTCCTTCAAACGAAAACGGGGAAGTTCTGTATCAATTGCTTCTCGGGCTAAGTGTCTCAGTTTTACGTTGAGTTTTTTACGTTGCTCAAAATTTATGAAAAATCGTTCTTTTTTCCACTCGTAGAATTCCTCTACAAATTGCTGATAAAACCTGGCTTTAGTATCAGGTAACTTGCCCTCTTGAAATTGCCAGTTTAAGCAAAGCAGCGTCAGCCGTAGAGGATTTTTGACCAAATCCTGAATCCGCTCTTTACCTGGTTCTTTTAAAGCTGTGCATAACTGTTGCCCTCTTTTTTCTTCGGGGATTGCAGAAAAAAAGCGATTGATAAACTTCTCTACTTGCTTTGGGTAGGAAAACTCCAAAGTACGATAGGTATCAAAATTACTAGCCAGTATATGACCACTGCTATCCCAAAGATTTACCCGACAGGTCATCACAACTCGTGCTTGGGATACAGCTCCTCTCGAGAGTTGGAGCGCCATTTCTGAAAGAGAATTCCCTGAAGAGACGAACATCTCATCCAATCCGTCCAGCAGTAACCAAACCCGACCTTGCTTGAACTGATCGGCAAAATCATCCTTGAACTGTTCGCTAGCTTCAGCTTTTCCTTCTATCCTGACGGCATCAGTCAGCCAGAGCTCGAATAGATAAGACTCTAATTCCTGCTCCCGTAAATCCCCTAAAGATACCCAAATGACAATTGAATCCTTAATTTCTGTAGACACCCAATCCGCTATCCGCTGTAGTAGCGTCGTTTTCCCCGATCCTGCTTCTCCAATGATGGCAATACACTTGCCTTGACTCTTCGGGCTTTGCTTTTGCCGAAGAACTTCCTCTAAAAACTCATTATGCTCAAACGTTTTGGTAATTTCGGTTTCCTTGTACAGCTCTGACCCCTGCTCTGGAGAAACATCCCCCTCGTCCTTATAGCCCTTGGGTTGTTTTTTACGCTCTACCAATCCTAGGGGGACATAGACATCTTCAACTTGGAATGCTAGCCCCTCAATTGAAGTTAGAGGATTCGTAGTTAGTTTCCAACGCTTTTTCAGCATTTCACGGCAGACTTCCCGCCAGTTAATTTCCTCAACCCCAAATAATTTCCACCTTGAGTCTTGTTCCTCTTTTTCATCCCAGTCTCTTTTCCACCAGCTTATTCTTTGTTGGTACTTTTCCTCTAGTTTTTGCTTAACTCTTTTAGCTAAATCCTCCCAATCGGGAAATATCGAAGACTCATTCTCTAGCTCTTCTAAGACTGCCTTAGAAAAACTCCCAGTTCCCGCCGTTTTTTCGTTAGGTGCCGTCATACCTTCAGTTGCGGCAAACAAGACAAACTGCTCTTTGGGAACCATCTGTCTGGGATCGGGGGTAAACCCTAGCTCAGAAGTTTGATATAAATTGTTTGGCCAGAAATTGGCGCAGGTATCGATCAGGTAAATTTGTTGCGAGAACCCTGACTGACGAGCTGGAAGTTTTAAGGCATTGATCAGAGAATTAAGATTTATGTTTCGAGGATCGTTACTTTTAAAATCACTAAAAAATAATCTTCTCACCACACCCTCTTGTGAGGATGTTACAATGCCATGTCCTCCCCAGAATACATACAGTAAATCCCCCTTCTTACCACTGGTAAGCAGTCGCTCGTAAATATACCTACGTATGTTTTCATAAGTAGCAAGCTGGGAATCAAGTTCTTGGACTTGCTTAATCTCCTCCAATGGAGAAATAAACAAACCTATATTTTCAGGCTTTACCTTTCTCTCCAGAAGCCATTTTGTAAACCTGATAGCATCATTGACTGGTCCCTTTAAGCTGGAGTCTGGAACATCATACTTTTCAATTCCGACTACCAGAGCGTAAGTTCTTTGAGGATCAATCTTTAGAGTAGTCATGGGAGCGCATTTAAAATTTCATTCCATACATCTGGATTAGACCAATAAGCACTATGAGCTTCTGGAAAAGGTTGTTTGTTATCTACCTTCACATCTTTCATCCGTCCTTTAAATATACCTTCGCGATCGCCAACATAACTGAGAAAATCCCGCAGATCGTAAATATTCAACCATTTAGGAAAGTGTTCTGGGAGAGGTCTTCCGTATGATAAACTTTGCAGCGCGTCAATCTCATATAAGAAAGGAGCCTGAGAACCAACCGTGATCACTAACTCAACTCTGGGAAGATTTTTCCTAACAAGCAAGTCCACGCAAGCAATTCCCCCTAAGCTATGAGCAAGAAGAACCACAGGGGAATCAACAAGTTCAATTTGACGCTGAATGTAATCGCAAATCTTATTCCCTTTAGCTTGGTATAACAAAATATCTCCAGCAAAAGGATAAGCAGCATCACTCAAAGCACCTCGCTCACGCTTGATCCGATTGGTTCCCCAAACCGTAGCCAGTCCAGCAAACTGACCTTTAAGCCAATCTCCGATCAATCCCCGCGATTGAATGTCCTGGGTTAATTGACTATAAATGCAGTCTACAGCTTCATCTCGCAACTTAGAGTCAACCAAAAGAGGGGGATAAATCCCCAGCTCTTTACATAAAATCCTTGTCTCAGCTATGATGGCTCTAGCAATAGCTGCATACTCTTGCTCCAAAGGTCTAGATGCCGTCTCAAGCAGTCTCTCAAAGAGTTTAGATTCGGAACCCGTTACTATTTGGCAAGCTTGTTCAAAAACTTTTGCTATTTCAAAACGCTCTAGCTGAGTTTTAAGTTCGGAGCAAGATATTAGCTGTTCTATTCTACTATTAAGTTCCTGGGAAGGACTTATCCCCATAGGAATGTATTGCTCTTGAAGCTCTCTCAAACCTAATAAGCGAATTTCGTAAAAAGAATCGCGATAGAGTTCTTTCCAAAGCAGAACCTGAGCGTCTTCTTGATTGCTTAATTTGCTTTCTCCCTTTGTTAATTCATAATCAGGAATCGACGCTCCACGAGCATTAAGTTTAGTTCCATGGGCTTCTCCCCACAGACAAGGAACTAACTTAACTTCTGGTTTGCGCTTATCGAGAATTGTTTCAATTTGCTGAAATGTAATGGCATAGTCTTTTTTTCGACCACCTGTTCCATGTACAAATATAATTGTAACCATCTATTTAGTATCAATATGACTCGCTTGACGAAAGCCAAGCCCGTAGTATCGATTTATTGAATGAGTAGTGAGTAGTGAGTAGTGAGTAGTGAGCTGTTTTTAAATCGGGGGTGAAAGTCGATCTATTTTTAATTAGGGTTACAAGGAAATCATTTTTATGAGAGCAGTCCT
>JASJDA010000237.1 GCA_030065755.1 Prochloraceae cyanobacterium | reverse complement strand
TAACCTAGAAACTGTCAAAAAATACATTCAACAGCAAGACAGTTCTAGCTGCCAGTAATAAGCGGGCGGGGTGCCTCAATTCCCCTACGACCAAATTAAAAATTATGGTCGCAGTACCCGCAGATCGCAATTACGATGGTGAGACGACTCGCCATAAACCTGAACTTGAAGATAGTCCGAGCAAAGTGGGTTAAATAATAAAAAAAAGTTCTCCAGTTTATTTTGTGAAAACCCCATCAAAAATTAACCTTTAACGCAAACGACTTGTTTTAAAGTTGCCACAACTTGTACCAAATCGCTTTGTTGGTTCATTACTTCGTCAATAGGTTTATATGCCCCTGGAATTTCATCGATAACACCTACATCTTTGCGGCATTCAATACCTTTAGTTTGCTCGATAAGATCCTCTACTGAAAACTGTTTCTTTGCCTTAGTGCGCGACATTAAACGCCCTGCCCCGTGACTGCAGGAGTGATAGCTATTACAATTGCTTTTTCCTTTAACAATAAAGGATTTTGCTCCCATCGAACCAGGAATAATACCATAATCTTCTTCCTTAGCTCTAACTGCACCCTTGCGAGTAACGTATACTTCCTCGCCAAAATGTACCTCTTTTTCGGCGTAATTGTGGTGACAGTTAACTGACAGCATAGGTTTAGTTGGTTTCCCTCCTGCGAGGTATTTTTCGACAATTCGCTTGAAACGACCCATCATGACATCGCGGTTGAAACGGGCATAGTTTTGCGCCCATTGCAAATCTCGCCAGTAGGCATCAAATTCAGGCATTCCAGCGACAAAATAAGCTAAATCTGGGTCGGGTAAACGATTATCTGCTAGCTTTGCCAATTCTTTGGCGGTACCAATGTGACACTGTGCCAACTTATTGCCGATATGGCGGGAACCAGAGTGTAGCATTAACCATACTTGGTTCTCTGTGTCAAGACATAATTCAATGAAATGATTGCCGCCACCGAGTGAACCTAGTTGTTTCATTGCTTTATCATCTAGGCGCTGAACTCCTCGATGCAATTCTTTAAAATCACGCCAACCTTGCCAATTAGTGACGGCTTTCTCTATTTCTTTATTATCGTTGAAACCGACGGGAATAGCGGCTTCGATATCTTGGCGGATTTTTTTTAGTTTCCCTTCTAGTTGGTTGGCTGTAAAAGGCATTTTTATAGCAGCCATACCGCAACCAATATCTACCCCCACAGCAGCAGGAATAATTGCATCTTTAGTAGCAATAACTGAACCGACTAAGGCACCCTTTCCTAAGTGTACGTCTGGCATTAAAGCAACGTGTTTGAAAACAAAGGGCAAAGAGGCTACATTTTTAGCCATTTTGTTTTCATCACCTTTGAGAGAGTGATTTGCCCAAGAAAGGACTGGTTTTGGCGTAGATAGTTCTAATTTTTCGTAAGGCATAAATCTGGTATTTTAACTATTTATGTATACTCTTATAATACAATATATTTATAGATCTTGTCCACAGGCGCGATCGCCTCTGAGTCATGTGGAGCGATCGCGAATAAACAAGTGGATAAATTCGCTCAAACAGGATTGCGATCTCTTATTTTGTTCCAGTCTCTAGCTAATAAGACGAGAAACAAAATTAACGGGACAACCACCAGGGACCAGCCAATATTTAAAGCCCAAGCGGGGTATCCTTCATATGGAGTTCCCAGATCCTTTGATAATTGAGTAGCTAACAAAGCTGTTAAAACTATAGGGATAAAGTATTTAATTGAAATATTCCACCATTTCCCAATTTTCCAGTCACTAACTTCGTTGATATATCTTCTCAGTTTCTCTGCTCCATATACCCATCCCACGAGGATAGATTGGAAAATAGCTACTAAGATGCCATTGTAGTTGGTGATAAAGTGATCTGCGATATCTAAGAAGTAAAGACCTGCTCTAGTACTGTAGATAATACCAGCGATAAATGTAGCCAGACAAATCCAAAGAGAAAGCTTGGTAATCTTCCAATTGTTCCAAACATCTACGATCGCTGCGTTTAAAGCTTCTACTATTGAAAAAGCGCTATCAATTCCTAAAGAAAGCAACATCAGGAAAAACAGCAAGCTAAATAGCTGAGGATAGGGCATTAAACTCAATGCTTTCGGGAAAACCACAAAAGCTAGACCAGGACCAGAAGCAGCTAATTCTTCTACAGAGGTGCTTGTCTGCACAGCCATATATCCTAAAACGGCAAAAACCACAAAGCCTGCAAACAAGCTAATAGCACTATTTAATAAAGCAGTTATCCAAGTATCTTTAGCAATATCTTCCTCGCTATTTTTATAGCTGCCATAGGCGATCATGGTGCCAAAGGCTAGAGACAGGGTAAAGAAAATTTGGGTAAATGCTGCGGTCCAAACTTGGGGATCGGCTAATGCAGACCATTTCGGATTGAGATAGAATACCCAGCCATCTAAAAAACCTGATAGCGTAACCCCTCTAATTAGCAGTAAAGCCATTAAAATCAGCGGTAAAGGTACGGTATAGATAACCACTTTGCCTACGCTTTTTGTACCTTTCCAGACGCAAAAATAAATTGCTACCCACACCAGAAGCAGAGAAAATAAAATAGGAAAGTTTATGCCGCCTAATTTGTCAACTCCCTCAGTGATTTGCAGCACGTCTTTGAAAAAAAAACTTTCTGCATCACCCGACCACTTGACTCCAAAAGATGCGAGAAAATAGAGCAAGCACCAAGCCATAACTACTGCATAGTAAGAAGCAATAATAAAAGCAGAAAATATGGCAAAAATACCGAGACTGGCGAAGTTAGGATTTAACTTTTTAAAAGAACCGATCGCTCCTTGCTGCATTTTTTGTCCTACAGCAAATTCCAACATCAATAAGGGAATGCCAACTACTACTAAAGCAATCAGATAGGGAATGAGAAAGGCTCCTCCTCCGTATTTTCCTGCCAGATAAGGAAAGCGCCATACATTTCCTAAACCTACAGCCGAACCAACGGCTGCTAAAATAAAAACTGTTCTTGAAGACCAATGTTGACGAGTCATTTCCTCCTCTCTGAAAAAAATATTCTTATTTTAATAACTCAAATTTGAACTGTTTTTATACAAAAAAATGACATAATCCAATTCAGGATTAGGCATTGAGAGACTGTTTATAAAATAAATATTAATCAGCTTAATGAAGTCTCTCTTAAAATTTTGCAAAATGTGCTTTTCTCTTATTCTCGATCTATTTTTTTAATTTGTAAGTATGAAAAAGTATGAAAAGTATGAACTTCTTGCACAATTTGTCTGAGATGTGTCTGCAAAAACTTGTACTTATAGATTTTGAACTTCTTATCTGGCTCCGATATCTGAGATTTCTATAGTTAGTGAGTTACATAATCGAATTAAACAGTTTCTTTATAAACAGTCTCTTAAAATAAAAAACATAATAGCATAATAAATATAATTATGTTTTGATTTTTAGTTAGCGAGGAAATATGTCCGCGATCGATCTCAGAAGTGATACCATTACTAAACCTACTGCGGCGATGCGGGAAGCCATGGCTAATGCAGAAGTAGGAGACGATGTTTTTGGCGACGATCCCACAGTAAACGCCCTAGAAACTTATGTAGCCAAACTTTTAGGCAAAGAAGAAGCAGTTTATATGCCTTCGGGAACAATGACCAACCAGGTGGCGTTGCGAGTTCATACCGAACCTGGGGATGAAATTATTTTAGAGTCTCAAGCCCACATTTATTATTACGAAGGTGGTGCGCCAGCAGCTCTTTCAGGGGTGATGTGTCGTCTTATTGAAGGTAAAAAGGGCATATTTACTGCGCCAGATTTACGAGGCGTATTGCATCCGGAGAACATTCACTTCCCCAAAACTAAACTAGTTTGCTTGGAAAATACCCACAATAGAGGTGGAGGAAGTATTTTACCACTCTCAAATATTCAAGAGATTGCCCTAGTTTGTCAAGAACACAATCTCAAGCTGCACTTAGATGGCGCTCGTTTGTGGAATGCTTGCGAAGCTACTGGGATTTCTGAAGCAGAATATGCCAAGCCTTTTGATACAGTTAGCGTTTGCTTCTCTAAAGGACTAGGTGCGCCAGTTGGTTCGGCTTTAGTGGGTTCCAAAGATTTGATGGAGCGAGCCAGAAGATTTAGGAAAATGTATGGCGGCGGTATGCGTCAAGCTGGAATTATTGCTGCAGGTGCTTTATACGCTCTCAAACACCATCGAGAAAGACTGAGTGAAGATCGGATTAATGCCAAAATTTTAGCAGAAGGTTTGAGTGCGATCGAAGGTATTAAGATTAATCCGGAGGATGTTCAGACTAATATTGTTATTTTTGAGACTGAGGATATCCCCGCAACAGCATTAGTTGGCAAACTTGAAGAGAAAGGAGTAGCACTCTTAGCCATTGGAGCGAATAAGCTCAGAGCCGTTACTAACTTGATGGTAACGCGAGAGCAAGTAGAAAAAGTACCTGCTCTAGTTGAAGCTGCTTTGGGCGATCTTGCTTCTGGCGAGGCGCTGCGCGATCGCGCGATCCCCACTGACAGAAAGATACAAAGTTACTAATCTCGTTCTGCAAAAACCACTTTAGCAACTTCAATGGCTCTGAGTACGGCAGGAAATCCAGCATAAAGTGTCATCTGAATCATTACTTCTACAATCTCATCTTGGGTGCAGCCTGCATTGAGAGCGCCGTGAATATTATCCATCAGTTGTGACTCAGCGTTACCCAAAACTACTAAAGCTGCTATGGTGGCAATTTGTCTCGATTTTAAATCTAGACCAGGACGAGAATAGATATCTCCAAAGCCAAATTCTATGACGTAACGACTTAGATCTGGAGCAATATCTTTGAGACTTTTTGTATAGCGATCGCCTGCCTGTCCGTAAATTTGTTGCAACTTTTCCTTTCCTTTTTCGTAACGATCTACAACATTATTTGTCTGTGCTTTGGTTTTATCTTCTTTTTGCTTTACTCCTTGTATCATTAAGGATGTAATAAGATTGTAGGCTTCTATCCAAGCAGTTTGAACCTCCGAAGTCCATTGCGACTCTAAATAAAACTTTAATGACTTCAATAGTGCTTTTCCCACAAGAGGATAATGCTCTGGTAAAAGACCGTAAGAAGTGTTTGTTTTACCCATCTTTTTGACTACATTAATCAAAACACTGGAATCCCGTAGATTATCTATTATAGATAACAAACTATCTATCAATTTTTCATACTGAGCGAGAGAATTGCTCTCAGCAAATAGGGGTTTTATCTGAGGATTTTCCTGAAATAATAGTTCGTAAAAAGTAGCTGCAAAAGCAGGAAATTTGCTTTTGATAGGAGCGAAGCTGTTTTCAATAATAATAATTTGCTCTATAGGTAAAATTGTGTCAGTAACTTGTTTTAAAGTTTCTGCTCTTTCATTCTCAACAGCAGGAGTAACTTTAACTGGTGGAGTTTTTTTCTTCTCATTAGGTTGTACTATTTCATCCTTAGTTTGTCTTACTGAATCGCCCCCAGAGCGCTCTGCTGCTTCTAACATTAAGTAGGCAAAAGTAGTGTATGCTGCTGTCCAAGCTGCTTCTACTTCTGGGGTCCATTGCTCTCCCAAATGCAATTTCAAAGATTTTAATAATACGTTTCCTACTAAAGGATAATGCTCCGGTAACACGCCATAGGAAACGTTTCGGATTCCCATGCTTTTGAGTGTATTAGTTACCAAGCTAGGATAGCGGAGATTTTCTACTATATTCGATAAGGCATTCATCAACTTTTCCAGTTGCGCCGCCATATCAGTTTTGACAAATAACGGTCTGACTTGAGGATAATCCTTAAACAGGGTTTCATAAAAAGTTATTGCAAAAGCACTACCTTTCTTTTGAACTGCGGCGAAACTGCTCTCCAATAGTTTAATTTGTCTTGGTGGTAAAACTGTATCAACTCTCATATTTATCTCTTTTATTTATACATTGGCTCTAGAAGCACAAGTAAATCAGCCCCTCTAGCTTATAGGGAACTTGTGCTTCTCAAATATGATTGATTATTACGCTTTAGTCACTTTGGCTGTGACGAGTCATTTCACAATTAGCTGATGTAGCTATTCCCTTTAATAAACTTCCCACCAACCAAATGCAGGGCCAATAAATCTAACAGTCAACCAGACGGCAATCAAAACTCCGATCGCGATCCAACTTACTCTAGTTGTCAGCTTGTAAATTTGCTGTGCTTGGGTTTTAGTAATAGGTACCCAAGGAAGAATATTTTTTTCTTGACCGTATTTTTCTCCTAATGCTTCTTTTCGACGCTTGGCTTCGCCCATAATAAATTCCTTGATTCTGCTAGAGGCATGGCTCGATCATAACTTTTTCTGGGATGAGTTATTCACTGTCAAACCAACTTCGATCGAGATAATTGATCCGAGCGCAAGGTTCGAGAGCGCTTAAAATAATATTGCCGTAACTGCGATGGTTAACTCTATTATCGAAAAGCGCTACAATTCCTCGATCTTCTCTAAGGGGGACTACTGCTCTTTGTATTTCTCTCAAGCCAGTAGGAAGAAGATAAAGACGAAACCAATCTTGGCGCTGACGCTTGTAGTAAGCAACTCTACCCGCTACTAAGGGGTTTTCTAGAGAAGGAAAAGGTAAGGTAGCGATCGCTAATAGATGAGGAGTCGGCAATACTTCTTGATTTTGATGCCAGAATTGCCAACCACTAATCAAAATACCGTTTTTTGCTAAATCGGTCTTTTCTACCCGCACTCTCGAACCAAATTCAGCCGCCAACATTGCTCCTGTCTGAGCTTTTAAGGGTACATCTTCAACCAATACTACCACCGGCTTTTCGACGTGACTGCAAAGAGTTACTGTGGTGCAAAGTTGTTCGAGCAATACTCCTTTAAATTCAGGTGTATTGGGCATTGGGAGCCGCTCTGGCAAGTATAATTTCAAGTATTCGCTCTGTCGGTTAGGAGAAAATTTCAAACAGAGTATCTCTGGTATTCCTAACTCTTGACGATATATTTCTGCATTTTTTTCTCGATCTAAAAAGCTCCCAATTAATACTACTGGTTGCTGCTGCCAAATTTTACTACAGGCTGTGGATACTGTTCCTGGACCTATATTAAGGGTAAATTGTTGGGTTTTTCTGGCTATTGATGCCGAGATAATTTCCCCGTCTGTTTGCCACCTGTGCCAAAATTTAGCAAAGGCTTCGCCGAGCATTTGTTTTTTTGCTAATGTCTGGCATAAGTGTTTTAAAATCTCTTGCTCTGGTTGCGGTATTAAACAGCATTCGTAGGGATTTTTGGGACGATCGAAAATAGCTTTGCTGAGTTTTACTCGCACGTTGTCGATCGATTCTGCAAGAAGAGGAAACTTTTCCATCGACTCCTCCCAGTCTTTAGGCTCGATAGTTGCTGTCAGCTGAGATCTCGCCCATTCTTCTAAGTTATCAGCTCGATCGATTATGGTGGGGATATTACTGGGAATGGCTCCTTTTCCCTCGAGGCGATCGCGCAACCAAACTTCAGGGGACACTAACATTATCCCTCGAAAATTATCTTCACTATCACCGATCGCATCGGTTCGGATCTCTTTATTTGTCTGCAACCACTCTTGCAACCGAGGAATTTCTTTTTGCAGCAGTTTTTTTTGCACTACTTCAGGAGCAACTACGATCGCTGGTTCTGGACTTAGTAAAGCTGGAGTAAGATAACTTAGATAATATCGCTCTACTGTGGTTGCAGTTTGAATGAGGACGGGACGACCTAAGCGCAAAGCACGAGCTACTAACCTTGCCATTGTTAAATGGTGGGGCCAAGTTGGTTCGCCTTGTTCTTTCAATAAAGCGCGCAGGAAAGTGTGGACTTTTGCCTCGATCGCCATCTTTTATCTAAAGTGCCAGATTTGATATAATTCCATGCTTACCACAATAACGATGAAAGGATCCTCTCGCCATAAAGGGTGAAGAGTTACAAATAGCTTGAGGAGTGTCGCACTTAAGATGAAAGTAGGAATTATTGGATTGGGTTTGATTGGGGGTTCTTTGGGGCTAGATTTGCGTTGCCAGGGGTTTGAGGTACTGGGGGTCTCTCGTCGAGAAAAAACCTGTAATTTGGCCTTAGAACGAGGAGTGGTGGATAAATCGAGCACGAGCTTTTCTCTACTAAAAGAGGCGGACGTGGTTTTTATTTGTACTCCAATTGAAGCGATCGCTCCTACAATTGAACGACTTATTCCTCATATAACTCCTCAAACTATTATCACTGACGTGGGCTCTGTCAAAGCGTCGGTGGTAGAAAGTTGTTCTCTTTTATGGGATAATTTCGTTGGCGGTCATCCTATGGCGGGTACAGCAGAACAAGGAATTGAAGCTGCACAAAAAGATTTGTTTGCAGGGGCTCCTTATGTTTTTACCCCGACAGAAAGTACCCCTACTGAATCGCTAAATAAGGTAGAACAATTGGCGCGATCGCTCGAAGCTCGCATCTATATTTGTTCTCCTTCCGCTCACGATCGCGCTGTGGCTTTGATTTCTCACTTACCAGTTATGGTTAGTGCTAGTTTAATTGATGCTTGTGAAAGCGAAATTGAACCAGAGGTTTTGCAATTAGCGCGATCTTTTGCTAGTTCTGGTTTTCGCGATACCAGTCGGGTAGGGGGAGGCAATCCCGAATTGGGAGTTATGATGGCTAAATACAATCGTCAAGAGTTATTGCGATCGCTTTCTCAATATCGTCAAAGTTTAGATAAACTTATCGACATAATCGATCGAGAAGACTGGGAAACTCTTGAAGCAATTCTTTCTTCTACTCGTACCGCAAGACCTCGATTTTTATCTTAAGATTTAATAGTCGATCGACATTTTTAATATGTCTATGTCTCTACGAAAAAATATTGCTTTTTATATTGAAGATTTTGAAACTCCCATAGGCCTAGCAATTGATTTCGCGATTTTAGGGTTGATTCTGCTTTCTGTAGTGATGTTTGTAGCAGAAACTTTTCCTATATCAACTTCATTGCTAGACGTATTTCATGTCGTCGATACTGTCATTCTTATTGTTTTTACTCTCGAATATTTAATCCGCTTGTGGGCTGCAGAAAATAAAATAAGGTATATATTCAGCCTTTTTTCTTTTATAGATTTAATAGCTATTGTTCCTCTTTTCTTTGGATGGCTGGATGTTAGATATGTGAGAATTTTTAGATGGTTTCGCTTGTTAAGAATAATTAGATTTTTGGATTTTGAAATATTTATTTTCCGAATCCAAACTGAAGATGGAATAATTTTAACCAGAATATTATTGACCTTGTTTTCTATTATTTTTATTTATTCGGGATTAATTTATCAAGTCGAACATCAAGTAAATCCTGAATTGATAAAGAATTTTTTTGATTCTTTATATTTCTGTATTGTTACGATGACAACGGTTGGTTTTGGGGATATTACTCCTCTTTCCGACCAAGGGAGAGCATTAACATTAATCATGATTTTAACAGGAGTTACTTTTATTCCTTGGCAAATAAAGGATCTAGTTCAACAATTATTAAAAACCTCTAATAAGGTAGAAAAAAAATGTTCTGATTGTGGTTTGGTTTGGCACGAAGCTGATGCTAAATATTGCAAAAATTGTGGGGTTCAGTTACAAGAAATATATAAATGAACAGGATTTACGCATAAAAAATTTTCTGTTATGGTCAGCAGTAACAGCTTTTGGTTTTAGAAACTTTGATAATTTTATCTTAAGAAGTTTATTTTCTTTCCACTTCAGTATTTGGCATAGCTAAAGAGGAAGAAACAATAGTAGAAAATGGGATATGTCGATACAATCGACATATCCCAGCTTGTAATTTTGATGGTAAAACTTAGGATAGGCGATCGCGATCGTTCTAGCCGTTTCTTCTGAACTTATCCCTAATTCCTAGTGTCAATAACCATAATATTTGCACCATTCCATCCTCCCACTATGACCCCGTTGCCATATCCAAGCGTTAGCAGGGTTCCCCTTCTGCCTAGCTATCGTCGTACCATTACGGCGGTAATAATTAAAACGATTATCGAGGCCACCAACTACAGCCTCCAATTGTGACAATGAAAGTTTAGGGAGAGTAGTTTTTGCTTCTTCGCCTCCAACTATTTGTGTGTTTTGCTGAAATTTAAAATTTTTATTTTTCATCTTTTTCAACTCCTTTGTTTTATCTGAGTATAATTTGTGTTTTATAATCTCAAAAATTACTTTATTTGATTCTTAGAATCTGCTTAAATTGGCATGGTTCAAACCAGGGTTACAAAATAAATAGCGTTGATGATTCAAGCTTATAAGCCGTACTACAAGAAAGGGCGTGTCATCAAAAACAGTTACTGGGGCTATAGGGATGCGCAAGCGCATCCCTATAGCCCCCCTCTTACTAACTAAACCGTTTAGTAGTGCAGGAGGGGCAGAAGGAGCACTGCGGAGGCATAGCAGTAAATACTTTTGACTGCACCCCAAGAAAGGGGAATCTGGCGATCGAGGAAGCCAACAAGCGATCGAGACAGTCAACAAGCGATCGAGACAGTCAACAAGCGATCGAGACAGTCAACAAGCGATCGAGACAGTCAACAAGCGATCGAGGAAGCCAACAAGCGATCGAGGGAGAGACTCAGTTCTCTCCCTCTTCAGTTGTTCGCGAAGTTACTGGGGCTATACCTCCGCAGTTCTCTCCCCCGTATATTATGTTTAATTACGCTCTGGTTGCTTTCGCCTCGCATGGCTACGCTAACTATTCCTCACATTGGTCAAATAAGCGAGAAAAATAGGTATACTGCTCATAATTAGGCAAATAGGGGATCTCATCTGAGATATTATCAAAGATGTTCTTCTAAGCGCCTCCAGAATGAATCAAACCTTCTCTATTGCTTCGACTTTCCCTCCTGAAAAAAGAAAAAACGCGCGCAATTAAAGTTTTAGCTAAAAACGAATCCATCACTGATTTAGCAGCAAAAGAGAAGGTAACGAATAATTCATTTTTATAGAGGGAACCCTTCATAGTAGTTAAGTTATAAACGAAGTAATAAAGTTATTGTAAAAGGGTTCCCTCTATAAAAATAATTTTCTTCCGTTAGTCGTCAATTTTTATATCGACAAAAGAAAAAGGCAACTAGGGCAATAGATTGCGCTTTTAGTTCTATTGATAAAAAGGATGATGTTCTTTTTTATTTACCTGTTACAAAAAGTTGGTTAAAGCAGTTAATTCTCGCTTTAATTCTAATTTGGACTTGCTTCATAGAGACTTACAAAATTTTCCGATGTAATATGGGGATCTAATTGATAGCACTAAATAATTGTATCTAAAAGTTGACACATCGATTCAACTTTTAGATTTAATATTTTTTTTCTCCGATACCTTGCTTGTTCTGTATACTCGACGAAGTTTTGAGAATGAAGTTTTTTTGGATTCCTCCTCTGGTAGCAATTGGGAGC
>JASJDA010000236.1 GCA_030065755.1 Prochloraceae cyanobacterium | reverse complement strand
CCTCAACTGTCGCACTCACGATGTCGATAATCTCTATATAGTCGATAGCAGTTTTTTTCCTTCTAGTGCTGCTGTAAGTCCTGCTTTAACAGTCATTGCTAACGCTTTGAGAGTAGGAGAGCATCTGATCGAAAAGTTGAATTAGTCCCTTCTAATAGCTCGGACTAATTAAGTTATGTATCCTAGAAAATAGAAGGTAAATCAATTACCTGCCGTAAAATCGCAGGCTTGCTAACCCTCAATTAGTAACTAACAATAAAGTCGGGGGTTTCCTGCCACAAAGCAAAATGAACCAAGTAGACTATCTTCGTATTAGCGCGATCGACCGTTGTAATTTCCGGTGTCACTATTGTATGCCAGAAGGAGCAGAACTCGACTATATTCTGCGACCAGAATTATTGAGGAGCGAGGAAATTTTAACCCTTCTCCAAGAAGTCTTTATTCCATTGGGGTTTAGAAAGTTTCGCTTAACTGGTGGCGAACCTTTATTACGACCTGGAATCGTCAATTTAGTCAGGGAAATTGCTTCTTTACCCGCAACAGAAGATTTATCTCTCAGCACCAATGCTTTTTTATTGGCAGATATGGCACGAGACTTATACGATGCTGGTCTGCGGCGCATTAATATTAGTTTAGATTCTCTGGTTCCAGAAACTTTTGACAAAATTATTGGCAATCGGGGACGCAGTCGTTGGGAACAAACTTGGAAAGGGATACAAGCAGCTCATAAAGTAGGTTTCAATCCCCTTAAACTCAATGTGGTCGTTATTCCTGGTATTAACGATCGTGAAGTTTTAGATTTAGCTGCTCTAAGTATCGATCGCAACTGGCACGTTAGATTTATAGAATTTATGCCGATTGGTAATATAGAGTTGTTCGGAGAGCGCGCTTGGATTCCTTCAGAAGAATTACGCCAGCGCATTCGATCGCAATGGGGATCGCTCGAATCTAGTGACGTAAAAGGAAATGGTCCAGCAGATGTATTCCAAATACCTGGTGCTAAAGGAACTCTAGGATTTATTTCTCAAATGTCTGAATGTTTCTGCGATCGTTGTAATCGAATGCGTCTTTCTGCTGATGGCTGGCTGCGTCCCTGCTTGCTCAACGAAAGCGGTCAAATTGACCTCAAAACTCCTCTACGTCAAGGTATCGATCCTGCTCAGTTGCGGGAAAAAGTAAGACAAATTCTCTTAATTAAACCAGAGATTAACTTTAAACAGAGAGACTCAGGTACAGATGGAGAGCTTTACAAGCGTACTATGTCTCAAATTGGCGGCTAATGACTCCCCTATCGAGTTTTAGTAGTTAGTTGTTAGTGCGATCGGTAAGTATTTAACCAATAACCACTAACACTAACTCACAACTATTTTTAAGCTTGACGAGAGTAGTACTCAATCACGAGCAGTTCGTTAATTTGGAGAGCGATCCACTCCCGCTCGATGACACCGTTAACTTTGCCAGTGAGAGTATTTTTGTCAAACTCTAGGTGACTGGGAAGATTTGCTAAGCCTGGATATTCCATATTTGTTTCTACCAAACGTCGAGAGCGATCGCGATCTCTTGCCGCAATGATGTCTCCAGGACGGCATTGATAGCTAGCAATATCTACAACTCTACCATTAACGGTAATGTGACCGTGATTAACGAGTTGCCGCGCTCCAGGTATAGTCCCAGCCATACCGAGGCGAAACACGGTATTGTCCAAACGCATCTCTAGAAGTTGCAGTAAGCTTTGACCCGTCGAACCAGCAATACGGCGTGCTTTACGGATATAGCTAACTAGCTGTTTTTCACTCACCCCGTAATTAAAACGGAGTTTCTGTTTTTCTTCTAAGCGAATCGCGTATTCCGAACGCTTTTTCCGCGCTTGACCGTGTTGACCTGGGGGATACGATCGACGCGGATTTTTACGGGTTAAACCAGGTAGTTCTCCTAAACGTCTTACAATTCGCAAGCGCGCTCCTCTATATCGAGACATATACTACTCTCCTGTAGTTGTTAAAATTTTATCCAAACATATTATTATATACTTTATTTTATAAATTGAGCAGCTATTTTAAAAATTTCAGAATTTATTTGAGTTGTTTTTTAGACTATTTTTAATCATATTCCTCTCCTTGAAGGGAGAGGTCGATCTCAATTGAATTTAGCTGTTAGTTAGTAGGGCTAATTTTTCTTTCTCTTCTTCATTTAATTCCCCAGGTTTTCCAGTAATTTCTTTGTAGATTTTGATATACTCCACGGCAGATTTGTACCAGCTAAAATCCTGTTCCATGCATCGTTTTTGTAGTTCCCTCCATTTATCTTTATAACGGAAACCTTCCCAAATTCTGACCATACAAGTATAGAGATCCAAAGGTTCGTAGCGATCGAAAGAATAACCAGTACCGGTATTATTGACGGGATCGTGGAAAGAAACCGTATCGACTAAACCTCCAGTCTGCCTTACTATAGGAACGCAGCCATAGCGCATCGCTAGCAATTGGCTAATACCACAGGGTTCAAAGCGAGAAGGCATGAGAAGTGCATCAGAACCACTATAAATTCGGCGAGACAGGGCATCGTTGTACAGCAGTTGCACTCCCATCCGCCCTCTATAATTAGATGAAACCTGCCAAAGTTGGGTTTCGTAGTTGCGCTCGCCAGAACCTAAAATAATTAACTGAGCATCAGTATACGCCATAAAGCGATCGAGAACTTGCAGTACTAAATCGATCCCTTTTTGTTCTACCAGGCGAGTTACCATGCAAATTAAAAAGGCATTTTTATTTACCTGTAAACCAATTTCTTCCTGCAAAGCAATCTTGTTAGCAATCCGTTTTTCGAGAGTATCTGCAGTGAAAGTGCTATTAATGTATACATCGTTAGCTGGATCGTACCTTTCAACATCAATGCCGTTGAGAATTCCTACCAAATTACCACTAATAAAAGAAAGCAATCCGTGTAGTTTTTCTCCATATTCAACAGTTTGTATTTGCCGAGCATAGGTAGGAGATACTGTAGTTACTCTATTAGCAAACTGCACAGCAGCAGCCATAGTATTATCTCCGTGCATATACCAAGGACACCAGGTAATTTTTTCTAGATCCGATCGCGCAGGGCCTTGATAAGCTAAGTTGTGAATCGTATAAACCGTAGCAATATCATGAGATTGATTCATCCACACGGGAATCATGCCCGTATGCCAGTCGTGACAGTGAATAACGTCCGGTTTCCAATAGTTCCAGGCAAATTCTGCCGCACCATTGGCAAAAAAAGTGAAACGCCAGCCCTCATCTTCTCCGAAATAAACTTGACGGGGATCGAAAGCAGGATGACCGAACAAATATAAAGGAACATCTGTACCAGGTAAGAGGCTCTCGTAAACAGCAAAATCATTAAACATGGCATTACCCCACCAGATAGGTTCAGTAGGAATATCCATCTTGTCTGGAAGGAAGCCATAATAAGGTAGAAAAATACGAACGTCATAGCCTAATTTTCTTAAAACTTTAGGTAGGGAACCTACTACATCTCCCATACCGCCTACTTTAGCTATAGGTGCCGCCTCTGCAGCTACAAATAAAATACGCATCTTCTCTTTGCGTTCCCTTAGTACGTTAGTTAGTTATTTAACTTAATGAAACTAAACTATCTTACAAGCAATTGAGCCAAATATCATATTATACGCGAGTGAAGTTTTGTAATATCAGTGTA
The DNA here is from genome assembly GCA_030065755.1 of Prochloraceae cyanobacterium. Lineage (GTDB taxonomy): Bacteria > Cyanobacteriota > Cyanobacteriia > Cyanobacteriales > JASJDA01 > JASJDA01. The sequence continues at coordinate 7,778 of JASJDA010000236.1, read as the reverse complement.
AGAGTAGGTCACTTAGGGACTTCAATAATGTGCTTTTCAGAAGTTATGCGAAACACTGCGATCGCTTCAGAGCCTTGTTGTACGCTCGCCAAACAGCAAATGTAACTCTGTCGATCGCCTGATAAAGATATCCAGTTGCGATAACTTTTATGCATGTGGCCGCATAAAACTAATTTAGGGCGCAGTGCTTCTACTAACAAGCGAGCATATTCGTTGCCTACTTTTTCGTATTTTTGACTGAAGTAATATCGAGCGAAATATTCTCTATCCCGAGGAGAAATAATATTTGTCGGCCATTCGTGTAAAAGCAAAATATCTGCTCGTCCCCAATCTAAAACTCGATCGACTTCTGATTCAATAAAGCCTATATAATCGGAATTTGAACGATAATTAATCTCTTCAACAGAGGCTCTATTTATCTGTTCAAATAACTCTTCTCTATAAATACCTGAAATGCCAACTATTTTTAATCCAGCTAACTCGATCGAACCGACTCTACCCAAATAATGACAGTTAGGAACAATTTCTGATCCTTGGGGAATGCGATCTAGAAATCCGTAAGGTTCGTGGTTACCACCAATGAACCAAATAGGACAATCGAACTGAGATTTACCTGCATAAAAATCTGGAAAATCACCCAACTTTTTGTATTTACTGGGAGCATCCATAGTAGCCAAATCTACTCGATCGCGATGTGGTTCAAAATCCCCCACCTGAAAAATAAATGCTAAAGATTGGCAATGCTTAGATTTCCATTCCTTCAGTAAACTAAGCATCTCGTATACTTGTCCGTGTAAGTCACCTACTGCGGCAAAATAAACATCTTTTCCAGCATTTTTATTAGTCATACCATTCCCGATCTATTTCTCATCATTGAAAAATTGGTTGAGAAAGCCAGAAACCAAGGATATGACAATAGAACCAAATAAGGCATCCAAGAAACTGTTTATTTCAACACCTGGAGTGAAATATCCAACTATAGAAAAAGATATCGCATTGACCACTAACAAAAACAATCCTAAAGTTAAAACTGTTAGTGGCAAAGTAAATAAAACCAAGAGCGGTTTAACAAAAGCATTAACTAATCCCAGGACGATCGCCGCTACAGCTGCGGCGCTAATACTTGTAATCGTAATGCCAGGAATTAGATAAGCTGTAATCAGCAGAGATGCTGATGTGATAATCCAAGTGAGTAAAAATTGTGGCATAGGGCTATGTATTTACCACTCGATCGCTTTTAATATTCTAATTAATCTTAATATATTAGCTATGTAGTATCTACCCTCACTTGAAGAATAAGGAATAAAGATTAATAATTCTTTATAGCGATCGTATTTATTACACAATTCTAAATTGTCATAATCGGTATACTATCGACCTATTTAACATTACCTGCAGTTTTAGGCATTATTTTTCTCAAACGATTGGTGCGGAAACTGACGTTTATCCCTTCGCTATACTGTTCTAAAAGTAGTAAGGGAGTTGGTTTTGCTTTTTGATCCCAACTCACCCGAACAATATAACCTTGAACAGTAGGTTGCCAATTTTGGCGCTCTTCCATAGGAGATAGAAAGGCTTTTATACACTCAATAATCTCCAAAATAGTTTTCGAGCTAGACTGCATCGGTAACTTCATTAATTTAATTTGAACGCGAAATAATGTTCGATTTGCCCATTTTCCGGAAGCATCTGTCTCGTAAGTAATGTCAAATGTTTCGTCAATTTTACAGCCGCGAGTATTGGCAATACCGATCGTACCTTGTCTAGACGAACTAGATCGAAGTGCTAATTTAATTGATTGTTGGACTTTAATTTTAGCTTGATTGACTAAAGCATTGTGAAATACGTCTTCTTCCATACGCATTCTCACGTAATCAAGGTTCCAATCCCGCGAGTGAATTAAGTCGGGATTAGTTTCCCACTTGCGCATGGTATCGAGAGCTAATTTTAATCTTTTCTGAAGCTCTTTATTTTTATACTTTTCCAGATCGATCGCTTTGGTTAATTGTTTTAGTTTAACCTTGCCATAAATCACTAAAGCAACAAGGAGAATCAAAATTCCAGCATTACTATAGATTGAAAACTCTTTCCAAGATAATGATTCTGTTTTTGGTACGGTAACTACAGACTCTTGCGGATTAATAGTAGTTTGGGGTATGAAGGAATTTACAGATAGGTTGGATTTAGACATATTTGCTAACTGCTAAAGCCAGATTTTTTTTGATACTTTTAGGATGCCCATCATTATTGCAATTGCGATCGCCCAATTGATAAGGAACTGTGAAGATAATAAAAGTGTCTTGTTTAATAGTTAACAGGCAAAGTAAAAAATGAAAGATATAAATCAGCGAAAACCCCACAAAACAACCAAACAACTTGCTTATCTCTTGCCAATCGTAGTTGGGGCAGGTATCTTCTTTTTAGGAACTGGCATAATTTTATTAACCACTGCCTTTGCTGCTCCTGTTATCCTTCAGACAGACAACCTATCCAATAGTCGAGAAGAGTCCGTCGAGCCAAAGCAGGACGATCGCCTTCCTTTTGCTATTGTTAAAGCTATTCGCGAAGATTTATCCGAGCAAACGGAAATTACACCCCAAAAGATTGAGGTTATAGAAGCTAGTCGTCAAACTTGGTCGGATGGTTGTCTGGGACTGGCTAAACCTAATGAATTTTGCACCTTCGCACTAGTAGAAGGTTGGCGCGTGATAGTTTCAGATGGAACTCAAAACTGGGTTTATCGTACAGATGAGCAAGGAAATAGTATTCGTTTAGAGTCAAAAGCTCGCCAAGGTAATTAATATCAACTAACAATGAAAATTTTCACTAATTTCCTCACTTCTGTGATTTTTGCCACCTGGATTGGAATAATTGCAGTCTTCTCAGTCCAAAACTATACGCAAATATCACTGAAATTTCTCATTTTTGAATCGATTGAACTACCAGTAGGGGTTATTTTAGCTTTCAGTGTAGGAATTGGCACGATCGCAGGAGCGATCGCTCCTGTATTGTGGCAAATACCAAAACCCAAAAAGCGAACCCGCAAGAGAAGAAGACCAGAAACTCAAGAATTCTCAACCAATGAACCCGATCCACTCGAAGTTGATTGGTAAACAGTTGGCTGTTGGCTGTTAGCTGTTGGCTGTTGGCTGTTTGCTATCTGTTATTCTCCTCTACTCCCCCTCTCCCCCTCTCCCACTCTCCCACTCTCCCCCTCTCCCCCTCTCCCCAGACTCACCCACTCCTACCCAGCAAAAGATTTGATTATCCACCCAATAACGACTCCAATACCACCAAAACGCACTACTTGCCAAAAAGGTTTTTTAAAGCTGTTCCAGTCGAGCAAACTACTCTCTAAATTTAGCTCTATATTTTCCAATTGCTGCTGTAGATGTCGCAATTCAGTTTTAATTGGTTCTCTAGCTGTATTTTCTTCTTTCTGTTGCTCCAATTCTTGCTGACGTTGTTTGAGTTCCAGCCTTAGCTGTCGATCTCGCTTAACCTGAGTATAACGTTCTTTAAGAGCAACAAGGGATCTCTCGATATCTGCGAGTGCTTGTTCTATTTCTCGATCGTCACCTTCTGATTTTTCTCGATCGAATAAAGACATAATTAACTTGTGGTTATACTATTAATTATTTTTTTATCAAACTATGAGTTTATTTATAAAAAAGCTTGTTTACAATATAAACTTAAAAGCGATCGTTGTTAATCTTAAATTGATATGTCCCAGTCTACCACTACCACTTCAACTGAGCTTCTTCAGCAATTTAGTACAATAGAACTAGCTCAAGAATTAGCACGACGTCTCGCCATCTCACCATCTGACTGGCATAGTTTAAAAGCTAATCGTAAAGCACAAGCAGGACAACAAACTACTGCTGCTTTGGTCTTTTTGCTTAAAGATCGCCCTGAAGAAGCTTTAATGCGCTTAAATCAGGCTTCAGGCTGGTTAGACCGCTCTATTTCTCCTCTTCCTTGTCCTAGTCATGGAACTAAATCTAAATAGTTAACTAACTATCGGGTTTTGAGTTGCTTGTTCTGCAATCTGCTTACAAAGACTCAGTTGGTTTCCCTTTCTATTCCAGCGCACCAGATCGAAAACTTGGTGTAGTATACACAAGCCTCTGCCGTTTTCTGCATAATCTGGAGGCAAAAGTTCCTCTTGTTCTACCTCGCAGTTACATTCAGGGACAAAACCATTACCTTCGTCTGAAATTATCCAAAAATAGTTTTCCTTAATTGTGGAATATCTAACAATCACGGTTTTACTTGGATCTAGGTTATTACCGTGTTTGGCAGCGTTTACTAGGGCTTCTTGTAGTCCTAGTCTAACTTCTGCCTGCCATTGAGAGGGAATATGTGCTAAGAGTAAATCTAGAATTGGATACAGGTAAAGGGTCGAAGTAAAACTTATTGTGTTCCAATTACTTCTCTGGGTAGGCGGCAATGAGATAGCTATCATTTGTTCCCTATTTTTATTGTCTTAGCTAGATTGGTGGAATAATTGACGAGTATTGAGTTAATCTGGAGTTGTATGGCTGACAATCGCTGAACTCTAAGTCATAAGTTTAATCTCGATCGCCAATGTTGTTGCAATTAGTTGATTTATTTTTTCAAATAGATATTGTTCTTTAAGAAGATCCCAGGAAAATATTTCTTTTAGTCTGAATTCTTGAAGTACTATTTACTTTCATCAAGGCTTGTTGTCTCATATAATCGCCTACTTTGTTGGTATAGAAGTTTGTTCTTGGTAATGATTATTTAGCTATCAAGCTAAGAAAATCCTATTTACTTCATTATACCGAAAATCTTTAATCTACTTTCAAGGAAAAGATTATTTATTGAATAAATTTAGCATGAAAAACTAAGTAAATAATAAATTCTACCCCATACCATACTCTAAAGTAGAGTGCTAGTAGATATGTTGTATAAGTGTCACTCTCTGACTACTGAGAGTAGCTATAAGTGTTATAAAGAAGATATTATTGGGGCAATAGTCGCAAAAAAGCTGCACATTCAACGTGAGCAGTTTGAGGAAAAAAATCAGCAGGTTGAACCCCAGTTAACTGGTAACTACCTTGACTACATAGTAGTTGAAGATCTCTTGCCAGAGTAGCTGGTTGACAACTGATATAAACCAGATGAGATGGTTGAATCGAAAGCAACGTTTCAATAACACTTCGATCGCAACCTTTACGTGGAGGATCCAAAATTACTACATCGGGTTTGACTTCTAGTTGAGGTAATACTTTTTCTACAGCACCGATAACGAAGGAAACATTAGCGATCCCATTAATGTCGGCATTGAGCCGCGCTTGTTTTATAGCTTCTGATTGTACTTCAATTCCTATGACGCGAGCTACTTTTTGAGCTAAAGGCAAGGCGAAAGTACCTATTCCACAATAGGCATCGATTAAAACTCGATTGTGCAGATCGAGGCGATCGGCAATGACTTCTAATAGAGCTTCTGCTGCTTCTGTATTAACTTGGAAAAAGGTATGGGGACGCAATTGTAATTCGAGATCGGCAAAAATTTCTCGCAAATAACCCCTTCCTGCTACGCAGCGAGTTTGTTTGCCAAAGATAGCATTGGTCTGCCTGGGATTATAATTTAAGCAAACTCCCACTAACTCAGGATAGCGTTGCAACCAAGTTTGAGCTTGTTCGTATATTCCTTTTAAGTGCCAATCCGTACTCACTAAAGTCAGTAAAATTTCCCCCGTGCGCTTGCCAATACGCAACGACAAGTGACGTAACTGTCCTCGGTGAGTTGTTTCATTATAAATAGACCAACTTTGCTCCTGAATGTCTTTTTTTACTTCGGCTAAAAGGGGATTTAAACGGGAATCTTGTACTGGACATTTATTGAGATTAACTATTTGATGGCTGCCTTTACGATAGTAACCTGCTTGCAGTTCTTTAGTACTAGATAAACCCAAAGGATAGCTAGCTTTATTGCGATAACCTAAAGGAGAGTTAGTAGAAATAATTGGGGCGACATTAGGTTGAGAAAAACCGCCTATGCGTTTGAGGACTTGAATAATTTGCTGGCGTTTAGCTGCTAGTTGATATTCGTAGTCAATATGTTGCCACTGACACCCACCGCATTTATCAGCCACAATGCATTTGGGGGGAATTCGATGGGAAGAAGGTTGCAGTATTTGGTTTAATTTGCCGTAAGCATATTGAGGTTTAACGCGGACTAATCTAACTAAAGCGCGATCGCCTATTACTGTATCTGGCACAAAAACAACTCTATTGTCAAAACGTCCTACCCCATCACCACTATTACTTAAGTCAGAAATCTCTATTTCAATTAATTTACCTTGTTGCCATTGTTCCCTATTCCTAATAGTTTCTTTTTGTTGCATACTTTGACGCGCAGATAGATCCATGTTATTTAGAGACAACCATCAGCACCGCCGAAGCCACTATTGCTAATGCAAAAACATTTTTTCTCTATTCCTAGTTTAATATGGAAAAAAAAATAAAACATCAGGAGATCGAAGGAGAAACTTCTTATGGCTTTATCCAAAAAATGCCGATACAACATAGAAGTCGATCGAGAGAAATATTTTTTTTGTGATTCAATCGCTCGACGTGGCATCAGTCCGATGTGAGATATGTGATTCAGTATTTCGTCGATCGTAAAATTTGGTCGCCCAAAGCAAAAGGGAAAACGGTATACGCTCATGTAGAAATTGAGAAGGGAATTAGTAATTTCAAAATAGGAAGAATCCCAGAAACTTATTGGACAAAAAATTTGACCAAAAATTTTGAACAAAACTTTTACCAGCTTAACTTGTCCAAGCCCTGAACCAACTCAATCGCCATTTCCAGAACCAGAATTCAACGACATGAAATACTGTCTAAATCTAGATTCTAAATGGTATAAATAAGCTGCGATAACGAGCCAAATAAATAAACGAGCTATTGGCACGTATATTGGCTGGAAAAACAGAAGAACAATTAAATAGAACCATATTAAAAGCCGACCAGAATTGGCAGATTCAAACTCTTGTATCTCGTTATTAAAAGGTAAAAAAGGTACTACAGCAAGAATTATATCGCTTCCTAAAAAAGCCAGAATAATTACTAGCAAACCATAGAAACCTTCCCACCAGCTTATAATACCTGGAAAAAAACCTTCTGCTTTTGGCATTTCTGACAAGCGAATATCGGGAAAATAGCGATCTAAAGCTAAATTAATATAGTGATTGGCAAAAGCAACGATAACGATCGGGGACAGTACTAAAATTGGCGATATGTAAGAAGCAAATAAAAAAATATATCCAATAATAGATATAATAATTGTCCTGATAAAATTGGGTAAAATATTGATAATTGAAAGTATAAACTGAAGGATAAACCAAAAAACTGAAAGTAATTGACTTCCTAATGCTGTAGCGATCGCGACGATCGCAGCTAATAGAATTGCATTAATCCAAGAATTGAGATTAGGAAGCCAAGCAGGCCAGTTTCTCACAATTAAAACCTCTCTTATTTAGTTTAATAGTTAGGGGATAGATTTATATTTTATAATCCCAAACAGGCAGACAATAAATAGTGTAGCGAAAGTTTTAGCATTGTCTAGTCAAGGGCGATAGCAGCACGTTGAAGTAATATTTTATACCAAAGTTATGCTCCTCAAAAGAAAATCGTGCAATAATATCGATCCGACTGGTAGTAAGAATCGCTCCCCCATGACAGAAATTACCGTATCCTCTGAAGAAATAGTTGCAGCACTTTCAACTCCCGTAGACTTAGACTTCCAG
>JASJDA010000235.1 GCA_030065755.1 Prochloraceae cyanobacterium | reverse complement strand
CAATAATACCTTTGATTTTCTCCTGTTAATTATAAACGAATTGACAATCAAGATAGAAAAACTTAAAATATAATGGGATACTATAATTCTAAAAAACTCCAGACATCAAAAACACGCCATTACGATACGAAAGCCAATTCCGTTGTAGGAGAGAGACGGTGAGTTGTAGTTGCGCATGGCGCTGCGACAGAATCGAGGCTCGTGGTACCAACAACCACCACGCAGTACTTTATATTTAGATTTAGAGTCGTTGTTCAATACCCGTGCTGTTCCATCATGAGGAGCATCTTCGTAATTATTATTATAGTCGTCGGCGCACCATTCCCAAACTAACCCATGCATATCGTATAAACCAAAGCTATTGGGAAAATAACTACCCACAGTGCTTATTGTGTAGGGTTTTTCTTTTTTGATTGTTTTGGTATATTTAGCATCGCAATTAGCTAGCTTTTGGGTAAGAGTTTCGCCAAAATGAAAGGGAGTCTTTGTTGTAGCGCGGCAGGCATATTCCCATTCGGCTTCGCTTGGCAACCTGTAGAATCGTCCTGTGAATCTTGATAGTCTTTCACAAAACTCCACTGCGTCGTACCAAGAAACTCTTTCTATAGGGAAGCGATCGTCACTCAGTATTCTTCTTTCTCGATTAAGATCTCCATCAACTCGCCTCAAACGAGCAACTGCCTTCCACTGTTGTTGGGTGATGGGATATTTACTCATGTAGAAAGCCGGAACTGTTACCTGATGAATAGGGATTTCATCTGAGCGATGGCCAAATTCACTTGTTTTTGAACCCATGTGAAAAGTCCCGCCAGGTATTTTTACCATTGAGATCGCAATCCCATTTCCAAGATTTTCCGAGTAACATTCAACTATTTTGCTAAATCGAGAAATTATTTGACCTGTGGGATTTACTTTGACTACTTCGATCGTCTCTGAAGTTAATTTGTTGTGGTATTTAGTATATGAATTTAACACTTTTCACTATTTTCAACTTTGAGAGTGTATCTTAATCACAAATGGGTGAATTGCACAGAGTATTTTTACGACTGAGGCGCTTCGATCGAGTCTTTTGTCTGAAGTCTTTTGTCGAAAGTCAAACAATTTTTTACTTTGTTGCTTAAATACTATATTAATAAATATCAAGCCCTTCCTACTTTCGACAAAAGACTTTCGACTTACTGTTATTTGGAATAGGTTTTAACTAGATTCTTCTTACGTTACTTAACCATGTTTTATAACCAGTAATTTCTGAACAACGATTCGGTTCTATTAGTGAAATCCCCCATTTTTGGTAATCATTTAAATTATCATTCAGGCTATGGCTAGAGCTAATTTTTTGATGATTATTGATTTGACTCAGTTGACAATTCTGTTTCACGACGAATAGGAAAAAAAATCAAACAAACTTTTTCAATTGTACTAAGAAATTGATATTTTTTGGTAAAAATCTTCTTCCTGTAAACCCGTTCGTTGATGGCGGATTTACGTTGGCAAGCGACTATGTCCCTTGCTTATTCCTACGCCCCGCTTGCGGCACGAGAAGCGTAGCGACAACCTCAATTTGAAACTCCCAACAGAAATAAATCATGGCTTCTCGTGCTCTTCGGATCTTTCAATTCCTTATAAAATTAGCGTTCTGCCATCAACGCTCGGGTTTACAGCTGGAATAATTTTGTTCAGGTACTTATTACTAAATTCAAGTTCCAAAGCTCTATAAATCTAGAACCAGAAAAGATTATCATGGCTGATGAGAAAATTAACAGAAAGAAAAAAACAGCCCTTTTTGACCTTATATATCGATTTGCATATATACCTAATATGGATAGAAATAAGGCAAGGACAATACAAATTATTCCTAGCTCTTCTCCAGCCTGAAACAACATTTCCCAGGCGACCGAATGTACGCTACGGGGTCGCTCGCGAAGAGCTTCAAAGATCGCAACTGGATCTAAAGCCACACGATCCCATTTAACCATAGTGACATTTTGCAATCCAATCAAATCGATAACTAACTGAAAGTAAGTCCAATCGTCTTGAAGGTCTCCATAAAGTTCAACAAGAGGCATGAAATCAACAATATGGAGAGGATAAGGAGAATAAAAATCTGGACTAAAATTTAAGCGCAGGCGCAGAGCATGACTGCCACAACGACGAATTGGAATCATTAGAATGGCCTTGGGTCGTTGGGAACTTTTTTCCATAAATAGAACCCCTAATTATTGGGATAATATAATTCTAAAAAACTCTCGACGGCACTGGTCAGATTATGAGTCCCGAACAAGTTGAAGAAATAGCTCGTCTAAGAGCTTTAAATTTATCACCAAAACAGATTGCCCGTAAGTTAGGTTTACGTCCGTCCGAGGTTAATGCTGTAGTACGCAAGCAAGCAGAAGAGTTAGCAATTACTCGCCAAGCCAGGGGTGAATTGGCTCCCATCGAGAGATGTTTGATTAATGAAAACGCAGCCAATAAATTACTAGATTCCAAAAAAAAAGGGTGGTTTGGGCAAGGAGATTCCGATGATGAGCAAGATGATGGAGTCGGGGGTTTAGCACAAATTTTCGTCACACGCCTCGAAAAGAATCAATATTTGGTGGTCAGTTATTTAGTGGATTATTATTGTCTCGGAGTTAAGGATGTTTGGGGACCGAGGAAATTTAACTCGACTAAATACTCAGCCTTGGTGGAAAAAACTTACGCCTCCTTTGACCAAGGTTATCGAGAAATCACTCTTGAGCTTGCTCAAGCCATCATTTTTGGTGCAGTGGAATATGCACAAAAGCTGGGTTTAAATCCACATTCTGATTGGTCAAAAGCCAAAGAGCATTTGGGTAAACCTCTGTTCAATTGGCCAAAAATAGAGTTTGGGCGGAAGGGAAAACCATTGTATATTAGTGGGCCCTACGACAATCATGAGAAGATTGTTGCTAAGCTTAAAGAAACAGTTGGAGAAGGAAATTTTGATTACGTAATACCCTTTTCCTAAATACTTGTTATCAGTAACGGATTAACACGTTCTTTATTTTGAACTGCGCTCGCTACTCTCAATTTATACTCAACCATCTTCGGCAAAACTTGGTAGCCAATCATCTAATAGATCCATACCTGTTACTGCTGCCAAGACACCTAAGAAACCAGCTATCACTTCAGGAGCAGCCGTGGATAAAATCTCTACCAAGTCCTTCCAACCCTGGGTTTTAGCGTGGTCAAAACACACTTTCAGCACTTCTATAGGCGGCAACTCCAACCACTCCCTCAAATCGGTGTGTTGAATATCGTCTGGAGAAAATATTCCATCTCCTATAGTGTGGTTATACAGGGATTGGAATATTTCCCGAAAAGTAGTCCAGCCTAGAGTTTCACCCCCAAATTGCTTTGAGATCCAGCTCTGGGTACAACCCAGTCCATCAGCGATCGCTTTCTGGGTAATAGCCTTGTGAGTTTTAGCCAGATGAAGGCAGAATTGAAATATACGCCATCTGTCACGTTGCCTACTGGTAGCAGCTTCAGGACACAGTTCCGCTACGTCGCGTAACTCAATGCTGCACCCTAGTTCAGCTAAAAATTGAGGATCTAGTCCCGTCCCCACCAGATAGAAGCTAAATTGTTCTTCTGGATATCTGTGGGCTCGCATCCTTCCTAGGAGTTGGATAAATTCGTTTTGGGTGAGGCTTCTATAATAATCTTCAAATCCATCTAAGGTGCCGAAGAGAGTTAGGTATCGATCGCTTGCTGCCCCAAGATTAATCTGAGGAGTTCCAAAACTAACCAAGGTAAGACACCCATCAAAGTCGTTAGAACCTCTGGAGTTCCCGAAAAACCACCCATCTAATTTAAGAGCCTCTGCGTATCGTTTAAAGCCAAAGATAGCTAAATCTTCAGGATATTGAGATCGTAAATAATCAGCAAACTTTTCTAAGCGTTCCAGACAGGCTTTGCTCCAGACAGACGATCGCATTCCAACTGACTCGACGGAAATTACTTTAACGTTTTTCAGAGATGGGGTATCTTGCCTGATTTCCACGATTTCATCTGGGTGGCGATCGATAACTTGGGCGATTACTTTCTTGTTGAGAGTAGCATCCAACAGCACCGTAAAACCGAGGGCTTTAAGTATTTCGGTAACACGGTGATTGGGGGTGGTAATTTTAAGCTTGATACCATCGTGGGTAAAGCAGATTCTCAAAGCCCCAGATTCGAGTCCAGCCCAGATTTTTAATAATGGTTCGAGCCAGTTAGCGTAAATGGTGCTTAGGGTCTGAGTGCTTTTGTGGGATGCTTCCCTACAAGAAACCCTGTTGGCCACTTTTGCTGCATGACGCCATTTTTTATCGATCGCATTAGGATCCACTATATCGGTAGGCTGAGAAATGACTCCAGTTGGCTGGGTTTCCAGGATAGCCGCAAGTAGGTCAATAATATTCTCTGGCGGTTTCCCTAGAAGTTTAATTAGTTCGTCGTGGTTTATCCCGAATCGATCGCCTATTCCATCTGGAAAAGCTCCTTCTAAAATGCTTCTGAGAATATTAAGAGGTTTTAGTTGGGAGAACAGATCTGGATAGTTAGTAGCGATCGTCATCATTTGTCGATCGAAATCACTCAGTTGGGCTTCTATGCTTTGTATTCCGGTTAAGGATTTGCCAGCTTCTTCTATGTAGCACCAATCCCTAGAGTAATCCCAGAAGCTATTAACTCGATCGTCATCATCAGTGCGATCGTCTGGTTCATCATCAGGTTCCGGTAGAGAAGTTAAATGTGCTCTGATGTATTCACTTTGCAGAGTAGAAATTCTTTGTGCCCTATATCCAAATCCCTCACCTTCAAATACACTGCACCTAGCAGAATTACTATTTTTACTAGTCTTTTCGACGTGGTGAATACAACTAGCACAGATAGCATTTGGTGCATCAGTGTCAGTTAATTCTGCGTGCCAACCTTGTTGCTTCAATAACGCAAATAAGTTGGCATTTGTGCAATTGGCTTGAACGACTGATTTAGCTTTATCTTCATCATTGGAAGCTAATCTTAGTTTACCAAAGCGATCGAGATATTGCCCTTCATGTCTGGGTTCTAAGTCGATATATTTCTGTTTAACTACAGGAGTACTGCAATTTCTATGGTTCTCGTCAAGATACCAGGCTGTTGAAACTCCAGCTTTATCGATATCTAGCAAGCCACAATCATAGGATTTACCCGTACCAGTAGGGCTAGAATCCCAAACTATCCTCCATCCGGCTTTTTTTAATCCCATCTGCACTTCAAGGCGATATCCTTTGGGGAAAATAATACGAGGAGCTGGTTCTCCTATGTATACCTCGGGGGTGGGAAGGGGGTTTCCTGGATGCCATTTTATTACGGTGGGTAGTTTATCGATCGGGGTTTCCCTGACCTCTTGTGTGGCAAATCCCTTAAAATGATTGGAAAGTCCTCTTATTTTAGCTTTTAACCAGAGAAGAAAATCATTGTTAGCGATCGCTTCGTTTACTTTCTCCTCTTCTTCTTCTCTGGCGATGTATGCTTCGTAATCTGTCCAATCTGGTTCTTGTTCGATCGCCGGACCATACTGTTGGGATTGCTTACCTGGAGGAAAATGGTCTTCTGATTGCTGTTGACGAGCCAGTTGTAGAAATTGCTCGACGCTAATGTATTCGATCGTCTCTAACTTCTCAGTTGGGATTTCGTCGATATCTCCGTCTGTCTTTTCTACTTGATTCCACCAGGCTATCTTTAATTTATATCCCCAGGAGCGTAATAGATAGATTGACCTTCTATAAACACCCATCACGCTCAGGTTAGTGATAGCTCCTGCGTCCACAAACCAGACTATTTCTGTGGTTTTGTCGCAGCCAAGGAAGTCTAAATATTGTTTGAGTAGTTGGCGACTCCTGGCAAAATTTCCCGAACTCGCTCCGATAAATGGTATCCCCATTCGGTTGGCTGCTATTTGTGGCTTAAATGCTATTCCCTCTGCTAATCCGATAGAATTTATAGGGAACATTTTTCCACGTTTCGGAAAATTAGGCAAACATAATGCGATCGGCAACTCACCCGATCTTAAGTGTGATGTCGGTCGATTTGCCCTTTTCCTTTCTCCTGCTAGCCACAAATACTTATTTCCGAAATTGGGGTTATCTAAACGAACTTGCCAACCTATATATAATCCTTTCTCGTTTTTAATCGGGCAAAGTATGCCGTCGCCACTGACGAGTAAAGATTGACCCCCTAACTTTACTCCTGGTAAACTATCATTGACGATGACTTTAAATCTTTGCCATTGCCTCACGGATTTATATCCACCTTCTCTTATGAGGCGATTGCATTCCTGAACATCTTCGGTTACAACACTAAAGCGCTTTCGTAACTTGTTCTGGTGAACTGACCATAAATCTAGCTGCTCTAGTACTAGACTTATTTCGTTATGGCGTTCCTCAACAGATAAAGATTGAGCTTGTGCTTCTTTTAATTCTTTCTGATACGTCTCGTATTTATATTGTTTTTCCCTTCTCTTCTCTTCAGCTTTCTCGTCAATAAAATCTTGTCGGGAATCTTTGTGTTGCCACATCCCGAATCCCAGTCGATCGTCTCTCAAATAGATATAATCTGCAGGCGTTGCGAGCAGGTGGCGACAATGTATCAAATTAGTCCTTAAACTTTCTCTGCAATCATTTCTGAGTCCACCGCAGATTGGACAAGTTCTACCTAATCTTCTCCAACTCATTGTCCCACCTCCTGGCAATGAATTGGGAAGAGAAAAGTTGAATAAACTATCAGTAATTTGGCACAAAAAATCCCGTTACCATATATCATAGATATACCTCAAGCTGTTGATATTTACTAATGGTGATCGTTCTAGAAATTTATGAATTTTTAGTTAAAACGATCGCCTATTTTTTACGTGAAAAACTTTGGCTCTTGTTCTTCTTCTTTCCTTTGAAGAATCTTAAAGAAATAATGTAGACCCAAGAGCGCTTTTAAATCTCCTAAAAAACTCATAGTGTCGTATTTTTCAATTAGTTCGTCAGTAATAAACTTATTGAGATGATTGACAATCCCTATTGCTATACTGAGATTTCGTTCTTCTTTGGAGTTAAATGCAGAGAACTTACGATCGTTAACTAATTGGTAAAGAACTCGGGTTTTTTCTAGTTCTCGATCGCACCATATAGTTGTCTGGGATTTTTCTGGAGTTTGGGATAAATTTTGTGCATTTTCCCTGTTCAAGAAATCACTTGCTTCGGAACACTCAGCTAACCAAACTTCTTCTGTCTGCGAAAATATTAATTGATGAGTGGGCGGAGAATTATCATCTCCAAGTATGGCTACGTTGTTTAACAAATGAATAGCTACAACAAAATGCTCTACTATTGGTTGGTAAATGTAATATTTGTCAAAAGTTCCTTGACGATCGCCCGTTGACCAAGTTGGTTGACGATCGCAATAGTAAATAGAAAAGTACGGGCAATCAGATGGTATTTCTAATGCTTCGGGGTGTATTGGCGGTGTAGTAAAAGGTAATTTCTTCATTTTTCACTCCTATTTGTTTCCGTGGTAGTTACCTAAAACTTGACAGCGGCGATCGATATATTCTTGAAGATTCTGTAGCTCTTGAATTCTCACGTTGTTATCTCTTAGAACTCTTGGATCTGTTACGTATTCACTGTTGTGTGTAATTCTGGCTGTTGTTTGAGAGATGTATTCGCTTAGTAAGAATAACTCTCTCAAGCCACAATAAGCAGCTAGTATTTCCGAAATATTGCTACTCATTGTTTGAATTCCTAAAGATTTATCTTCGGACATAAGTTATTTCTCCTTATTTCTTTTTCAATAAGGACTCAAATTTGATAAAAATAGTGAATTTATTAGTCTTGATGAGTTAAGATAGATTTTTCTATCTCTATATCTGTTGCGATTGTTCTTAGCATCGATCGCAACAGTATCTCGCTCAGTAATTAACCGCTTAATTAACTAGTTAATTACTGATTGCAACAATAAAAAATCATCCTGGTGTTAATGCAGGAGTAGAACCATTAACAGAGGCAGCCATTGAGTTAGCTAGCTGGGCTATTTGTTGTGGTTTCAACCCATCTACGCAGCGGCACTCTCCCTCGACGATCGGGTCTATTAATTTCCCCATTTCTTCGGTAGAGGATAAAATATCTATGAGATTTCCTATCTTCTCGTAAGTAGACTCATCCTGGTCTTCAGGTAAAACGACTCCCCAATCTAAGACATACCACGAAGCGCTTTCAGCTTGGCCAATATCGTTAGTTACTGTGCCGCTTTTCTTGATAAATTTAGGAATCCAAACTACTTCTCGATAATCAATCCCTTGACCTTGTAATAAAGCTGCTTTTTGTCCGAAATTTAATAAGCTTCCTGATTTACCAGATTTCGAGTTTTTTAAGAGGGTATAATACACCAAGTTAAGTGCTAATTGAATCTCGTTCCCCTGTTCGTCCGAGCCTACTCCCCCATCGATGGGACAAAACCAAAGTTGCCCAAATGGGGCTCCTGCTGCAATGGCATCATTCCCCATGTGCAGATACCTCGAAAACTTTAGTGCGACTAGTTTTAACCTGCTTCCGTAGTTGGTATCGCCTAGTTGCCAGCACCCTTCTTTGCAGTTATTCTTCAACAACAAGGGAGAATCTGGGATGTAGATCGAATCAGTGGTGAATCCTGTATTTTGCTCGGTGAAGAATTGATGCCTTGTTCTTTTAGTCATTGTCAATCTCCTATTTCTTTCCAAAACGTAGTGATTTTGATTTCTAAAACTCTGGTCTTTGCGCCCTAACTAGAGCATTAGTACTGGTCAATACTTAAATTATTCTTAAGCTGAGAGAAGTAGAATAAGATGTTTGCATCTCATAACTACTTGTTCATAGCCAATGAATAAAAACCTCCAAATCCATCGTTAGGAATTGGAGTTTCTTGTAATTCATTGGCTTTTGTATGATTTAGTTCTTTGATCGCTGTTTTATCTACTTCTGCTTCATTAAACTGTTTGTAATTCATTCCGTGGGAATAAAGCAGGTAAGCGATCGCCTCTTCTATATCCCAGGTCATCACTCCTGTTTTGCATTGATGGGCGATGGCAAATATCCCATCCTTCTGTTCAACCACCCTTCCTAATAATTTCGTCTCTGGAGAGTCATTAGACGGGTTAGGGGACTTAACTAACACTTCATACTCTGCCGACATCCAGTCGTCTGTACGGCGCAATATACAGCCTGCTGGGGGATTGTTTGGATCTATATGTATCGTTTCTTTTTGAAGAGCGATCTTTTTAGTGAGAGATTTTCCTTCAAACTCCGCTCTCATATCTTGGTGTTTGCAGGTTCTCTTCTTACCCGTCCGAACTTTCCAGTGCCAAAATTGACAGGTGCAAGAGCGATCGCTAACTTGGTAAACTGCTCCGGTTTCAAGATTGACTACCTCGGAGTATTTGGCGTTCCAAGAATATCCGCTAAATGCTTTGGGTGAGAGGAATGTAGCTCTTCTTTTTCCTTCTGGAGTTTCGTAATGCACCCAAGGGCAATGGCCTCTACCTAGCTTTTTGATAAATCTAATGACTTTTACAGCTACTCCCTTAAGGATGGCCAGAACTGCGTTCTGGATGCGATCGATGTTATTCGGCGATGGTTTTCGGATCTTTTCCCGATCGCTCCGGTGTGTATTTGGTATAGTAAGCATATTAGGACTTTAAATTTAGTAACTTGTTTATTCCTTGCTGTTGGAGCAGTAAGGAATTTTTGGTTTTTACTCACTTTTCCTGCAAGTAAATTCTTATTCCAAGAGAAATTCTCGGATATAGCTTTTGATTGCTTCTTTAAGCTGACTTTCCCTGAGTTAAGTTCTGATTGGGCGATAAGTTGTCTAAAAGCTTGTGTTTTATATACTCTGCAACTTTCATGTCATAATCGATCGCATCTTTCTTGATTCTTCTTTCTTCTTCAACGCTAACTTGGAGTTTAATATTCCAGCCTTTGATAGTTGCTAGGTTTTTGCTTGAACTTTTCATTTTGTTGAATCGACATTTTGTAGGGACAACAAAATAGTAGAAGAAAAACCAGAAGTTTGTCAAGTATCTGGTTTTTCTTAACTAGCATCTAAAGAATTGGTAAATGGGTTATGAATGGAAGAGCAAGAGAGAAAGGAACGTTTAGTTGTCTTACTAAAGGAGCTTTTAGAGCAATGTGATGGCATCAAAGGAAAATTAGCACAAACGCTAAAGATCAAGCCATCCACACTAACTCCTTGGCTTCAAGGTAAAATGGATCCGGCTCGCTTAGATGTAGTTATTTTTATTCGTTTAGCACAAATCAAAGCCGTATCAGTTGATGAAATTTGTCTTTTATTAGGTATTAATTCCCAGAAATCTCAACCATCATTAAAGTTCAAATTTCGCAACATAATTAAACAATTGCTCTCCGATCGTTCTCAACAAGAGTTAGCTGATTTGTTACAAATTAGTCGAAATGCAATTAGTCGCTGGACTAATCCAGAAGAAGACTTCGATCCAGCTAGAATAACCATTGACAAAATAGTAGCTATTGCTGATGAGAAGGGATGGACTATTGAAAGATTATTGATTTATCTTGGTTTAAAGGAATTAGTAGTTCAGGAAAGCTCTTTATTTGAACTTCAATCACGTACAATTTCTCTTCCCTTAACAGAGCAGATAACTTTTTTAACTTGGCTGTTTAATTTTTTGCTGGAAAAAGTAAAAAGGCTTGATTCGAGGGAACCGATTTTAGAAAGTAAAATTAATCCGCTTCAGCCCAACTTGAACACTCGCACAGTACTCATCATTCTTGAAGTTGAAAATAACTCCCTCGCATCCCAATATACGGGCAATTTAGTTCTGCACTTTCAACTCCAACCAGAAAATATAACGATCGCCACACCCCGCTCCTTGCCCGACTCACTATCTCTTTTTGATGTCTTCTTGTTTGATCTTAATAATCAACAATCTCCCTGTATTCCACTAATAGAGTCTCTAGACTTTGATGGAGATGTCGTTGCGTTTGTCGATCGATCTTTACCACAAGATATACAAGATCGTCTCAAGGAGAAAGTAACTGAAGTTGTAGCCAAGCCTGTGCCTTGGAGTGAGTTGAAGGATAAGCCCTATTTTGAGTAGGCGATCGAGATATAGAAAGTACTTACTCAATATTTTTAGTAGTACTGCCACTGATTGAACAAACTTTTAATCTCTTCATCCGTAAAAGGATTCTTATTAGCGCGTAAGGCATCAATCCACCGCTGTCGTTGTGCTTTGTGATCGGGATAATAATCAGAATAAGTCCATTCTATAAATGCTTGAAAATCCTCAATAGCACCTTTTGTATTTCCAGTTAACGCCCTGGCAAGACCACGACTATCTCGAATTCCTCCATTTTCTGGAGCAAGAGTCACTGCTTTTTCACAGGCAAACATTACTTC
>JASJDA010000234.1 GCA_030065755.1 Prochloraceae cyanobacterium | reverse complement strand
GCCAATTAAAAATTTACCTGCTGCGCCAAAACTATTGAGCTATGGGACAGTAGTGGCAACAATTACAGCTTGTTTAGAAGCATTAGCTCCAGATCCAGTCACAATTAGTCAAATCCTCGATTGGTTGTACCCAGAAGGCTTAGATCGAGCTGTCAGAAAAAAAGCTTATGGTTCGATCGCCAGTTGTCTATCCAATTACACCGGAATTAAATGGGTCAGGATTAAACAAGGTTTCTATGCTTTAGATCAAAACTTAGCGGCTTAAATAGAGAAGGAACTTGGTTAGTTTTGATTTAACGGTAACTAAAGAATTAGTATTAGCTGTAGAAAGAATACAAGAGACTGTGAGTCAGCTTTCGCGGTGGGTGGAAAGGGTTTGTTGCCTTGTTATAAAATTATCGTTTTCAACCAGGGTTTATCCCTGAATTAAGAGCACATTCCGCACTCCCGGATCGAAGTAATAGGAGAGAAATTAGGAGTAAATCGGGCAGATGTTAATTTTGGGAGTGAATAGTTAAAAGAGGGCTTAGCTCCAACAGCAAAAATATAGGGAAAGCATATTACTTAACAACGCGATCGCAGCTATCGATCGATCTTCAAATCTCGATTGCCGATCTTGATGTATGATCTGAGGTTTAAAAAATTCCGATTGCTGCTTATTCGACTTTTAAATCAGCAAGGCCAGATGAGGAGGAATTAAGCGCAAATTTATTGATGTTTTTGAGAATTTGAGATGGGGTCAGCCGACAAGTGGAATGTTTGTGAATCTAAACTTTGTCTGTGCGCCGGAAGTAAGTTTTAATGAGTTCGACAAAGAGATAAAAACCAAAAGAAGCCCCCGTAATTACGGCCCAATCATTAAGTCCAATCGGATCGGTTTTAAAGATTTGGTTCATTATCGGTGCATAGGTAAAGATTAATTGAGCAATTAGCATCAAAACCACACCGAGCAGCAACCAAGGGTTCGAGAAAAAGCCTAATTTAAACATGGTGTAATTGCGAGAACGACAGTTGAAGAGCAAGAAAATCTGTCCGACGACGATCGCATTAGCGGCCGCAGTTTGGGCCGCGGCCAAAGAACTATTTGGGGCTGATTGTTTCAAATTATAGACAGCGAAGGCGATCGCCGATAGTACCGCGCCATAAAATAAAATGCGCCAAACTACTGGTCTTTGCAATAGAGGGCTGTGAGGTAGTCGAGGCGAACGCTCCATGATGCCTGGTTCTGCGACCTCAAAAGCTAAAGTCGTTCCTAACAAAACTGCGGCGATAGTATTAATCCAGAGTATGTGTAGGGGAGTCACGGGCATGCCGA
Source organism: Prochloraceae cyanobacterium (assembly GCA_030065755.1). GTDB lineage: Bacteria > Cyanobacteriota > Cyanobacteriia > Cyanobacteriales > JASJDA01 > JASJDA01. Next base: position 10,045 of record JASJDA010000234.1, on the reverse strand, counting down.
GATTGAAAAAGGAGGAAATGACAATAATCAAGCCCAAACTGGCATTGGTGGGCAGCAACCAGATGATACTTTTGACAATATTGTCATAAATCCTACGCCCTTCTTCGACGGCGGCACGAATCGTCGCAAAGTTATCATCTAAAAGCACCATATCGGCCGCTTCTTTAGCAACTTCTGTGCCGGTGATGCCCATCGCCGTACCAATGTCTGCTTGTCTTAGTGCGGGAGCATCATTGACTCCATCCCCCGTCATGGCAACAACATTGCCATTGGCTTGCAAGGCTCGAACCAAACGGAGTTTTTGTTCGGGGGCCACCCGGGCAAAGACCGAGACGCGCTCTGCGATGCTAATTAGCTCCCGATCCGAGAAGCGATCGAGTTCTGTGCCACTGAGGGTGAAAGATTGGCTCGAATTGCTGTCGAGTCCCAGCTTGCGTCCAATGGCTGCGGCAGTACCCTGGTGGTCGCCCGTAATCATTTTGACTCTTATTCCTGCCTTCTGACAGATTGCCACGGCTGCGATCGCTTCAGGCCGAGGCGGATCGATCATCGCCTGTAACCCCAAAAAAGTTAATCCCTCGGCGAGGTCATCGTGGCTAATTCCGGCCTTCTCGGTGGCAAATTCCTTCCGAGCCAAAGCCAACAATCGTAACCCTTGTTGCGACATTTGGGTCACTGATTTATTGATTGCCTCGGGATCTAATTTCTGCGGTTCTCCCAAGTTACTGTAGGCATCTTGGCAGCGTGCCAAAATTTGTTCGACTGACCCTTTGAGATAGACAATGGCCGCTCGCTGGTCGGCTTGAAGGTGTAAGGTCGCCATATACATATATTGGGACTCAAAGGGAATGGCATCGATTCTAGGCCATTCCTTTCCCAGCTCTTCTGGGGATAAACCCCCCTTCTTCGCGGCAACAATCAGAGCCGCTTCTGTTGGGTCTCCTTCGACCCTTCTGCCTTCTTCTGTAATCACTAAACGGGAATCGTTGCACAGTAGCCCTGCTTTTAAGCATTCTCTCAAGGCTTGATTTAACTCGGGACTGCTCTTTGCCTCTGTTGAAGTAAATTCTCCCTCAAAACCATACCCAATCCCAGAAACGTCAAACTTTTCCCCACCAGCTTCGACTTGCTGCACCGTCATCTCATTTTGGGTTAAAGTTCCGGTTTTATCGGTACAAATTACTGTCGTACTCCCTAAAGTTTCTACTGCTGGCAGTTTGCGAATAATGGCGTTACGTTTGGCCATGCGACTGACTCCAAGAGCCAAAGTAATAGTAACTACCACTGGCAACCCTTCTGGAACTGCACCTACAGCAAGAGCTACTACCTCTAAAAAAGCTTGTTTCAAAGCTGAGCGGGTAACTACTTCATGACGCACTAAACTTGCCACTAAAGTCAATCCAGCAATCCCGAGAATCACCTTCATCAAAGTCAGACTAAACTGCTCAATTTTCCTGGTTAAAGGGGTTGACAATACTTCAGCCGCAGCGATTGCTTGATTAATTTGACCGATTTGAGTTCTGTCGCCAATGGTGACCACCACTCCCTTGCCAGTGCCAGAGGTGACTAAGGTAGAAGCGTGAGCTATATTGCTCTGTTCTGCCAATAAGGTTTCAAGGGGTAAGTTGGCGGAGGCCTGCTTTGAAACCGGAATGGACTCTCCGGTAAAGGCAGATTCATCGATCTGGAGTTCCCGGCTGCTCAGTAGCCTGAGATCGGCAGGGACTTTATCTCCTGAGTTGAGCAGAACTATATCCCCAGGTACTAACTCTTTTGCCCCAATCCTCTGCTTTTGGCCGCCACGCACTACTGTTGCTTCACTTTGCATCGCCTGGGTCAATGCCTCCATCGCCTGCATTGCTTTAGCTTCTTGAATAAATCCAACCATGGCATTGAGCCAGACGACCGCGAAAATTACCCCCATATCTACCCACTCTGCCAAGATTCCGGTAATTACTCCTGCTGCCATCAGGATATAAATCAGCGGCTGGTTAAACTGTTCTAGAAATATAGTTAGACCCGTTTTAGTTTCTTTCTGGGTCAGAGTGTTAGAACCGTATCGCCTCAGTCGGTTTTCTACTTCAAGGGGATGCAATCCCTGCTCGGGATCGATTTCTAAGAGGTCTAAGATCTGCTTTTGTGTGAGATGATGCCAGGATTCAGTTGTGATGGTCTTCATCGTTAATTAGAGTAGAAGCCAGCAAGCAAAGAGAAGAACAGGGGAAGAACCGTTTTTCCAGGCTTTACTTAGAAGCTCTCAATCTGTTCTAAGATAATTTTGTCTAGCTAGATTTTTCCTCTTAGGAAAATAATAACAGAGATCTCAAGATCTCTAAATTAGGGACTGTTGATCAAGAAAATCTCAAAGCAATCAATTAGCTTGCTTCTTAAGTCAATGTAATTTGTTTCTGGTCTGGGGCTTCTCCAATGCTGCTAACGTTTCTCAAAGCGTCCAGTTTTTTCTGAAAGGTAAATTGAAAAAATGACGGCTTGTGGAGAAGGTTGGTAATCTTTTCCTTGTCGAAGAGCTTGTTCGGCGTGGTCGAGGTTGGCGGTAGCACTAGCAATGAGGGGCATAACACGCTCAACTAGGAGTGCCATCGCTTTTTGAGCTGCGGCACCGTGAAGCTCTTCGTACTTACCCCAAGCAATAACGCTGCGCCAGTTAGCCAAATTATCTATTTGTTCGACCTCGAAGCAAACTTCGGGGTTAGATTGCATCATTTGGATTTTCATGCCCTGAGTGCTGTGACAGATCAGACGCTGGCCATCATAAGCATAGGTGATAGGAACGATGTAGGTTTTCTCATCAGCGTGGCAGCCGATTCTCCCGATCGCTTCTTGATGAAGAACCTGCTCGATTTGTTCTGAATTTAGGGTGCCAAGCATCTTTCCACCTCAAAAGCAGCAAACCCGGATCTATCTATCTTTATTCTAAATCGAGATTAGATTCCAAAGCCGATTTGACGGTGTTAAGAATATAGGAGTTTCGCATTGACAGGATTATTAAAATGTGTATTAAGAGGAGATCCGCTTCGCGGATCTGAGCGAAGCTCAGCACGCTAATTCTGAAGAGAACGTTAGCCGATTGCTTATAGACAAAAGCGTAATCTGAATATCCCTGTTCTGTCACTCTCCGAGAAGCGAATCTCTATAAGATTTATAGTGTAGACGATCGAAACGATTGAACTTTGTCCTTTCTGATTTTAGATTAATTATTAATTGAAATTGACTCGAGCTATTATGAATTAAGCATCCTCGCATTTCGATTTTAGATTTGTTTTCGGAGAGTGGCAGAAGTGGGGTAAAAACTTTTCTAAACAGCCTCAAATTTGGATATTTTCTCGATTTCAATCCCCAAAAAATAACCTTGCTCAAACGACCTTTTTTCGTTCACAAATTTAACACCCCACCAGACTCATGTCAGTTAATGACAATTGAGAAATTCGTGAATTGTAGATTGCTCACTGGTACCTGCTCACCATCACTATTAATGGCAATAAGGCGCAAGGTGTGTGTCGAGTTGCCGTTTTCCCTGGCATGTTTGAGTGCTTTCGTGATATCAATTGAGTAGCGAGTGCTTTTACTACGGAGGGGGTGCTTCCGTCGTAGGTCATACTTATCTCGACCCTGAGTATTTGGGTTGCAGTGCCCCGGGACACCGTAGCAATCTCCGTGGCCAAACAAAACAAGCTGCCCTGCAAAGCTCGAATCCCTACGAGGAGTACTAGCATCTGCCTTTGGGTTATCAATATAGGTTCTTAGGAAGTAGCTTTCTATCGGCGGCTTAAGTTGATGAAAGTCTAGCCTCGCCGAACGGAATTGAGACCCTATTGTTTGTACGGGAATTTCGAGGGTCATGACCTCTTTTTCCGCCTTCGGCTCTTCAATGGGTTCTGATGATAGTATTATAGGAGCCTCGCTGGAGTAAACATATCGTAATTTGTTTTCAGCGTCGAGGACATCTGTACCCGTCAAGTCGCTGTAGACAACCGTGTTCTTAACATGCTCTGGTACGTTGACGCTAGGATGCTTTTGCTGCCAATCATAGAAGACTTTATCCACCATACAGTGGTGCAACCAAAAGATTGGAATTGACCACCTCTGGCTTCTTCAGTATCATGATTTTCGAGAAAAGTTATTGCTTTATCCGACCATTGTCCCATTAAACCAGGTGCGCGATCGGCATATTTGAGCCAATGAAAATTTTTCCAAGCGATTGCTTGATGCAGAGTATTTCTGAGTGGAAAGTCAAAAGCTGTTGAACGAAATGCTGGATCCCGATGGGTCGAATCAATCCAGTCTATCACTGGTTGAACTTGATTATCAAAAAATTCGCCGACACTAAATACAGGGTTGGTTTTTTTGTTATACAGTTCGATCGCCCAGCCCGCATATCCTTTGACCAAATCATATCGCCAGCCAGCAAAATTAACTTTACTTTTGAGTAAATTCATCCATTTACTGACACCATCTTGAGTGGTCGGATTTTTATGATCGAGATCTCTGGAAAAATCGGCACGATGCCCCGTATCCCAATTAATTGAGTTATCGTGTCCGCCATCTTCATCATCAAAAACAATCGTCTCCCTCGGCCAATCAGGATTAGTAAAATCTTCGTTATTAGAAGTTCCCGAACGATGGTTGATCACGATATCAGCGATAGTTTTCACTTCTGGTTGAAGTGCATTAACCGCATTAATCAGTTCTGATTCGCTGCCGTAAGCACTGTCAAGTTTATTTAATTGTCTTGGTTCGTATCCTTGGGGATTAACTGAATCTGATGGTGGTGGAAACCAAACTAAACTAAAACCAGAATTTTTGATTCTACGAGCATTTTCTTCAATAATGCTATACCAACTGCGTCCTAGATTCCTGACCTCGTGCGATTTCCAATGAAATCCTTGAAGCATAACATCATATTTCATAGATAATTGACAAAATTTAGAGGTTATTCATTCTTAAATTCGCAATTACCTCTTTATTTTTATGCAAATGCCACTGGCGCACTCTACATACCCGCATCTTCACATTGATCTGCGCTCATTGCGACCAGGAATCCCAGCGCACTACCTATGCGACCACTTGCCCCAAATATTGCGATGAGTGTAAGGATCTCAAGCAAAAATTAGGCAAATTCTTTTTCTGGCTTTTGTGTAACATACCTGTCTTTAAAGCTTTTATCTAATATAAAAATTTTCTTTTCGGACAAAAAGTTGCATGGCGATTTTCTCGATTTCAAGCTCCAGGCAGACGAACTCGGAACTTTTGGAATTGTTCTTGTAAACAATTGTTACAAAAATACTGCCTTTGCATAAATATAATAATATTATCTCGAATAAATAAATAAGATTTCAAATACTATAAATGCAAATAAAAAGGAGTTTTATGGTGGTTCTATTTAACCCAGATAAAGATCCAAAAAGCCAAGTTAGAAAAGCTTGCTTTTTTAGAGTTATTTTGCTATTTTTTTGAGGTAAAAATATATCTTAAATTTATAAGAGTGGGTTATTATGACTACGCTTCCTAGATTTACCATTTTAATCATTTATAAAAAACTGGGAATCTAATTTTAATTAAAACTTGATGGTAAACTTTATTGGATGTGATGTTTTCTGCCTACTTTTGAGAGTGAGAAAAAGCTGAAACTAAATGAAAAAACGTCTTTTTACCCAGGCTATTTTGCCAGCTTAGGATAAGCATTTTAGCTTCATTCAATGCTATTGCACAAAACCAACCTATTGGGGGATTAATTTATGGATTTAAATACTTACTTAAAGATATTAAGTGGATTGGATTCGGAATCTCAAAAAATCATGCTTGAGTTGCAAGCCATGTTCTCTGCTGCAGGTCTTGCAGTAAGAGGCCGTGGAACGCATACTGACGGAATTATAGTCAAGGGAAACTTAACGGTACTGTATAGTAGTGATGTCCCCTCTCATTCGCTATTCACACCAGGGAAAAAGTATGACGTCATTTTTCGTCATGCAAATATTGTGGGTGGTGCAAAAGATGACGCTCTTATAAACGGTCGTGGCTCAGCTATTAGAATTGGAAATATAGGTGATGACCTAAGTAAGCCCGCACTACTGGATCTTGTACTCAATACCGGTGACACTTTCGGACTTCCAACAGCCCGATTGTATCATGAATTTTTTGGTTCAGATTTTCATCAAAAAAGTGATATGCTTGCCAGTGGCAGATTAAGAAGGCATGCAGTGGAAGCAGCCTTACGTAATCCAAATTCGTTTACTGAATTGTACTATCACACACAGCTTTGTTTTGAATGGGTGGATGCTAAAAAGAAATCCCGTTATGCCCGCTTTCGCCTTTTAAATCCTAATCAAAGCACCGAAGGCGGTTTATTAGATGAAAGTGTTGAAATAGGTCCTAGGCTGGTATTACCCAGAGACCGGGGCGATACTCGCGAAAAAAATTACCTGAGAAATGAGTTTCGCCAACGATTGGCTGACGGAAAGATAGTGGAGTATGTCTTGCAAGCCCAATTCAGATCGATTGAGGAAGAGGCATTAGATTGCAGTAACCCATGGGATCCAAATACCTACCCTTGGCTCGATATAGCAGCCATAGTGCTCGATCGAGATGAATCTGAAAATGATTATTATCAAGAAATTGCCTACAATCCAGCCAATACTCACTTTGATTTAAAACTTCCCGATTCATATAGTGTAGATGATTTTGCATCACTGGGAGTCTCTGGTGCATTAGTTCATTATTTCGGCTCCCTTGTTCGTGCTGAACGCACTCAGTATTTGTATGGAAGTAAAGATGATTTGCCTGGAATACCAGATTATTTCCCTCTCCCAGTGACTGAAATACCTTCAAAAAGATTCCTTTTTCTATTAAAAAAATATAATTTTCTTACAGATGAATTATATCCTTCAGATGGTGACCACGATAAGATTGAAGCACTTGTTTCAGCCATGCCTATTACGGCTTTGGATTTGGCGGTTGGCAGTATTGAACCCACCGATATTCCTGACAGCTACTTTTTGAAACGCAGGCTCAATGGGTACAATCCAGGTGCGATTCGCAAATCCTCTGGTCAAGAAGGCTGGACACATGAGTTGACTCACAATCTGGCAAAATATGACATCAAGCCAGGTTTGCACTTTCCTGATTTTGTTCAATGCCGACTTGTTGTTGATAACAAAAATGGTATCAAGTTGCATTCGATTAAAATAGATGACAATGAAATTACACCGGGCCAAAAACAATGGCAACATGCTAAGCATGTCTACCTGCAGGCTGAATTTCTTTCACAAGAACTGAAACTTCATTTAGCCCGTTGTCACTTTAACATTGAACAATACGTTATGGCTATAAAGAGGAGACTGGCACCCACTCATCCTGTGCGGGCGTTTATTGATCCTCATCTTGAAGGGCTGATGTTTATCAACTCATCAGCTGTTCCAAAGATTATCGGTTCTACAGGTTTCATCCCGATCGCCTCCATGCTAACGCAGGGTTCTATTGTCGATGTAATTAAAAATGAGTTAAGTAAACTAAATTATATGTGGAATCCAATCGCTGATTTGCCACGTGATATTCCCGGAGACCTTTTTACACCTGCAGCAACAGCCTATTGGGAACTGCTTAAAAATTATGTTGAGAAAGGTTTACTACAACCATTTAAAGATGAACTTTGCACTGAAGCAAATCGAACTCAGGTTGACGAACTTTTTGCTGAATTAAAAGAACGAAGTCTTTACTCGGGAGACCAACCACCCAAGTACAATTCATCAGAGCTTAAAAGTCTGTTGATGTACATTATCTACCATTCAAGCTTCCTGCACTCATGGGCTAACTTTAAACAATATGATGATGCTGGAAATCCTAATCATGTAGCAATGGGCGATTATAGTCAATATGACCAACAGATGCAGGACAAGATACGCTTCTCTCAACGGTCTTTAACATGGGTGCTTTCATCAATTCGATACAACTCAGTCTTAGTATACGGATCGGATTTACTCAAACAGCTCATTTGGGAAAAATCATCAGTATTGGAACCCGGACTTCCATTAAAAGATCTGATGATGAGTATTAATATTTAACACAAATCATTGTATACAAAAAAACAATTGGGTAAAAGGGCAGGGTAATCGCATCTAAATAATGAGCGCCGAATACAGTAAAGCATCCCCGATTTCGAGAAAAATCAACGGCGATGGCTAGAAGCTATAACCTGCACATAGTCTGGGAATTAGATGCGATTACCCTGGGTAAAAGGGTAGATTTATATGCAATTTCTCAAAAAGCCCTGGTAAGGAGCAAGTTATCACCGGGTGCAATCAAAAACAGTTGCGGGTATCATTCATCCTAGACCTCTTTCATAATTTCACAATCTCAGACTGCCAAAGATCCCCTCGCCGAAGCTGCTGCGCTACGAACCGAGCGGAGGCATTTTTTAATCAGCCACAGCCGCAGCTTCTACACCCAACCGCTCACGGAAATATTGATTCAGGAGTCGATTGGTAGGATCGTATTTTTTCCGGTAGCTCTCAAATTCCTGGAGGCGAGTGCCAAAGGCATTTCGCGCCTGCTCGGGCGTAATGCCACGGGTCTGGTTAAACAGAGGCACTCCGCCGAGGTTGCTACAAAACTCGTTGTAGGCTGTAATAAAGTCAGCCCAGCCTGGATCGCCAGTAGAGACTGGATCCAAGGTCATAACGCTCCCAGACGAGGAATAGGAAAATAGGGAACTGTCATCCTTAAGAATGCGATAGGCTACATTCAGCATGTTGCAGCGATAGCCGTGCTGAATGTAGTAGTTGCAACAAAAATCAAAGTAAGCACGCACAATTTCAGGATATTTCTCCTCTGGGAAGGCCCAAATACTGAAGGTGTACTTAGTCCAGCTTGATTCATCGGGGTAGCGAATAATTTGGTCTGCGGCACTAGTTCCAGAACGACTTTTCAGCACGCGCTCCATGACCAGCTGGACTTTTTCGTTAAACCAATCTACCAGAGCGTACCTCAATCCCTTGAGCGGTATGGTGTTGGTAAGGATATACCCCAGACCAGGAGCCAGGGTTTTCCAAGTCCAGTTACGCAAATCCCATAGTTTCGAACCGGAGGTTTTGCCTGCATCTTTATATTTGCGAAACTCAACAGCAATTTCATTCAAGAATGGAAACAGATAGAGCATCATCGACTCTTGCTCGGAATCGGGTCGAGCGATCAGCTTGGGCAAGGCCTGGGTAAATTCATCCAGCGTATAGACCTTGTGCCGTAAAGTCATGGGACGAGCGGGTCGCACCCGAAATTTCACTTCGTAAACAATGCCAAACAAACCATAGCTAGAGCGAGCAACACGCAGCAATTCGGGTTGGGTTTCGTCGATCTCGATCAGTTCCCCCTGAGGTGTCACCATTTTCAAAGAGATGGCATAAGAGCAGACCTGGCCAAACTCTCCAGGCATTGATGCATCTTTAGTGCCGCCACAGGCCGCACTACCAATAGAGAGATTGCCTAGTTCAACATTGACGAAAAACTGTAGTCCTTTTTCACGCAGCGCATGAGCCACGTCGATGTAGAGAGCACCAGCCTGGGCTGTAACTGTGTCGGTGCCAATTTCGATAATTTTGTCAAAGGCAGTCATATCAACCACTGTGCCGCCATCGGCTACTGCACACTGAGTGGTGGAATGGTTCGACCCGATCGCTCGCACGGGAGCGGGATAAGTTTGAGGAGCTTTCATGATGGAGATCAGATCGTCCACTGTTGTCGGTTTTACCACAACTTTAGGATGAGAGATGATGGTTTTGCCCCAATTGGTAAATTCTGAGGGGGTTTGGATTGGTAATAGCGACTTGGTTTGCATGACGATCGAACTCCATTAATTGTTAAACACTTAAGAAAAAATTGGCTAAGGTCACTGATTGCGAAAACGCTGATGCCGAAAGAAAAGCTGGCGATCGCCATAGAAAGAAGTGACAAATTTAGATGTTATTTCAATAGGACCAATACGTGAATGGCTCTGACTTAAGACGAAACCTGTTTGATAGCAAGGGAGCAGGGA
>JASJDA010000233.1 GCA_030065755.1 Prochloraceae cyanobacterium | reverse complement strand
ATGCTAACTTGCGAAATCGATCCCCCAATGACAGAAGCAATAGGTTCGGACCTGACCCTAGAAAGAAAGCAGACAATAATGAGTGGCGCAAGCCATTGCGATTTTCGTTGGCACCTTGACTGAAGCCTTATCTATACGAGCCTAATCTATAGTTAGGTGTAAATCAACAATACTCGGAAACCAACACTGCTAAGACGATTGTCGCGCCTTTCGATATCGTGACGGCTAGCCGTTCGACACTTGACAGGCAAGTCACTCCAGGATCCACCCCTAACTGGAGAACGTTTACTATGGCCCAGTTTTGTCGTCCAAATCTTACCATCACTTGGCAATCCTTCATAGTTAGAATGCCAAACGTCTGCTCACCACACATCTGTAGTGAGATTTTCCGAAATTGGTATAAAAACAAAAAATTGGGGACAAAATTGAGTTTTTGGAGCGAGTTTTTTACACAGTTTTACTTTTTCCTAACTTACAAGCAGATTTTACAGTAATATGCTTCTATATTTTTTGTAATTTATAAGCCGAATTACTCATTAATAGCTATTTCTTCTAACTCCAGAAAAAATGAGCGAACCGTGAGTAAATCAGGTTGTCTTGTCATGAAAAATTTTATCAATTGACTCTATTAAATTCAAGTTTAAAAAGCTTTTTGACTAATTTAATCATAATATTGCTCGAAAACATCAAAAGTTTCTCTGATTTTCAATAAAATTCATTGTTTTAAGCTTCAAGTCAGGTTCGACGATCGATTTGTGAGAAATAGCGGGTTGGCATCAATGCCAGCAAACTACTAAATATGTGTTGAACCTTTTTTGATAAATCAGACAATTCCGAGCGCGATAGAACTCAGCTTTAACTTTATAGCCGATTTTTCTCTTGAAGTCTCTTTGTAGTGTGCCTAAACTTGATTTTTCGTAGCGAGCGCTCTGGTGCAACATCTGAGTATTGGGGAAACTTTTTCAATCTAAACTAAGTCATACTAATTAGATATTTAAAATATTGTGAGTTATAAGATGAAAAAAATACTTTTTGGTACGATAGCCAGTTCAGTGTTTCTGACATTGTTACTACTAGGTGTAGCCCAAGCTACGCAAAAAGATAGCAGGAAGATACTTAATTTTCAACTAGGAGATAAAGAAAATAGAGAGAGCATAAAATTTCAAGCAGAAAAGATACCTACATTAGCAAAAAAAAACGTAGAAATGAACAATGAAAAACAAAAAAATCCCCATAGAGACAGTGGCGATCCTAACTATCCTATTCAAATTCCATCTCAAGATAGATCGGCAATTAGTAGGTTACTAATTTTAGAGCAATGGCAAGCATACAGGACAGTTGAAGGGGTTTGCGTTCGGGGAATAATTCGCAATACCTCTCGCATGAGGATAAACCAAGCTATCTACGCTATCGCTGAATTTTACGATAGGCAAGGACGATATATTGGTTCAAAAACAGAACTAATTAATCCCCGACCATTTTATAGCAATCAGGCTATCACTTTTACGATCGAACAAAAACAGAATATAAACCAGACGCAAACAGTTAAATTAAGTTTCAAAAGAGTATCACAAAATAGCTCAGAGGAGATTTCTTTTACACCCAAAACCAACCAGCCTTTATCTTTACCTGTTCGACAATATAATAGAGATAGTTGTCCGCTTTCTAAAAATTAGACAATATTACCCAAGGGATTTATTTTGCTAAGGTGGATGCTAAAGGAACTTCTCAAACTTGACCTGTTTGCCAAACACATACTGGTAAAAAAGAACTTTCTGAACGAATTGACACTCCCACGTTTACGCTTCGCTAAAAAAGTGGGATTCTTGGTTCAGCGAGTCTCCGTTAGGCGACAGGTTTTCACCAACTGCCCAAGAGGGAGTCTCTCCCCCGAAAGATGTATTTATTTTTATAGGGAACCCTTCTATAGTAGTTAAGTTAATTACGAAAGGCGATAGGATATCGTAAAAGGGTTCCCTATAAAAATAGAATCATTGTAACCAAGCGTAGATTCCGATATGCCCTATCGTATTTAATCCTCGTTGCAGAATGTTTATTGCTGCATTAACATCTCTATCTTCGATAAATCCACACTCACAAACATGAGTTCTGGTAGAAAGAGATTTCTTAACTACTGCACCACATTTAGAACAAATTTGACTTGTATGGTGTGCTGGGACTGCAACCGTTGCTTTTCCATAGTTATAACCAATTGAAAGTAATTTAAATCGCGACTAACAATTAATTTCAGCGTTCCTATTCCTTTTTTATCTGTAAAAGTCATCCTTTTTCTGTCTTCATCTAGTTTCCATCCAGAAACTTTATACTCGACAGAACGCGAATGTTTTTTAAATGTTGGATAACCTTTCTTGCCAGGAATATTTTTCTTACAGTTATCGAAAAATCGACTGATACTAGACCATGCTCGCTCGATCAGCGCATTGTGTTGCATGGGAGTTTAAATCTCTAAACCGAAAGAATCCCCATGCCTTCAGGCTGGGGAGTGTCAAAGTAGTAATTTTAAAAAAAAATATCTTTTATTAAGAAAAGTTAAGCGAATTGAGTAAATGTATACTATTTGCGAAGTTTGAGGGATTCTAGTGTCAGTTACAATATCTTGCTATTGTGACCGAAGTTGTACATACTGAGGTGTACGAAGCAATTTAATCAACTGACTTTACCCAGATTGTGTCAATGTCGATCGTAGAGAATGGGTTGTTAGTTGATTGAGATCCCTACTTTGATTCTTAAGTTTTTGCAATATTCAATCGGAGAAATTATTAGATGCCAATCAACGAACCTAACAACACTATTTCAGAAGCTTTGCCAATAACTTTCCCCCCAAACGGGGTATTTACTGATACTGGAGCGATCGATACAAATAATGATGTAGACTTTATTTCTTTAGTCTTTAGTGCAGGCGATCGCATCACCATTGACATTGATACTAATCCACCAACTTCCTCATTAGATTCGGTACTGCGACTGTTTGACTCTAATGGAAATCAATTAGCTTTTAGCGACGACACTAATGCTCCTAGTGAAGCCGCCTCACGTGACTCTTACATCGACTTTACCGCTATTAATGCGGGTACCTACTACATAGGTATTAGTAGCTTTGCTAATTTCAATTACGATCCCAATACTGCCAACAGTGGTTCTGGTGGTAGTACTACGGGAGCGTATACCATCGAAATCACGAGCGAGTCTAGTAATGACTTGTTCGAGCCGAATGAGACTTCAGCCGCAGCAACCATACTGGTACAGGATCCTGTGGATCCATTTGGAGAGCTGCTAATAGAAGGACAAGCGTTACAGCCTATTTCAGGATTTGGTTTTCGAGATAACTTAATTATTACCCAAGGAGAAAGTGACTGGTTTCAATTCCAGATTGATAGCCCAGGAGGGTTGGAAGACAAGATCGCCATTAATTTTCTGCACTCTCTGGGAGACTTAGATTTAGAGCTTTACGATCCTAATACAAGTCTTACTGTTCCGATCAGATCTTCTACCAGTGTCAATGATTTTGAAAGTATAAGTCTGGAGGGACTTACAGCAGGAACTTATTATGCAAGGGTATATGGTTATCAAGGCGTAGCTAACCCCGACTACTCCTTAAACATTTTTGCTCCTGTTACTGCTGGCGGTTCCTCCGCAGATCGCTTTGAGCCGAATAATAGTTCAGCCGAAGCAACCCCATTAGTGCCGGATCAATTTGGAGAGATATTTGAATCTTTATTAAATATTGACGATCAAGATAATGCTGCTGGGCCTAATGGTGGTGACTGGTTTCAATTCGATATCGGCAACCCAGGAGGAGAGTTTGGTGATGAGGTCAAAATTGAGTTTCTGCACTCTGCGGGAGATTTAGACTTAGAACTTTATCAAGTTGACCCCACTACTAACACCAATATCTTTATTGACAGTTCTACTAGTGTAGACAACTTTGAAAGTATAAGTCTGGCTGGACTCGCAGCAGGAACCTATCAGGCTCGTGTTTATGGCTTTGCAGGCGCAACTAACAACTACGATCTAACAATTAATGTTCCAAGCGGTCAAGGAATTGTTGGAGATAGGTACGAACCAAACAACGACCCTACTACTGCAGCTCCAATAGTATCGGGCATCTACGATGGACTATCTATAGACACCGCGATCGATACAGACTGGTACAGTTTTGAATTGTCAGAAGCAGGACGTTTTAATAACGAGGTCAGAATTGTCTTCGATGGTTTCTCAGCAGACTTAGACCTAGAGCTGTATCAGTTAGATAGTACTGGTGCTCCCAATTTCATTGACTATTCTTACTTTGGCTCGAACAGTGAAACAATATCCCTCAATGGACTCGCAGCAGGAAATTATTTAGCACTGGTTAGTGGCTATCTAGGCGATACTGGCAACTACTCCTTAACCTTAAATGCGCCTGGAGGAACTGGTGGCGTTCTCCCAGACGATCGCTACGAACAAGGGGCAGACCCAAATAATCCTACTGCTAATAACAATACACGAGAGTTGGCATACAATTTGGGTACTGTCCAAGGACAATGGATTCCACCCTATAGCGACTTCGTACTACTCAACGACGATTGGCATCAATTTAATTTAGCCGATATAGGACAGCTTGGTAATGAAATCAGAATTGACTTCGACCACTCTCAGGGAGACATAGATCTACAACTGTATCAGTTAGACCCTACTACTAACACTGAGACCTTAATTGACATTTCTGAGAGTGTCAGTAACTTTGAAAGTATAAGTCTGACTGGACTAACAGCAGGAACCTATTATGCACGGGTATATGGCTATCCTCCCCAAAATGCTCCCACCGATCCGTACTCAACTAATCCCCAGTACTCCTTAAGCCTTAATGCACCCTTCTCTATAACTGCTCCGACATTAACTCCAGACATTTACGAACCAAATAATAACTCAGATCTGGCTACCCAGATTCGCGAATCAGAACCAATAAAGAATCTGAGCATTCACGCACCCAATGATGATGATTGGTATGCATTTAGCCTAGCTTTTGACGGTCAGTTTGGCGAGAGCGTTGAAATAGACTTCGATCACGCTCTAGGAGATCTTGATATCGAACTCTACGAGGCATTGGCTCCTACGATCCCAATACGTATTTCCCAGGGAATCGAAAACTCGGAAGTAATTAGTCTTGAGGGTCTCCGTCAAGGAGACTACCTACTGCGAGTTTATGGTTTTAGTGGGGCAACCAATCCCAACTACAATCTTAACGTTAATGCATTCCTAAGTCCTACCGCTCCTGGTGAAGCCATACTCGTAGACCAATTTGAAGCCAACGACAGTCCAGAGCAAGCTAGCCCTCTAGAAATAATACAAGGTTCAAATACATATCAAAATCTCACCATTCACGCAGAAAACAACCGAGACTGGTATCAATTTACTACTGCTGCTGCAGGGCCAATAGAGGTTAAGGTCGATAATTTCGATCACCAGAACGGGGATATTGACCTACAAGTCTATTCTGTTGGTGCTAATAATCAGCCAGTTCCACTTGCAGATCCAGGTGGTGGTTTGTCCAACAGTATAACTAATAGCGAAACAGTATCTTTCATCAGTGCTCCAGGAGGTAGTTATTTCGTAGAAGTCTTTGGCTATAACGGAGCTACTAATCCTAATTACACCTTAACTATTGATACTCCGTTGGGGGATCAAATTCGCTTAGACGAGTACGAAGTAAATGATAATCGTGACCAAGCTACCCAAATTCGCGATTTCAACGTACCTCTTACAAACCTCAACATCCACAACGCTACAGACCAAGACTGGTTCAGTTTTACAACTGGGGCTCAAGGAACTTTCGACGACCTAGTTTGGATCGAATTCGACGTAAACCAAGGGGATCTCGATCTAGCCCTGTTGGACGCGCAAGGAAATCCCGTACCAAGAGCGCCTGAATTGCAGATAACTTCCCCTGACGAGTTCCCTGGTATAGAAGCAATTTCGCTGCAAGGATTAGCTCCTGGCCAATATTTCGCTCAAGTACAAGGTAATACTGGTGCTACTAATCCTAACTACAGTTTGTCCGTCTCTGCTACACCTGAGACTCAACCAGGAATATCACCTGCTGCTGATGAGTGGACGATTCTAGTTTATGTAGCAGCGGATAACGACCTAGAAGCGTTTGGCATTGACGACATTAATGAAATGGAGTCGGTGCTACTTCCAGATAATGTTAACGTAGTCGTACAAGTAGACCGCACCCCTGGTTTTGATACCAGTAATGGTGACTGGAGGGAAACGCGGCGCGGTTTAATCCAATACGACCCCAATAGCGACACCAACAACCGAGCGATCGTCAGTAACTTGCAAGCTCACCCAAATACTGAGCAAAATATGGGTGATTCCGCAACTTTGCAAGACTTTATTACCTGGGGAACCGAAAACTATCAAGCAGAAAAATACGCTTTAGTAGTTTGGGATCACGGCGCTGGTCTGTCAGGAACTTCTTGGGACGATACTAGCAACGATAATTTGTCGATCCCTGAAATGACTCGAGCAGTTGAAGCAGCTATTAATGCAAATACTACTCTTAACAAGATTGACTTGATTGGTTTTGATGCTTGTCTGCAAGGGCTGATCGAGCAAGGTTACGATCTTAATGGTTTGACTGATGTAGTTGTTGCTTCTCAGGATCTCGAACCTGGCAATGGCTGGGATTATGAAGGTTTACTCCAAAGTCTAGAAGCAAATCCAAATTTAAGTGCAGAAGATTTAGGAGCGGCGATCGTCTCGTCTTATGACAGTTTCTATAGGGGAACCCAAACCCTCTCTGCTACTCGCACCAGTGCCTATACAGCGCTGACCCAGGCGATCGATAACTTTGTTGGAGCTGTGGATAACGCTACTGAAGCACAGTGGAACGGCATTATTGAGGCTCGCTATGCTGCCCCATACTTCTACGAACCAACATATGTAGATTTGGGCGGCTTTATGACCCTAATCGCAGATCGAGTAACTGGCCCGATCGCACAGGCAGCAACGGCTGTTGCTAATGCTCTAAATGACAATAATCCAACAACCACAACTGATGCTGTCATTAGTCAAGTAGGCGTACAAGGAGCAACAGGTCTGAGCGTTTACGTACCTCCAGCAAGCGGTTCCCCTCTAAGAGACTACAATCAGGATAATTTCCGCTACTTAAGAGATACTCGCTGGGATGACTTCATCCAAGGATTTAGCAGTCGTCAGGGAACTAATCGAATACAAGAGGACTACTTAGAAATTGGCACGGCTACTCGTGGAGTATCTTTGCAAGCCGATAATAATATTAAAGGTCGGGGAACTGATTTAGGCAAATTGTCGGGCGCTGGCAATACTTTCTCAGACCTAAATATCGGTAAACCAGGCGATATAGATTGGTACAGATTCAAGATCGCCGATCCTGGAGCTGCTGGCAACAACGTTCAAATTACATTCAATCACGATCTAGGAGACCTGACCCTACAACTGTGGGATGCTACTGGCACCAACCAAATATTGCAGTCGGCAACTTCTAACTCTCAAAATAACCTAGAAGAAGTTAGTCTTGAAGGTCAAGCCGCAGGTGAATACTATATCAGGGTTGTTGGTGCCGATCCAACTGTTGTCAATCCAAAATATAACCTGGTTGTCAACGCCCCCTCAGGTGCAGGTGGTGCGGTAATAGGAGACTGGGCAGAAGGGACAGGAAAACAACGGAACGATTTCGTTAACAAAGCAACAGATTTGGGTTCGATCGCTTTCGGTCAAGAATCGACCTTTAAAGGTCTGACGATCGACGCCATCGATAGTACTGGTACGGGTAGTACGGATCCGACAACCACTACTCCTATAGGAGGAGATTGGTACTTATATAATCCAACTCGCGGCACGCAATTGAACACCAATCAAGTATACATTAGCTTTGATAATGCTCGAGGCAATATCGACATGTACCTTTATGAATACGATCTAACTTCACAGGAGCTTGGTAAATTTATAGGTTCGTCGACAACTCAACGCGATATTGAGTCTGTAAGTTTCGCAGAAACCAATACCGCGATCGCCATTCAAGTTGTTGCTGCAGCACCAGACGTAACTAATAGCTACGAGCTAGATCTTGTTCGCCGCCTACTAGATATTGACGGCAATGGAGACGCATCAGTTGCCGACCTGCAGATAGCTCTCGTCTACGAGCAGTTTAGTTCCCCTGGAGCTGTAGATCCTATTACTGATTTAAATACTGCAGGTGTTGATGCTCTAGATAGTTTAGTACCAGCCACTGGGTTGGGTTTAGTACAACCAGGTGCAGACAAGTCCTTTGGTTCAGAACTTGCTAATTACCTGAAAACATCAAACGAAATGGTCGATGTTGATGGCGATGGAAACGCATCAGTTGCCGACCTGCAGATAGCTCTCATCTACGAGCAGTTTAGTTCCCCTGGAGCTGTAGATCCTACTACTGGTTTAAATACTGCAGGTGTTGAAGCTCTAGACAGTTTAGTACCATCCACTGGGTTGGGTTTAGTACAACCAGGTGCAATTAGGAGGACCGGAGAGGAACTAGCTCAATTCCTGGAAATATATACCCCAGAAGACTCTTCTGCTCTGATTTAGGTTTTTTAACCGCAAATAACTCACTGAGAGCAGTTTCAAGTGAGTTATTCAGAGGAGTTGAAACTGTAGCTTTCTTTTGTCACCCGCTCGAGCCTTAGAAAAATCAAGATTTCGACTCATTTTGACAGAAGAAAGCTAATTTCTTGTCTAATTAAATGAACTACTCGCTCGGATAAATTAGAACTTATCCACTGTACAAATAGACCATGATATGAATTAATAAAATTAAGTCATTTTAGACTTTTGGCAATTAATCTCGGATAGGTAAAGAGAGATCTCTGATACTGTATAATGCCAACTTGAGTAACTAAAAATCTCCACTACCTACTTACTTGATTTTTTTTGTCAATACGTAAGTCTTAACATTTCAAAACCTGGAGTATTTACTATCCCTTGCTCCAGAAAAATCTTTCAACTGACCAAACATCAAATTATAGCGTGAGAAGATAAAAAAACATGGCAAGACAAACAATTCGCTCTGTATTCGCTCCCCAGGATTTTAATCCAGGGGACGAAATTACGATTACTACTTCCCAAGAAGTCGAACGCCAGCAAAATGAACCTGGAGCTAGTTCTTTAACTTTACGCTTACATTACCAGAGCAATGAATTACAATTTGTCGATCCTGTTGAGTTCCTGGGTGGTCTGCAAGGCGTAGTTTTGGATCGGGACGAAACAGTTGACGATGGTAATCCAAATACAGACAGAGAACTGCAAGTTTCATACGCGTTATTGCAAGCATTTCCAGATGCTCAAACAGATTTATTTAATGCAAGATTCGAAGTATCAGACCCTTTTGACGGTACTACCGAGGTTGTTACCACCGGCGTCGAAAGCACTGGCTTCGATCCTCTTAATCTTATTACTCCTACATTAACAATCGAATCGACGGATGGCCCTATAGCACCAGATGACCTAGATACCCAAATATATCGTTTTGAAAGTAGAATTACACCAGGGACTTTCTTGTTTGTCGGGGAAGCAGAACGCCGAAGTGTTTTACAAAACTTTGCCGATCAGTTCAGACAACAAGGTGAAGCTTTTCTAGCAGCTGACGCACCAGGAACCGGTTTAATTCGCATCAACCGCTTTCAAAGCACAAACAGACTAGGAACTTATTTCTATGCTGGCGAAGCGGAAAGCGTAAGTGTCAGACAAAACCCTAATTGGGATGAAGAAGGTATTGCCTTCTACGTCTATGGCGCAGATTCTGGTATTGGTACAACATTCAATCGCTTTAAAGATAGTAGTGGGCAGCATACTGGACTGCTCGCTGGCCCAGACGAAACTAATAATATCCTACAAAACGTCCCTGGTTTTCAATCAGAAGGTCCTGCCTTCAATGTAGGAATATAGTTTTTCTCCTATAGCACTACCAAAACACGTTAGGACATTTTCTCGATTTCGATCCTGAATCATCAAAAACCCTAGTTTCAAAATTTGTCCTAACCCAAAAGCGTAGTGCTATATAATCTTTTTTGGATAATTCCTCCCGTCGTCTTTGCTCGATTGCGGTCATTAATTTTAAAAATCCAGCCCTGGTGTAATTTAGACCCCCAGAACGGGAGGAATAATTCAATCAGCAAAAATTCCAAACATTCTTTTAAAATCAAACCAGGCGCTTCTCATTTTCCAAAACTTGCTGCTTTCCATGGCAGCAATTTGAGCGTAGAGTTGAGTGATTTGAGCGGCTCGTTGATTTTGGAGGCTTTTTAGTTTAACGACAGCCTGAGTTAGGTGTTGATTTTCCAATTTCTCGTCATTTAAGTTATTTTTTAAGATTGTGATTTCACGAAGAGGGTCTTTGAATTGGAAAGGAATAAAGTTGTCAAATACGTTAGGAGGAGTATCTAAATGAGTAGCTAAACTACTAGCTTCTTCAGCCAAATAATAATCGTTGAGACCGTCAAAATAAACCCGCTGATAGCCTTTTTGTTCTAAGAAATTACAGATATTGTTTTCTTTCCGAATTGGAGAGCCTGGTAAAGTTGCTTCAAGAATAATTATAGTCGGTCTAAAAGCTTCCCAATCATTTCCTAAAATGACCTTCTCTTCCCATCCCTCAACGTCAATTTTTAAGAAATCAATTTGACTATTGAGGTGTTCTCGACAAACATCTGCTAAAGTGCGTACGGGAACTTGATATTGAGAAAGTTTTAACCCCCTTTCTTCCGCTAATTTCATTGCTGTTTCGCCATCTAAAGTGGAAAAACCACTTCCTTCTAACTCGAAAAACTCTAAATTCGATCGGCTCTCACCAATAGCAATATTGAGATTGATATCTCTATCTCTTTCTTGTTGCAGCAAAGTAAAAAATTCTTTAACGGGTTCAATATTTATTCCTTGCCAGCCTCGATCGTAAAATGATTTCGTGACAGAATCATAGACTGGATGATGAGCCCCAATATCAATATAAAATCCAGATTCTTTATCTTTAAAGATGCGATTGAGCATGACATCTTCAAAATTTTGAGCATAGGAAATAAACATGTGACGTACTCCTACACTGATTTTTTCGATAAGTGTAATTTAGTGTCAACATATGAGCATTATAGCACATAGTTATCATAATTTATTTTAACGATA
>JASJDA010000232.1 GCA_030065755.1 Prochloraceae cyanobacterium | reverse complement strand
TCGCAAATCTTTGGTATTGCATTCTCCAACAAGCGTTGGTTGCACTTCTTCATGTTGTTCGTACCAGTAACAGGCTTGTGGATGAGCTCGGTAGGAATAGTAGGCTTAGCTCTAAACCTGCGAGCATACGACTTCGTGTCTCAAGAAATTCGTGCGGCTGAAGACCCCGAATTTGAAACTTTCTACACCAAAAACATTCTCTTAAACGAAGGTCTGCGTGCTTGGATGGCACCTCAAGACCAACCCCACGAAAACTTTGAATTCCCTGAGGAGGTACTACCACGTGGTAACGCTCTCTAATGCTCCCGCTGGTAGCGGTCGCGACATACAATCAACAGGTTTTGCCTGGTGGTCTGGTAACGCCCGCTTGATTGAATTATCTGGTAAACTTTTGGGCGCTCACGTCGCTCACGCTGGTTTGATTGTATTCTGGACAGGTGCAATGACTCTATTTGAGGTTGCCCACTACGTACCAGAAAAACCCATGTACGAACAGGGCATGATCTTGATCCCTCACCTAGCTACTCTAGGTTGGGGTGTTGGCCCTGGGGGTGAAGTTATCAGCACTTTCCCCTACTTTGTAGTAGGCGTACTGCACTTAATTTCTTCCGCAGTTTTAGGTTTGGGCGGCATCTATCACGCCGTTCGCGGTCCAGAAACTTTAGAAGAATACTCTTCTTTCTTTGGTTATGACTGGAGAGACAAAAACCAAATGACCAACATCATTGGCTATCACCTCATCCTATTAGGATGCGGCGCTCTGTTGTTGGTATTCAAAGCCATGTTCTTCGGTGGCGTTTACGACACCTGGGCTCCTGGTGGTGGCGACGTGCGCATCATTAGCAACCCAACCCTCAATCCTGCTGTAATCTTTGGCTATCTGTTCAAAGCTCCCTTCGGTGGAGAAGGCTGGATGATCGGTGTAAACAACATGGAAGATATTATCGGCGGTCACATTTGGGTCGGTATTATCTGTATTGGTGGTGGTATTTGGCACATCGTAACCAAACCTTTCGGTTGGGTTCGTCGCGCTTTCATCTGGTCTGGCGAAGCTTACCTTTCCTACAGCTTGGGCGCATTAGCTCTAATGGGCTTTATCGCTTCTTGCTTCGTTTGGTTCAACAATACTGCTTACCCCAGCGAATTTTACGGTCCTACCAATGCTGAAGCTTCTCAAGCACAAGCTTTCGTATTCTTGGTACGAGACCAACAACTAGGTGCTAACATTGCTACCTCTCAAGGTCCTACAGGTCTAGGTAAATACTTGATGCGCTCTCCTACTGGAGAAATCATCTTCGGTGGTGAAACTATGCGCTTCTGGGATTTCCGCGGTCCTTGGTTAGAACCCATGCGCGGTCCTAACGGTCTAGATCTAGACAAACTCAGAAATGACGTACAGCCTTGGCAAATTCGTCGTGCTTCTGAGTACATGACCCACGCTCCTAATGGTTCTATCAACTCTGTTGGTGGAATTATCACCGAGCCTAACTCCTTCAACTTCGTTAACCTACGTCAGTGGTTAGCAGGTTCTCACTTCATCTTGTGCTTCTTCTTCCTAGTCGGTCACTTATGGCACGCTGGTCGCGCGCGAGCTGCTGCTGGTGGATTTGAAAAAGGTATCGATCGCGAGACTGAACCATGTCTATCTATGCCCGATCTAGACTAGTTTCTTCAAGTCACGATCGAATATTTCAAGGCTAGATAAGTAAATAAAGGGCTCCTGCAATACTCACAGGAGCCCTTTAAACTCAGAAAAGTGCGACAACTTAACAAATTAGATATATAATTTTAAGAATAGGGATAAAGAAAATAAATGAACCTAGTCAACTTAATAGTGAAATTGTGCGGTTCTAGTGGTTAATCTCCTACTGGTTAAAACTTTAAAAATAAAAATAAAAAATACTTTAAATTTATGAGCCAGCCAAGTTTAGAGCAAATTGCAGCCCAACTAGAAAGCCCCAACTCTCGGGATCGCTTATTGGCTCTTGCTTCTCTGCGTCAAGTATCAGCTCAAGATGCTGTACCCTTAATTAAAAAAGTTTTAAATGATGAAATGTTACCAGTGCGTTCTATGGCAATATTTGCCCTAGGAGTTAAGCCAACTGAGGAATGTTACGATATCTTAATAGAATTATTACAAAGCGATCCCGATTACGGCATTCGCGCTGATGCTGCTGGAGCATTAGGTTATCTCAGCGATCGACGAGCTTTTGAACCTTTAGTAAGAGCTTTCTACGAAGATACAAATTGGTTAGTGCGTTTTAGTGCGGCTGTGTCTTTAGGAAATTTGCAGGATAAACGAGCAAAACAGGTGTTGGTAGAGGCCTTAGAGAGTAAAGAAGTAGTATTGCAGATAGCGGCGATCGCTGCTATAGGAGAAATTCAAGCTCTTGATGCGGTAGAAGATATTCTTAAATTTGCTTCATCTGAAGATTGGCTAATCAGACAAAAATTGGCACAAGCTTTAGGTAATCTCAAAACTGAAAAGAGTATCACTGCACTAAAATTTTTAGTTAAAGATAGTAATTCTCAAGTTCGTCAAGCTGCTGCTTTTTCCCTAGAAAGTCTAAAAGATTAGAGTAAAAAAGATAAACTTTAGAGCGTCAATAGATACAGTAAATTTTTATATGGATATCAAAGAATTTCTCGATCGAAGTGCGGGTAAATGGTTTGCTCAGCGCACTCAATATCATTTAAGCGAGGGAAAAGCCGAAAATAGTAAATCAGAAATTAATATTGAAATGCTCTCTGCCGACTGTCAGGAAGTAGTCTCTATTTGTCAACAAAATCAAATAGAACCTAGAGTGACTCTAGGAGGGCAAAAAATTAGTTGGGACAACTCTGTAGACTGGGGCAAAACTAAACAAAAAGGCACGACTATTATTGTATTTCTTCCCGATGGCGAGCTGCTCAACGCTGGTAAACTCTTAAGTACAGCAGATAAGACACAACAACAGCTAATTGAGGGAAGTTACATTTTGGCAGCGGACGAAGCATTAACCTTAGTTACAAAGAACTCAAAAACTTATTCTGAAGAACGTCTCTGGTTTGCTAGTCCTAATTTACGGCTGCGCACTACCCTAATCAAAAATTCTGACGGATTCAGTGCAACTGCTTTTTACTCCGAAATTCGTAGAGTTGGATGAGATCGATTGGCTCTGAATTCAAAATCCCCTCTCGATCGAGAGAGGGGCTAATCATTTTCTCGAATCTAAAGCGCCAGATTGCAAGAATTTCGATAGCACCAGCGCAAAAGAGTTGCTGCTGCTATGAACTTAATCGCTTCTAGAAGCCAGTAAATTTCGTGCATGGAAACCATCGCTGAAGGCAAAGTAGAAATTGTTTCAAAAAGATTTAATTGCATTCCCAAACCGATCATTTGGGGAGTTAAAACGTAGGTGTAGGTCGAAGCAATTGCCAATAATAATACCGATAAAATCAGCGACCAACGTTCTTGGTTCAGTTCGCGATCGGGAACAAAACGAGTAAAACGAAGTACTAAAAAGCCAGTTAATACTAACGCAGCACACAGTAATTCAATTTTGTTGAAAGTGCCAAAAATTAAATAACCAGCACTAGCAAATCCTGAGTTCTGCATCATCCCAGCAGCAGATAAACTAGGTATAATGATGAAATCTAGTATGGAGCTGCTACTGAGCCAAAATCCTAAAGCAAACATAATAATAGTTGACCAACTAATTTGCTTTAAGCTCCGATCGAAAATAATATTCATATAATTCCTCTAGCTCCTCTCTAACTATTAGCATAGCTAATAATTAGAGGAGAAAACATCACAAAACATGAAGTCTTTTAGCAATTTTTTAGTTGTTATTTATTCTCTATTTTTTTATTTTTAGAAACGTAATTTTGAATATCTGAAATAGAGAAAATAGATTGAAATTTTAGTCTCTTTGAGAGATAAAATTCTGCTCCTCCCTGTTCTCGATCGACTAAAGCAATAATTCGCTCGACTTGATAACCTACTGCTCGCAAGCGTTCTACAGCTAGCATAGCAGAGCGGCCTGTAGTAACAACATCTTCGAGGACTACTACTTTAGCACCAGATTTTAGAGTTGGCCCTTCAATATAGGCATTAGTACCGTGTCCTTTAGCTTCTTTACGAATAATTAGGGCTGGAATTGGTCGATTTTCGTAAGCTGAGACTAGGCTAACTGCACTGACGATCGGATCGGCACCCAAAGTTAAACCAGCAACAGCGTCAGTATCTTTTGGCAGCAAAGAAAGTAACAAGCGACCAATTGCTAAGGCTCCCTCTGCTGTTAGAGTTACCTGCTTGCCATTAATATAATAGGAGCTGCGGGCCCCAGAGGACAGCATGAAGTCCCCTTCTGTATAAGCAAGGCGAGAAAATAAATTTAAAAGTAGCTGTCGCAGGGAGGTAAAATCTGCCCTAGCAACTGGAATGTTATTACTTGTGTCTTTTTCCATCTTAAGAATCGATCGAGCAATCTTGACCTGAGAACACCTATTGAGCAAATATTCAGTTATGATTGACCCAAATTTGCTTACGCTGAACAATGTCAATTCAGTTTACCAATTTAATTAAAGTCTTAGTCGTCAGTGCTGCTTCTAGCGTGTTGGCTGTCCAAACAGTCAACTCTGGCGTTGCTAGCGCTAGTAACAATCGTAATTTTCCACAAAACGGTACTTCAGTACTAAGTGATAAGTTGACAGTCAGTTCTTCTTCTGAGATTTCGCGAGAAAAACATCCAAACCAGTTTCTCATCGCCGAGTCCATACCAGACGTTATCGATCGAACCATGTTTTTCAATACCGAAACTACGCTGGAAAATTGGACTATGAGGCGACAACTTAATTTACTGTTCGGATGGTATAACTTTGAAGGTTCGTATCCAGAAAATGAAATTTTTCGCGATGCCGAATTACTTCATATCGTCCACGATGACTTGAGAAGACAGCAAGGACAAAGCGATCCGCCCATACGCACCCGCGATCTAGTCAATCCTTTTGCTACCTCGATCGTAGAGCGTCCTTGCTATATTCGTCCTACTCGAATATTGTGTACTAGTCCCACTCAAACCGATGAAAGATTTACCAATGGAAAGTAGGAGCTAGGTTTTATATTTAGTCCAGGGTGCAGGAGTTGAACCTGCCTAGGGCGAATTATGAGTTCGCTGCCTCAACCGCTCGGCCAACCCTGGTACAGTCACTTCTTTAATCATAGCTCAATTTGAGCTATGGTTGAGGAAGTATTTTGACTCTTTTACTCAATAATAAATATTATATCCAGATGAGATTTTTTGGAGTACATCTAAAATAAATATTGCCTAGCTAATTAAAATAAGGCAATAATGACAGCTTAGGTTACGAGCAATTTAGCTTTTCGAGCAATGAAAATTAATTTAACAGCCATATTCACCCCAATTTTGCTAGTAACAATGTTAGGTGCTGCGATCGAGAGTGCGAAATTGGGATTTGCCATAGGTGATGAAGCTCTTTCCGGGATTACTCAGCCAGATCGAACTCCCGCGCAAAACCTGGCAAAGAATAAACCAACATCGTCCGAGCAAAAACAGAAAACCATAGTACCGGAAAAAGAGATTCTCATTAAGGTCTACGATTACGTTTACAGCAAAGGTGGAAATTTGAAAGGAGGAACAAAAAACGAAAAAAAGCAAGCAAGTAAGAGGGATTTGGAGGAAAAACCTCAAGAAAAGAATCTTTCCCTCAAGACAACTGACGGGGGAGTTACTTTAGAAATAGTAGATGCAACTCAAAAACAGGGAGCTTTACTGCTAGAGGTGAACCTAAAAAATGAGAGCGAAAAAGTAGTTAATTTTCTTTATAGCTTTCTAGATGTTATCGACGAGCGAGGTCGAGCTCTCAGCGCGATTACAGATGGGCTACCAGGAAAATTACCAGCTACAGGGGAAAATTTTACAGGTACAGTCAGTATTCCCAGCATTTTGTTAGATGATGCCGGAAAAATATCATTAACTCTGACTGATTATCCGAAACAAGAACTAAATCTAACAATATCTGAGATTCCGGTGGTGAGATAAATAGGGAGACCGCAGGTCGGAGGCGCGATCGCCACGAGAGATGAAAGAGGTTTTGCCTGGCGATCGGTGTCCTCTACCTTCTTGAGGATGGTACATGAGTGTTAGAGATATATTGCTGCGGTTGTTATCGGTTCTATTGCTGATTGCACTAAATGCCTTTTTTGTCACCGCTGAGTTTTCTATGGTCTCAGTTCGGCGATCGCGTATCCAGACATTAGTAGAAGCAGGAGACGTACAAGCACAAACAGTTCAATCCCTACAGCGAAGAACCCAGAGACTTCTGTCTACTACCCAGTTGGGAATTACCCTTTCTAGTCTGGCTCTCGGTTGGATTGGAGAAAATACTTTTGCAACTATAATTGCTCGACTGATAACTTCTTTGCCCCTAGAAAGTGAAATACCTCCTCAGGTGGCTCATATAGCTTCAGTACCAATAGCTTTTTTGTCAATTGCTTATTTACAAATAGTTTTAGGGGAACTGTGTCCCAAATCGGTAGCTCTGCTCTACTCGGAACAACTGGCTAGGTTTTTAGGCCCTCCTGTAAGCGCGATCGCCAATTTTTTTAAGCCTATAGACTGGATTTTGAACCAATCAACCCGCTTGTTTTTAAAGCTATTAGGGATTAAATATACTGAGCAAGGATGGTCTCCCCTAACGCCAAAAGAGTTGCAACTGATTGTTACTACCGAACGAGAATCTACAGGAGTACCTGCTGAAAGTAGAGAAATATTGAAAAACGTTTTTGAATTTGGGGTAACAGAAGTAGTTGAAGTGATGGTTCCTCGTACCGATGTAATAACTATAGAAAATACGGCAAATTTTTCTACATTACTCGATCGAGTTGCCACCACAGGTCATTCTCTATACCCAGTTGCGGGGGATTCAGTAGACGATATTCGCGGTATTGTTGACTTTAAAGATTTTGCTGTTCCTTTACAGCAAAAACTCCTGAGTGCTTCTTCTCCTATCGAACCTTGGGTTAAACCAGTTAAATTTGTCAGCGAGTCTACCCTTCTGAGTGAATTACTACCCTTAATGCAGCGATCCCGCCTGGAAATGGTTGTGGTTGTCGATGAATTTGGCGGTACGGCAGGATTAGTCACTTTGCAAGATTTAATTGACATTCTTCTGCCACCCCCTCAAGAGATAGAAAGTGAAAAACGAGATACCGACGAAGTTACAGTCAAAATTATTGACGAACAAACCTTTTTAGTACAAGCTCAGATGAATTTAGAACAGGTTAACGAGCTGCTCGATCTTAACTTACCACTAACCGATCGCTATCAAACTCTAGCAGGTTTTCTACTCTATCAATGGCAAAAAATTCCTACTGTGGGGGAAACCTTACACTACGAAAATCTAGAATTAACAGTTGTTTCGGCTTCAGGTCCTCGTTTATACCAAATTCGCATTTACCGTAGAGATTCGAGTTCTATTGCAGAAAATAATAATGGCGCGACTCCTTCGAGGGATCTCTCACCACGGCAAGATGAAGAAAAATTGAATTAAATGGTGACAGCGAAAAAACTGCCACACAAACACACCTGTTTGTGGTCTCTTTCTTAAAAGATAAACAATAAAAAGACTAATCGGTACGACCAACCTAAAAAAAGTAAAGTAAAATTAGGAATTCTTCATAATTAAATGAGCTGTGATACCATCTGGATTGTGAAAAGACGATTATAGGCGATCGGCGGCCCGATTTCACTGTGGGAGGAGTGTCTAGGAGTAAAGTATAAGATGTCAAACCTATACAAAAGTATTAAATTAGAGCGAAAATCATCAGAGCCTCTCCGAATAGGGGTTATCGGAGTAGGTAATATGGGACAACATCACAGTCGAGTTCTCAGTCTACTCAAAGACGTAGAGTTAATTGGAGTAGCAGATATTAACGTCGAGCGAGGTCTCAATATTGCTAGTCAATATCGAGTTCGTTTTTTCGAGAATTATCTCGAACTTCTACCTTATGTAGATGCTGTGTGTGTTGCCGTTCCCACGAAGCTACACTATAAAGTAGGTCTGGAGTGTCTCAAAGCTGGAGTTCATACTCTCATCGAAAAACCCATTGCTGCTTCTATTGCTGAAGCAGAATTATTGGTCAATACCGCCGCTGAGTCTAATTGCATTCTTCAGGTAGGACACATCGAACGCTTTAACCCAGCCTTTCAGGAATTGATTAAAATTCTTAAGACAGAAGAATTGCTAGCCATAGAAGCTCACAGAATGAGTCCTTACTCCGAGCGCGCTAATGACGTATCTGTAGTTCTGGATCTGATGATCCACGACATTGACTTACTACTTGAGTTAGCAGGTACGCCAATCGTGAAAATGACGGCTAGTGGTAGTAGCTGCGCTGATTCTGGCTATCTAGATTATGTTACGGCAACTATAGGCTTTGCCAACGGCTTAGTAGCAACTTTAACAGCTAGCAAGATAACCCACCGTAAAATTCGTCGCATAGCTGCTCACTGTAAACATTCTTTAACTGAAGCCGATTTTCTCAATAATGAAATTCTCATTCATCGGCAAACTAGTGCTAACTTTACGACAGATTACGGTCAGGTACTCTATCGCCAAGACGGTCTGATTGAAAAAGTTCACACTATTAACACCGATAAATTGTATGCTGAGTTAGAACATTTTGTTCACTGCGTGCGAGGAGGCGATCGACCTTCCGTTGGGGGCGAACAAGGTCTTAAAGCACTGCGTTTGGCAAGTTTAATCGAGCAAATGGCTCTTGACGGTCAAGCCTGGAAAAAATCGGACTGGAATTACCAATCTCTGAATACCACCACTATGAACATTAATTAGTTAGTCGAGTGCTTGGCAACTGAAATAACAAGTTTTTCGCTGACTAATTTATTACCTTTGAGGTTGAGATGAATGTGGTCGCGATATAAAGATTCTGGTTCCTCGGTAGCTTGAAACAAAGACAAAAAATCGATGTAATTAATATTTTCTGTTTCAGCAAACTCTTGCAAGCGCAATCTCGCTTTTTTTTCGTAATCTCGGGGACTTGGGTCTCTAACTTCCCGCAGCAAGGGAGTCATTGCCAAAATCAACCCCGCTCCTGCATCAGTGGAGATCGCTTTTATTTGTTCGATCGCCTTTAAATTAAACCCGACGCGATCGCCTCCTTCGGCATTAACTTTTTCCATCTCCGGTATCTCATTGGCAACAAAGCGAGATAAGACTTCTGCTAACGCTAAAGGGGGTTTGCGATCTGGGTAAGAACGATCGCGTCCTACTGGTATGGAAGTTGGTGCAACAGCAAACAGATCGTCAGTATTAATCAGCAAGACGATCGCTTGCGCATCGAAGCAGCCAAACTTTTGCAAATAAGCTAACTCGTTGCGCGGTCCCCAAGAATTTGCCGAAGCGTTGAGAACTTCTACTGTTTCAAAAGTTGATTTTAATCCTTCCCTCATTAAAGCCGAGATAGTTTCATCTCGATCTGTCCACCAGCCACCATTGGCGATCGAATCTCCTAATAGCAATACTCGCAGCACCGAAGCAGGTTTGACTTCGCTAAAAGAGTCACTGCGCATAGAATATTGATTGATTTCAATTCTATTGCCCATACGACGAACCTTTTGGTTAGGTGCTAATAAATAGCCAATTTCTTCATCTGGTATGTAAATTAGAGGATTTCCCAATCCTACTGTTAGGCGCAAACCTACTTCTAGCAAAGTAACAATTACAACCATTAACACTAAAACAACCAGTAAGACACTAAATAACATTTTTGTATAATCCCAGCTTATCTTAAGACTATTTTTCTACTATATGTTGTTCGCTGTGTGGTATCTGTTTAAATAGCAATCTTGTTGTGCATCAGCTTTCAACTTAAATATAGAAAAAGCACTATGACAGACCTAAATCGCGGCATTATGAAGTTTGAGGGAGCCGACAAACCTATTGTCGTTGCGATCTCAGCTATTTTGGTTTTAGGCAGTATTGCCATTCTAGTTTTTTGGGCAGTTAATTCTGCTTATGTTGTCAATTAGATTTTCGTATCGGGGGCGCAAATATCCTCTTTTTCAAAGGGATAGCCCCACACTCAATCCCAAATAAAATCTAAAGAAATTTTATTGGGAAAAAATCTTTTAATTGCCAAATATATGTGCTAAGATATATATCTGTGAATCAAATGGGTCGATGCCCGAGTGGTTAATGGGGGCGGACTGTAAATCCGCTGACTACGTCTACGCTGGTTCGAATCCAGCTCGGCCCACCACCAATTAAAAAATCTTAAGACATAAGTTATTCTATTAGTTGCCCGTGTGGCTCAGTGGTAGAGCACACCCTTGGTAAGGGTGAGGTCACGAGTTCAATCCTCGTCACGGGCTTTTTGTACAGTGCTGTACTTTCACAAATTAAATGTCGTTGTTCACAAATTAATGTCGCTGTTTAACAAAATAGTGTCGCAAATGCGTTAAATCGACTGTTCACAAATTAAGTGTCGCATTTCCAAAACGAAGCTATATATTACTAAGATATCAGTCAAACTTAGAATTTCTGTAAATTACCAAGAGTGTGCTCCTTTCAATCCTTCTTTTCTCTCGATCGTTTTGGGAAGATTTTTAAAACTGGGATTGCATAATTTTTTGATCGTGCCCTAATACTTTCAACCCATCCCCGATCGGGAGGGTTATTGAAACCAGCCAGAATCGAACGAGCTATTCGCGTGGCAACCCTTTCAACCCATCTCCGATCGGGAGGGTTATTGAAACTCCGCCCGTCTCAAACCTTGCTACATTTGACTTTCATCACTGATGAAAGTCAAGTCTCTTCAAACTGGATATAAATCTACTTTGGAAGAAGAGATCGCGATGCTTAACTTACAAGCTAATTTACGAACTGGCAAGGGTTTGAGCATTTTGACGGGACTCTGGGGATTTTGCCCCCACTTCGCTGCGCCAAAAAAAAGAGAGAAGGATTCCTCCGGTGAGGGAGGTGATTCAGTAACCACCACTGTAGTCATCTACATCCTGTAAGCAGGATTGAGCTTTAAGATATTTCCAAGTCCTAAAACTTTACTTCTTATTGCTGGGAGCGCACCTAACCTTTAAGATAAAGATACGATGTTCTTTATTTTAGGTATGTCCTATCTCTTAGCAAGGACTAGAGATAGCAGCATCAGAAGCGGGCAGTTACCAGGG
>JASJDA010000231.1 GCA_030065755.1 Prochloraceae cyanobacterium | reverse complement strand
CTTTGGACTAGCGTTCATCCAAAGGTGTCATAACTCAATTAAGGGAGATTCTTAAAATAGAATCTGACTCTGCAACCTATGACAAAAAACATTCCTAGTTATGACCAGGTTTGTTTAGGTTTTTCATAGGTGTCTTTTTATCTTGGTAATTTCCTTGGTTTTAGCTTGCAATTCCTGTTCTAAATTCTGATTATTTTCTTCTCGTGTAACCAACTCTAATTTATGTTTATTGAGTGTGTTTTGTAGAGATAGAATAAAATTAGTTTGCTCGATATATTTGTTTTCTAGCTCTTGATTAATAGCAATTTGTTGACCTAGCTTAGATTGTTGCTCGTCTATTCGGCGTTGTAAATCTTCATATTTTTTTTGTATTACGGAAAGCTCAGATTGCTTTCTATCTATTTCTTGTTGCAACACAGAGAGCGAATTAGCTTTTTCTTGGAGTTGAAATTCTAGACTTTGATTAATCTCAGTTTGTCGATCGAGTTGATATTCTTCATCTTCTATTTGCTGTTGCAATTCTTGTACTATATCCTGAGATTTTTCTTGTATTTTATCTAGTTGGTCTTGAAATTCCTTCTTTTTCCCCATTAACAATCCTGCTGCGGCCACAGTAGGTATTGCCATAGCTGGTATTGCTACAATTACACCGCCAAGTGTTGAAGTATGAATATTATATTGATTTTTTTCTTCTTCAGACTGTGCCATTACAGGAATTGCTACTGCTGCAAGTCCCAATGTAAGTAAACATCCCGTAGCTAATTTCTTAATCGGTTTCATTTTTGGTCTTTACTGGTAAATCTTCGCCCTCATACCTATAGGCTTCCCAAAAACACCAGTAAATCGTCATTAGTGGCCGTAAAGTTTACTGAAAGCATTTAATCTTTAATTGATTTAGCGATCGCTTGCAATTGTAATCTAGCGGGGTAGGTTCCGTCTGCTTTAATCTGCTTAATTTCTTCGAGAGTAATTGCCAAATTTTCTTTGATGGCTAAGGCTTTAACAATATCACCGCGATCGATTATTCCCGCGACTGCACCCGCAGGAGAAAGAACAGTAATTCTTAAATCGTCTATTTCCTCTAACTTATTTATCACTTCCATCAAAGAGGTTTTCTCTTGTATTGAGGGGATTTCTGTTAAGGGACGAGCGATTTCCTCTAAAGTCTTAATCTCCCACTCGCTGCGCTCGATAGATTTGAAATCGCTAACCTTGACTAGACCTCGATAGCGACCCTCAGAAGCAGCAAAATAAACCACAGGTGTATCGATCTCGGAGAGAATGTGCCGATCGGCAAAATCTTGCAGAGTTAACTTACCATTGACTACGCGAAATTCGCGGGTCATTGCATCTGCTGCTACTAGTTCTAATAATGTTTCTTGTATCGAAGTTAGTGTGTCGTAAGCATTCGCATTGCGCAAGACAAACCAGCCAATTAAACTAATCCAAATCACTCCTATTTCCTCTGTGAGTAGGATCAAAAAGAAACCCAATGATATTCCCAGCCAGCCTAATAGTTTACCAGTAGCAGCAGCCCAGCGGGTTCCAGTGAAGCGATCGCCTGTTATTTTCCAAACTATTGCTTTTAATACTTGACCTCCATCGAGAGGTAAGCCAGGAATGAGGTTAAATACTGCCAGTACGAGGTTAATTCTAGCTAAATCGGAAACTATGTATTTCCACAGGCTAGATTCACTTACGAATTGGTCTAAGCTAGAAAATAGAGCGAAAAGAAAGATGCTAACTATAGGCCCAGCGATCGCTACTTGTAAGGCTTCTTCTGGTGTTTTAGATTCTCGATCGATGCTAGCAACACCACCGAAAAGAAACAACGTAATTGAGTTAACTGTTATACCTTGCGATCGCGCTACTAAGCTGTGACCTAATTCGTGCAACAATACTGAAACAAATAGTAAAATAGCTAAAGTAAATCCAGCTATCCAGCCCAAAAATGTGGCTACACCAGAGATATCGCTAGCATTGACATTACCAGCATTGACAATGGTGACAAAAGCTAAAATTAAAAACCACGAGTAATTTACGTATAAAGGTATTCCAAAAATAGAGCCGATTCGCCAGTTTCCTTGCATTAAACTTTAGTGATATACCTACACTAATTCTAGCGAATAGAGGGGACGTTTCCTAATAGTCCAAATTTTATTATTTTGAGGTCGATCGTTTGATTTGTTCCCTCTCTATTGCTTCAAATAAAGCGCGAAAATTTCCTTCTCCAAAACCTCGCGCTTGAAAGCGACGTTCGATTAACTCAAAAAAGAAGGTTGGCTGAGCAAAAATAGGCTGAGTAAAAGTTTGTAGCAGCAAGGGTATAGAAGAAGCAGTTTCTTGCTGATAATCTACTAATATTTCCCGATCGATAATTTGTTGCCACTCGGACTCAGATAAACTTAAGTAAGGATACTTCTGTTGAAGCTCGGTATAGTAAGTCTGAGGAACGGACAAAAAAGATAAACCTGCTGCACGTAATTTCTTGGTTACTTCAAGAATTTGAGAGGTACTCAAAGCCATATGTTGAATTCCCGCTCCCTTATTTAGATCGAGAAACTCCTGAATTTGGGAATTAGCCGATATTGGTTCGTTTACGGGAAATTGCATTCCAGTAAGAGGATGAACCATCACTTGAGAATACAATCCAGATCTTTCTGTTTCGATCGTAAAGTCTTGTTTTCTGACAAATCCTAAAGCTGCTTCGTACCAACTTACCGTATTTTTTAAATCTCCAGTAGGGACGTTGAGGACAATGTGATCTATACCTGTAAAGTTTACCGATTGTTTTGGCGAAAGCTGTTTGTGTTCGATCCATTCTTCAGGAAGCAGGGGTGTTATTCCCTTCCTTTCCACTAAAGTATGGGAAATTGAAGCGATCGATGTAATTTTGCTCCACTTCAATTGTCCTTGAGGAAACAGCTTTTCCTCAATTGGTTGTTCGATTTTAGCACCAGTTGCTATTGCTGCGCTCATTATTGATTCTATATCTGTCACGCAGAAGGCTAAATCTGATACTCCAGGAGGATGGAAGCGCAGATACTCAGCTACAGGACTAGATTCAGCTAGAGGAGAAGATATGACAAGGATAACCCCTCCGCTGCTGACTGCTTCTACACGGGTATGGCGATCGCTACCGCTGGCGATCGAGTCAAAACCCATAGTCTTAATAAACCAGTTTCGCCATTTTTTGGCATCTTCTACGTAAAAGTGAACGCGATCGACGTACATTACCGATTCAGTGAGTTATTTCGCCCATATACTTAGAGTCTGTTGAAAAGTATAGAAGATTCGGCTGATTTTCACATTGGCGGGTGGAGAGGGGGAGGGGGAGAGTGGGAGAGTGGGAGACGGGGGAGATGGGGGAGATGAGGGAGAGAGTTATAAAAAAACAGCTAACAACCAAAAGTCAACAGCAAATAGCTTATTAGCTTTTGGTTCTGGAAATAACTTGCCAAACTATAAATAATAAAAAGGTAATATATCCCGTTATTACCATCCATTCCGTCCAGTTGCTTTCATACATCATTTTTATCCTCGAATAGCTATATTAATATCCTCGCAGGAATTGGAGTTCTCAAGATGTCTTATGCCAATGCTTTCTCTACCAACTATTTTGAGGCGCGAAACCGTTTTCGTTCCTTGGCGCGCGATCGAGGTTGTCGGTTATTTGAATACCCGATCGACCATTTGGGGCCAGATGGGGAAAAACTGACCCTGGATGTAGCCATTCTGGGAGAAGCTAACCCAATGAAAGTAGTGTTAGTCTCTAGTGGCATCCACGGAGTAGAGGGGTTCTTTGGTTCTGCCGTCCAGGTTGCTCTGTTGGAAGAGCGTCTGAAAACCTGGAGTTATCCACCAGGAGCTTCTTTAGTACTGCTACACGCGTTAAATCCCTATGGCTTTGCTTGGCGACGAAGGACAAACGAGGAAAACATCGACCTCAACCGCAACTTTTTGCTCCCAGGAGAGGAATATAAAGGCAGTCCCGATAAGTACGGTGACTGGGATGCTTTTTTCAATCCTACTTCCCCTCCATCGGGAATAGAGCCTTTCTTAATCAAGGCGATCTTCTCTATTCTTCGCCACGGGGGAATGAGTTCATTAAAAAATACTTTGCCAGTAGGACAGTACGACTATCCCAAAGGTCTTTTCTTCGGTGGAAGTGGCCCGTCGAAAACTTATCAAATTCTAGATGCTCATCTTTCTGAGTGGGTGGGTAATGCGACAGATGTCGTGCATATAGACTTGCATACGGGACTTGGTCGAAAGGCAACTTACAAACTGCTGATTCAAGAGTCAGCTGACTCAAAACGTACTCAGTGGCTTAAAGAGAAGTTTGGAGCTGATGTAGTGGAAACCTTAGACCCAAAAGGTACTGCTTATTCTATTCGTGGTGGTTTGGGAAAGTGGTGTCAGGCAAAGTTTCCCCAATGCAATTACAATTTTCTTACTGCTGAGTTCGGCACTTACTCAGTCTTGCGAGGAATAGAAGCCTTGCGAGCAGAAAACCGCGCTCATTTCTGGGGTCAGCCAAAAGACCCGTCCTGCGTTTGGGCGCGTCAGCAACTAATGGAATTTTCGGCTCCTAGAGACCTTGCTTGGCGTTCTTCAGTAGTATCTCAGGGGCTAGATTTGGTGCAGCGGGCGATCGATGTTTGTTTTTAGTTTCGATCGTTTTTATCGCTCTATCATACAACACCAGATTTAAATGCTTAACAGCTTATTCTTGATAGCAATATCCTTTTGATTGCACCCATTGCGGAAGAAGTTGATAATATAAATTTGAATAACTATCAAGTTGATAGTTGGGGAGGTCAGCATGATTCGGGAGTATAAACAAGAGGATTTGGATGATTTGTTATCCACTTGGACGGCGGCTTCTGAGATAGCACATCCTTTTTTAACTAAGGAGTTTCTAGGCAAAGAAAGAGAAAACATTGCCAAAGTGTATTTGCCAAACACTCAAACATGGGTTTGTGAAGAGGATGGTTTTGTGGTGGGGTTTGTCTCATTGCTAGGCAATGAGGTAGGGGCTCTATTCGTTCATCCCAAACACCACAGAAAAGGGATTGGACGCTCTCTTATGGATAAGGTGAGGGCTCTGGGGGGAGGTCAACTCTTTGTTGAAGTATTCGCTGCTAATAAGATGGGGCGCGGGTTCTATAGCAAATATGGCTTTGAACCTATTGAGCACAAACTCCACAAACAAACAAACCTCGAATTAATTCGTCTGCAATTGTCAGCTAAAAGATCATTAGACTAACCGCTCTCCTATCTTACGTTATGAGATTTTCTCAGTAAAATCTCAGTAAAGTCTTGTTTAATCTTAAACGGTAGTCTTCATATTTATTTAAGAATAGTAATGAAAATTAAATCAATTTCGGCCTTGACAATTGCGCCTGTTTTAACTGTGGCTCTTATTGCTAGTTGTGCCAATTCAAGTGAGACCAAAACGACAACAACGACCAACCCTATAGAAACTAAACAACTCAGTGATGTTAAAAATACCACCATTACTAACAAGAATCAGAATGTCGGCGGCTCTTTAGCTGAGAAACTACAAGGAAAACCCCTTGTGGTTGATATTTATGCAACTTGGTGTTCTGCTTGTAAAAATATTGCCCCCACTCTTTCTCAACTCAAACAACAATATCAGGGAAAAGCTAATTTTGTTGTTTTTGATGTCAGCAATAAATCCACAAGCAGTGAAGCTCAAATTAAAGCCGAACAACTCGGGTTAGGACAGTTTTTCAGAGAAAATAAATCGAAAACAGCTCTGGTGGCGATTGTCGATCCAGCAACAGGAAATATTTTGACCAAACAGTACAAAAATGCCAATTTAGCAGATTACACCTCTGTCCTCAACTTGGCCATAGCCGAAAAATAGTCATGTTCAAAACCCATCAATCATCAAATAAGCCTCAAGGTTCCCGACCTTCCTTGGCTGCCAAAAAATGGTTAATTTACGGGGGACTAGGCTTATTAACCCTAATTCTCATCATAAGTTTCGGCTCTTCTTTAGGTCATCCTCTTGAGCAGTTAATTTCAACTATCGAAAATGGTTACCAACAATGGTTTGACCAGCAAGACACAGCCAATCCCTTTGTCTTGTTACCACTAGCTTTTTTTGGGGGTCTAATTGCTAGTGTCTCACCCTGTATCTTGGCCATGTTGCCTGTTAACCTCAGCTATATCGGCACCTTGAAAATTAAATCCCGTTGGTCAGCTTTTTCTCAGGCTAGTTTATTTGTCTTGGGCACAGTCACCATCCTCAGTTTATTTGGCTTAGTTTCATCCTTTGCCGGAGCTGTGATGGTGGAATATCGCGGTTATATCAATCTTGTGGTGGGACTAATTATGGCCGTGATGGGTTTGTGGTTAATGGGGATAATCAATTTACCTTTACCCCAGAGCCATGTCAATCTTCCTTTTGCTGGCCCTTATGGAGTGGGATTAACTTTTGCTCTGGTAAGTTCTCCCTGTGCCAGTCCTGTGCTGTTTGCCGTCGTGGCCGCTGCGGCCGCAACTGGTTCTCAAATCTTCGCCACTTTGACAATGATTAGTTATGCTCTTGGTTATACTTTTTTGATTTTCCTGGCCAGTTTATTTACTGGACTAGCAAAACAAAGTAAACAGTTACTGAAACATTCCCAAGGAATTATTCGTTTCGCTAGTACCGCATTAATTGTGACTGGGACTTACTACTTATATACGGGGACTCAATGGTTTTTCGGAAGTTAAAGTTTTCCCAATCGACTTGATGCCAACTCAGATCGGGGTTGTCTGATTTCCAATGATGCGCCTGCACTTTCCGTCCCAGCGGATCGTCATCTACCGGTTTCAAATCTCGCTCGCCATTGACTAGTTTCAAATAGCGAGCGTAGTTTTCTGATTTCAAATGATGCGCCTGCACTTTCCGCTCCAGCGGATCGTCATCTACTGGTTTCAAAGTCCGCGCCTGCACTTTCCGCTCCAGCGGAGCACGATCGTTACAAGTAAAATAAATCTTTACTTTCTCCTGACAAGGGAAAAACTACTTTAATGACACATTTGGCTTACCAAAATTAAATCTCTCTCAACTAAGATAGTATTGCATTAATTACCCTGGCTTTAAAGGTTGGATTTGTTTCAATAGGATCGACAACTTCAGTTACTAAAGTCATTAAAATAATGCTAGAATAGCTGCTATTGCTCCAATAATCCCTGCTATTGCTGCTGCGATTCCTAATTTCAGGTCAACTCCTCTCAGGTCGCGACTCATTCCACCTTGGTTGACAATCTCCCATACTCTACACCATTTCGCATCTATTCTTGTTTTTTCATTAATTTGAGTGTTTTTTAAATTGGCACCACTCAGGTCAACTCCACTGAGGTTGGCACCACTGAGGTTGGCATCTCTCAGGTCAACTCCACTGAGGTTGGCACCACTGAGGTTGGCACCACTCAGGTCAACTCCACTGAGGTTGGCACCACTTAGGTTGGCACCACTTAGGTAAGTACTACTCAGGTTGGCACCACTTAGGTTGGCATCACTGAGGTTGGCACCACTTAGGTAAGTACTACTTAGGTCAACTCCACTCAGGTTCGCGCTACTCAGGTTAGCATCTCTCAGGTCGCCATAACTGAGGTCGGTATTACTCAGCTCAGGCTCGATATAACTATACTTTCTCCACCGATTCCAGTCGTTTACATTTTCCTTGAGTATTTTTAAATGCCGAAAGTTAGCCATATATCACAACCTCGTCGCGCAGATTGCGGGGTTGAATCAATCTTTAAGGTCAAATGTAAGTAGTCGGACACAATTAAAGTTAACTGTGAGATAAGGGAACAGGGAAGGGGGAACAGGCAACAGAAAAGAGTTTCAGCAACGCCTAACAGTTTTTTACACAGAGTCGTTTATTTATGTCCGACTACTTAGTTAGCGAGCGCTCTTAACATTAATTATATTTATTCTTCAAATTAACTATACTAATTTAATCTTCTGCACTCAATAGAAGAAGAAAATATCAAGTCAACAGCTATTAATCAAAATCTGAAAAATCTGCTAGTAATTCCAAATTTTTCCAATATTCTTGTTTTTTATCTTCATCACCACTGAGTAAATCTTCCCTAAGTTCGTCTAATTTTTGATGTATTCTAAGGAACCTAGCTGCTTTTTCACCTCGCCAATCGCCATAAACGTGAACGTTAGTATGGCATATTATAAAAACTATAAAAGATCCGATTGCTTGAATCGACGCAAATAATTTTATAATTACAATTAAAAGGGAAATATCGAGAGAATTTAACCACAAAAATAAACCTATAGATTCAAGACAAAACCCCCAATAAAATAGTCTTGAATTTAAAATGTGTGTCCAACTGCGACGAACAACAATTTTTAACTTATCACCTTCCCATCTCTGGAGCATTTTGAAATAGATTAAAAAACTATCCCTATATATCTATCTCTAGTTTAGCGATCTCCTTTGGGAATATAATACCCACCAATCCCGTCAGGTACCATTAGATCGATAGGTTTTTATTTCCCAGTTAATGATTAATTATCTCAAAGGCAAACCAGTAGAAGTTATTAACAACAGTAACAATAGAATAACTCTAATTTTAGAGGTCAACCAAATCGGTTACGAAATACAGATCCCCTCTCGTCTGGCGAGAAATTTGCCAGAAGAAGATTCGCAACTAAAAATCTTTACTCACTTACAAATCAAAGAAGACCAACAAATACTCTACGGTTTTGCTTCAGCCGCAGAAAGAGATATATTTCGCCAGTCGATCGCTGT
This sequence comes from Prochloraceae cyanobacterium, assembly GCA_030065755.1. Taxonomy (GTDB): domain Bacteria; phylum Cyanobacteriota; class Cyanobacteriia; order Cyanobacteriales; family JASJDA01; genus JASJDA01. The sequence continues at coordinate 2,429 of JASJDA010000231.1, read as the reverse complement.
AAGTGGAATAGGTGCCCAACTAGCGATCGCTCTCATCGATACTCTCGGACTCTCCGATCTCGTACAAGCGATCGTCACTGGTGATGTTAATAGATTAACAAAAACTCCTGGGGTGGGTAGAAAAACCGCAGAGCGCGTTGTTTTAGAATTAAAAACCAAGTTAGCACAGTGGCGAGAAATTGCTGGAGTCACCACCTCTACATCTTCTGCTATTCCCGCAGCCGAAATACTCGAAGACTTAGAAATGACTTTACTAGCTTTAGGATATACTCAAGAAGAAATCGAACAAGCAGTTTCTATTTTGAGTAAAGACGACTTAATGCTTAAAAATCTTAACGTGGAAGACTGGATTAGAGAGGCGATCGCCTGGTTGAGTCAAGAGTAAAAAAGGTTGATTTTTTTAGATAATTTTTGTTTTTATTTAAGCATAAATAGACCGAGTTATATGCTTAGTGTTAATATTTTTTTTAACGGCTTTGAGCGAGATTAACAATTACTTGCGATCGCGATCGCAATCAAAAAAAAGATTAAAAAAATTTTTGTAAATGGTTAATTGTCCTAGAATTAACTATGTGCTATTTATAAAAAATATTATGGTAAGCGATTCTCAAACATCAAATTTTACTCAATTTAATCAAAAAATATCTTCCGATCAAGAAATAATTTTTGCTTGTACTCAAAAATTATTAAGAAATGCTCTTGACGTTCGAGCCTATCTAGAGAGAGCACTTTCCTGGATTAAATTGCAAGAATATGACAAAGCCATATTAGATCTACACCAAGCTCTCCAAATCAATCCAAAAAACCCATCACTTTACTACAGTAGAAGTTTAGCTTATATAGGTCAGAAGAATTATAAGCAAGCTATCTCCGATTTGACTGCAGCTATTAAACTGGAGCCAAAAAACGTATTGCCTTATCGAAAAAGAGGACAAACTTACTCTCTTTTAGGGCAGTACGAGCGAGCGATCGCTGATTTTGAGGAAGCATTGAAATTAGAACCAGCTTGTCCTTTAGTTTATTACAATCGAGCTTTAGCATATTATTTTTCGGGCAACTATAAAAAAGCTGGAGAGGACTATCAAAAAGTAGTTCAGCTAGAAACAAAAGAGAATTTAGCTAAATATTATAATTCCAAATTTTTATCAGCACTCTCAGGCAAAGAAAGTATAGACAAAAAAAATAGAAATAGCCGACATAAAAAAACATCTTTGCTGAATAATAATTACTATTTATCAGGTTTGGCTTCAGCGCTCGTGTTAGCTGTTTCTATTCCATTTTTAAATTCATTTTTCTCTAAAAACTCCTTAGATCCTCTTCAAGTTGTCGATAGCATAGAACTGACGGAAAAAACACTAGAAAGCTCTGCAATTGCTTCCGAACCAACAAAAGCAGAAACATTTCCAATTCTATTAAAGCGAGTAAAAAGCATAAAAGAAGTCAAGGATATTCCTTCTGGCTCTTATTACTATGGTGGTAGCACTGCCTGGGCTTTGATTAGAAAAGAAGTAGATAAGAAGATTTTAGCTCAAACACCAGAATTTAGTTTAAAGTATCGGGAACACCCAATGTTAGTAGCTAGTTCTGGGGCTGGCATTAAGATGTTACTCGAGAACGAGTTAACTATTGCTCACTCTTCCCGTCCTCTTCACCCCCAAGAATATCAACTAGCAAAAGAGCAAAATTTTACTCTTTTGCAGGTTCCAGTAGCCATAGATGCAGTTGCAATTGTCACTAACCCAAGTTTGGATATACCTGGTTTGACCTTGGAGCAACTAAAAGATATATATACGGGTAAAATTGTCAACTGGAAACAAGTAGGCGGTCCCGATCTAGAAATCGTTCCTTACTCTCAACCTTCTCATATTAGCGGCACCGCAGAGTTCTTTGCTGAGAAGGTAATGAAGAAAGATTATTTAGGTTCTCACGTGAATCTAGTCAATAGTGTTACCGAAGGTATTAAAGATACAGCTCAACACGAGGGTGCTATTTTCTATGCTTCTGCACCAGAAATTATCGGACAATGTAGTGTTAAGCCAATTCCAATTGGAGAAAATTTAAACAACCTAATTTCTCCTTACGTCGAGCCTTTAGTAACGCCACAACAGTGTCCCCAACTTCGCAATCAAATTAATCCTCAACTATTTCAAGAAGCAAAATATCCTCTCACTCACCATTTATTTGTAGTTATCAAGCAAAACGACGAGATGGAAGAAAAAGCAGGTAAAGCATATGCAAAAATGCTTCTTTCTGAGGAAGGACAAAAACTGATTTCTGAAGCAGGATACTTACCGATACATTAGACTTCTTGCAGAAGTCGGGGAACAGGGAATGGGGAACAGGGAACAGTGTAAGAGTTTGAGATAAAAGGCAAAAGGCAATAGGCTTCCAATGTTTTTATTTTTACAGGGAACCCCTTTTGTTTTAAC
>JASJDA010000230.1 GCA_030065755.1 Prochloraceae cyanobacterium | reverse complement strand
GGTAATTTCGCTAAATACGTACAGCTTGAGTTATTTAGCATTGAGAAATGGAATACAGGATAATTGTACTCCTCCTTGTATTTAGAATCTAAGACCATAGCGCTAGCTTGGTCTTAGAGCTTCAACTCGTTTACGTCAGTTTATTTTACAAAATCAAATTGATGCTGTATTTTCTTCTGTTTTTGAAACTAGTATTGGGAGAAATGCAGTATTGAGTTTAGCAGCAGAGCTTTCTAATCCTCGACGTGCAGTTGGTTTTGGCGTTAGTCAGTGGTTCAATGAAGATGAGAAGAATTGGTTGGAAAGTTTGTGGAAGAACTTCTGAGATATTTACAACAAAGAGGGGCACCGCTACGCGGATCTCTTCGAGATCGAGATTGGTTAATCGGTTACGACATCGAGGAATTTAACTCTCTGACTGAACAATTGTTCGCACAACTAACTCGATTTTCAACCCCACCAAAAGTTATTCTCGCACAGGAAAATCCTCTCGAATTTCTTGCGTCTTTCCTAGCTGCTGTTATCGCTAATTGTTCTGTTTTCCTTTGTAATCCTAATTGGGGACAATTGGAATGGGAACAAGTATCTCAATTAGTTCAACCCGATTTAATTTTGGGTAGAGTGGCGATCGATCTAAAAAACACCTCGCATCCTAAACCCTCTACTCTAAACCCTACACCTCACAACCTAATATCAATACCAACAGGGGGATCTTCAGGTAAAATTCGCTTCGCTATGCACACTTGGGAGACTCTAACAGCATCAGTAAAAGGATTTCATCAATATTTTGGCGATCGGCCAGTTAATTCTTTTTGTGTCTTACCTCTATATCACGTCAGTGGTTTGATGCAATTTATCCGTTCTTTTCTCACTGGAGGCAATTTGCTCATTTTCCCCTATAAGCTATTAAAATCGGGAAAAATACCAAAAATTGACCCCAGAGACTTTTTTATCTCTCTAGTGCCAACACAGCTACAATTCCTGCTACAATCTGACCCTGGTTGGTTGTCTCAATTTCATGCGGTATTGCTGGGAGGCGCACCAATGGCGCGATCGCTTCTCGATACTGCTAGAAAATATAACATCCCCCTAGCACCTACCTATGGAATGACTGAAACAGCTTCCCAAATTGTTACCCTCAAACCTGAAGATTTTCTCGCGGGTAATAATAGCAGTGGTCGGGTTTTACCTCACGCAGATGTTACTATTCGCAGCAATACGGGAGACTTATTAAATAGCGATCGAACTGGAACTATTACTATTAAAGCTGATTCTCTTTGTTTGGGTTACTATCCGAATATATTTAGCGATAGAAAATATTTTTACACCGATGACTTGGGTTATTTTGATGCTGAGGGTTATTTAAATATTGTCGGTAGAAACAGTCAAAAAATTATTAGTGGTGGTGAGAATGTTTTTCCTCCAGAAGTAGAAGCAGCAATTTTAGCCACTCAATTAGTAGAGGATGTTTGCGTTATTGGTTTACCGGATGAAAAATGGGGACAAGTAGTTATTGCTGTCTGTGTACCCAAACAAAAAGAGGTATTTGTAGAAGACATTAAAACAGCTATTGGAAAGAAACTAAGTAAATTTAAACAGCCAAAATATTGGTTAGAAGTAGAAAAATTGCCCAGGTGCGATCGAGGCAAAATTAATTATCAACAAATCCAGAAAATTGCTGCTAGAAGGAAAGATAATAATGAAAATACGTGATTCATTTGAGCCTTCCCGATCGCACGATACTAATAATTAACCACAATCCCAAAATACTAGCAGCAGCAAACAGTATATTAGTAATTAAAGATATCTGAGCTGTTTGGGTTCCTGTAGAGATAATTGCAGCCCCCATTATCAAAGAGCCGACTAAAATACTAAACGAGAGTCTATTAGCGGAGTCATCTAAACTGGTCCTGACCGAGTTTAACTCTCGAATGCTCATATTCCATTTTAAAGTTTCCGAAGTCACCCTCTCCAAAAATAACTCTACTTGACGGGGCGATCGCAATGAAAGGCTTTTGAGATCTAATGCAGTCCTGAACAATGTTTCTACTGGACTATCTCCAAATAATTGACGACGAAATAGATCGCTCATCAATGGTTTAATTTCGTCAATGAGATTTATATCTGGGTCAAAACTGCGGCTAACCCCTTCTAAATTAGCTAGAGTTTTAGCATATAAACCCATACTCCCAGGTAAGCGAATTTTGTTGTTGCGAGAGACTTCGAGAATCTCGTAAAAAACTTCGCTGAAGTTGATTTGAGAAAGACTCAGATTATAGTATTTTCGCAACATTCGATCGTAGTCATTGGTGAGACGATCTAAATTGACTGGTTGACGGGACTCAGCTAGATCTAAAGTTAACTGACAGCATCTTTCAGCATCTAGATCGACGATCGATAAGAGCATTTCTGTTAAAATCTGCTGGGTCTTGGGGTCTAACCTCCCAATCATTCCGCAGTCTAGCAATGCTATTTTCTCACTATCGAGATAGAAAATATTACCAGGGTGAGGGTCAGCGTGGAAAAAACCGTCTATGTACAGCTGCTGGAAAAAAACGCGAAATAATAGAGTAGTTATTTTCTGTCTTTGAGACTGCTTATCTTCTCCAGATTTACTTGCTGCTATTGTTGAGTTGAGAATAGGTACTCCAGAAAGCCACTCCAAGACTAACAGTTTGGGAGTGCTGAGATCTCGGTGAACTTTTGGTATTACTATATCTTTTGGATCGAACCAACGACTCGTAGATAAGTTGCGACGCAGTTGCTCGGTGTAGTCAGCTTCAATGCTAAAATCTAATTCAGCCCGCAGAGCGCCAGTAAAGTCTTCTGCTAGCCCGACAGTATCGAAATCCTTACCAAAATCCGTAATAGATACTAGCTCTGCTAGACTTTTAATTAATTCTATATCTTGCTCGACAACTTTCTCGATTCCAGGACGCTGTATTTTTATTGCTACTTCTCGACCGTCTTTTAGAGTAGCACGGTGTACTTGAGCAATAGAACCTGCAGCGATCGCTTTTCGGTCGAATCGGGCAAAAGTTTCCTCGATTGGGGCAGATAGCTGTTGTTTGATCTGAGTTTCTACTTCTATCCAAGGTACTGGTGGCACGTTAGCTTGTAGGTCTGTTAAAGCATCTACATACCTTGCTGGTAAAAGATCTGGACGAGTAGAAAGAAGCTGTCCTAGCTTAACATAGACGGGGCCTAATTCTGTCAGAATATTGCAAAAGACTGTGGGAGATGGCAGTCTGGGATCCCCAGGTTTTCCCCCACTCAATAGTCCTCGCATATAGTCCCAACCGTTGCGGAAGACAACTTCGAGGATTTCTCGCTGGCGGGAGGTGTTCTGAGTTAGAGAAAACATTAATGGTTATCTATTATTGGCTTTATCGATCGCCAGCATCTATACTTGATGCCACAGTTTTTTATTCTACCAAAGCCCTTCGGGCTTTGGTCAGGGAGCAGAGGTTTAAATAGCCCGAAAATGGTATGAAGCCTCTTCGTTCACTTCAGTAACTTCAGTAAAAAAATTAATATCGAATCAATATTCAATCCTCTCCCTGAAGAAAGAGATAAAACCTCTGACCTCAATTCACTTCTGACCTCTGACCTATGACCCCTGACCTCATGAAAATAGCCCATACCAGGCCTCATATTCTACTTACTACTCGTGCCACCTAGCACCAACAAATATTTATCTTCTGGCGATAATCCAAACAGCGTGGACAATTCCTGGAATGTAACCTAGCAAGGTTAAGAGAATATTAATCCAAAATTGAGGGCCGATTCCTACTTGAAGAAAAACTCCCAAAGGAGGGAAAAAAACAGCGCAGATAAGGCGAACAATATCCATTTTGTTTCAGTATTAGGGTGAGGTAACTATTTTGATTACTCGATATGTTATCTTATTTGGATGAATATCGATTCTATTAATGTATTATAATTCATGGTAGTAGCTCGATCGTATTAATTGATTTTATAGAATACAAAATTTCCTCCCATTATATATAAAGTAATAAAAATTTATATTACTCGATCGCTTTTTCTTAGTATTTTTGTTATTTCGCCAAAATTCCTTTGCTGCGCCTATCGACAGTCAAGTAGATAGTTTTTCTAAGACCAGTATTGAAACAAGGCAATCACATTCAGTAATAAAATCTTGCTTTGCTTGTCCTACTTATGTTCGTTTCCTTTGGTAATATTTTTTGATAATCTCAATTTAAGACAAGTCAGTGCAAAATAAACTTCATATAACTAGGTGGCAAATAAATATTTTTCCTATCCCCCTAGATAGGCTTTGATTCCTCCACTCTTGGCAAACAGCAAGGGACTAAATCTATGTCTAAACGCAATATACTCTCAATCGCTGAATATGTTTTCGTTGGTGCCTCAGTTATAGGACTACTTGTGGCAGTTGAATTTAACAAATCATCTTTCTATGCAATAGTTCCTTTGACGGGAACTCACGTACTAAATCTATTAAATCGACAAAAACAGGACAAAATAACTAAAAAAGATACAGTAAACGAACTTACAGATATAGAGCAGCGACTGTTAAATAAAATTCAATGGCTAGAAGATTCTTTTAAAGCTCTACCTCCACCGATCGAACCAGCTTATCTCAAAAGATTAGAAGAAAAAAGTCAATCTAACACCGAAGCGATCGGGAAAATTCAAAATCGTCTTTCGAGTCTCAATAGCCTAGATGATACTTTAAGCGAAATGGGAAATAATCTCAATCGACTAGAGGAAAAGGTGAAGGAGAATATAGAAACGATTAAAGAAACACAGCAAACTATTAAATCCTTGCCGACTCGCACTGATTTAGAACTGCAAACTCAAGAGGCATTTAACATAATATCATCAAAACAAAAAATAACTGAAGACGAGCTAACCAAAATAACAGAAGAAATTAATGTTCTTTCTGCGCGATCGGGCGGTAATTTCTCTGCTCCCGATGAAGTAGGAGAAATAGAAAACAATATCTCCAATCTCAATCAACAGATCGATCGATTAAGTCAACAGGTTAACGATCGACTAGAAGTAGGGGAAATTGAATCCCTCAAAACTACCCTAGAATCGAGAATAACTCGTTCAGATCTCAATATCTTTACCGAAGACTTAAAAGCACTCAAAAAACAAACCCAGAATTTAAAAGCAACAACTGAAGAACTTCAAACAGCTTTTAGGGGAATTGCTTCGATCGAAGAAATAATCTCAGAAACAGGAGATTCCGACCTGATTTCAGAACTTAAAGAACTGAGGAGTATTAAAGAAGATCTTGCCGATCTCAAAAGTCAATTGAGTCTGATGCAGGATCGAACTAACTCAGAGGACTTAGTTAATGCAAACGAAGGAAAAATCAAGACAAATAAAGAGAATGCATCCAAAAGAAACATATTTAACTGGCTAAGTGGTAGATTTTAACTAGAATTGGGGTAAAAGTTATTTTTCCCCCTTTAATTTTTCATTGCGCAAATAGAGCGCGCAAAAAAAACTGAGGTAAAACTAGCATCCGCCGCCAACGCCAAGGCTCCTGATACAGTCGATAAAGCCACTCCAGATTATTTTCTCTGAGCCATACTGGAGCGCGAGATTTAGCTCCAGCCCAAATATCAAAACTACCACCAACACCAATCCAAATTGAGTTAGGACACGCAGAGCGATTTCGAGCGATCCAAAATTCCTGACGAGGAACTCCTAAACCAATTAAGATCAATCTCGGTTGTAGTTTTTTGAGGGTTTGTTGCCAAAGTTCTTCTTCTTCTGGGTTCAAGTAGCCGTGGTTGCTAATAATAGATAACCCAGGTACTTTTTGTTGCCAAATATTGGCAGCTTTTTGAGCGACTCCTGGCTGACCTCCATAAAAACAGACTGGATAAGATTGTTCTAGTTTTCCTATTTGTTGCAAAAGAGATTGGGCTAATTCAATTCCTGGCGATCTTCTCTGTTTTAAACCCCGCAAACGCAAATATAAAACTACACCAGCACCATCAGGAATTACTAGCTCTGCTTGCCTAATTATATTGGCAACCTCTTCATTGCTGTCTGCAAGCATTGCCATTTCAGCATTTAGGGTAACTACGTGAGTCCCCTCTTTCTTTTTTAAGCGCTCTATCAGCCAGCTAGTATAGTCCTCAAGTAGATGCACTGGTAGCTTCAGTACGGGAAATTTTTCGGGTGCATCCAGCATAGTTTAGTTTGTTGCTAAATCTCGCCTACAATCTTAGCAGGGTCTATGGATTATACCCATCGCCAGCCTATTTTATTTTCTTGAATAAAGACACCGTCAATGGGGATGGATTGTTCTGTTTGAAGAGATTTTAAATATATACCAGGTTTCGTAATGGCTTCGTATATCCGATCGAGTGATTCCCCGTATTCCTCTGCTTCTATTAGTTTCTCTTGCTGCAAAAATAGATGTGCGATCGCTTGATATTCATTAGATGGAGCGAAGACACCGTAACTCCAAGGGAAATCATCATCATTATGAGTAACTAACCCGAGATTTACGTCGCCACGAATTAAATAATATTTTTTATTAATCATTGCTTAGTGACTTTTTTTAAAAAATTTTGTTGCATCAGGGTCATTATATTTTATAATGTTATCAATTATTTTTTTCGATCCACAAAGATTGAGAAGTTTTGTATACTTACTCTATGAGATAAAAAACCATTGTTTACCTTGAATTTTGCTCTGCAAAATTCACATTAAGAACACCTAAAAACTAATCTAGGAAAAAAGTTATGAAACAAAAATATACGATCCCAAAATTTTTTCTCGGCATTATTCTTATCTCTCTAAGTGTTTTGGGAAGCGTAATAATGATTCATACTCATCAATTTATGAAAGAAGAAAGTTCTACCCAGGAAAGTAATAGTAAAACTTTGACTGAAAGAGAAAAGATGAGAGATGAAAGTTAAGGGTATGAAAATTCATCCTTTATTCTTTGACCTCGATCGAGAAAAGGTTCTATCGTAATAAAAACTCCTGCCACTTTTTCAAATGCATATTTTTTTCTACTTCCCTTAAAAAACTAGCTTCTAAAGTATTTATATTTAACTGCCAAAGTTCTTCCCAGGAAAAACCTTGAGATGCTAAGGTAATGTATTCATTATTTAAATTGGTCGAAAACATTGCTGGGTCATCTGAATTTAGAGTGCAATAAAGTCCAGCATCTATCATCTGACGTATTGGATGGGGTCGATCCCCATCGACAATACCCAAGCAATAGTTACTATTTGGGGATACTTCAAGTGGAATTTGTTTGCAGCGTAATTCCTCAATTAGTTCTGGGTCTTCTAAACACCTAATTCCATGTCCCACGCGCTCTATAGATAAACTTTCGATCGCGGAGCGAATGCTTTTGGCTCCATCAGTCTCCCCAGCATGAGCTACTACTCTGAGACCTTGTTTTTTGGCTTGCTGATAGGTTTCGATAAAATTTTCAGGTGGATTTCCTATTTCAATTCCACCCAAACCTAAACCAATAAACAGTCCCTTTTCTCGACCTTGTTTGGCAAACTCTAAAACTTCAGTTTGTGTCGCTGGAAATTCCCGTGAAATATCAGCAATAAACTTGACTCGGCTATTATATTTTGCTTCACCTAAAGCTACTCCTGCTGCTAGAGCCTCCAGCAATTCATCTGCTCCTAACTTATTTAAATGGAAAGAAACGCTCACAAAAGCTTCGCTGTACTGAATGTTTTGCTCGGATTGGTTTTTTAAGAATCTTTCGACGATCGATGTATAGTCATCAGGGGTTTTTATACAGTTGCAAGAAGTCGTGTAAACTTCGGCAAAATGATTAAAATCCCTAAACTCGTAGAAATTTTTCCATTCAGCGAGGGATTTAGCAGGTAATTCAATTTGATTGCGTCGAGCGATCTCGTAGATGGTTTCAGCATCAATTGCACCTTCGAGATGGACGTGAATTTCTGCTTTAGGCATTTCCTTAAGACGAGTTGATAGCTCTTTTGATACCTGGGTGGAATTATATATAAGCATATATATAGCGCTCGGATCTGATTTGTGAACAAATTTAATTCAATAATTGGAATTGGTTTGTATCGTTATAGAATTATATTAGACTTCTGGAAATTTTTTTTTGCGATCGACTAGAAGATTAATTTATCTGTTACTCCGTTTATTAGTAGGTATTAAGACTTAGTAATAACAAATAAATAACTCTCAAGGGACTTGCTCATTAGTCAATGAGTTAAATAATTTACGGGATAACTAACCAATGAAACACCAAAATCATAGCGCAATTCATCCAGATGACAAGCTCAAGGAAGAATGGGTCATATCAAAGCGATCGCTGCAAAATGAAGGATTAGTTATTCGCTACGATCGCGAACCCCCCGATGAAGTTGAATTTCCTCCTTTAACTCATCATTTGATTATGTTCATGCTCAGCAATGGGACGCGCCAAGTGACTCCCATGAACGGACAAGAGTATGATGGGGCAATGTACAAAAGAGAATTTTTTTTGAAGCCTGCTAATGTTCCTGCTTTTTCTAGTTGGGAAACAACTGATGAAACTTTACTTTTTATCATCGATCCTTTATTTCTCGGTAAAATTGCTGCGGAGACTGAATGTATAAATCCCGATCGAATTGAAGTTCGCGATATTGTTAAAACTTACGATCGAGAAATTGAAAACTTAGCTTACTCTTTTCTGCAAGAAATGCAAACAGAAGAAATTGGCGGCAAATTATATAGAGAATATTTGGCTAATATTTTTGGGGTTCACTTACTAAGAAAATACTGTACTTTTGACGCGAAAATAAAAGAAATTTCTGGCGGAATTTCTCCTCATCAACTGCGAAAAGTTACGGATTACATCCAAGCTCATCTGACAGAAGAAATAGGTTTAAAACAGATGGCAGAATTAATTGGAATTAGTCAATATCATTTTCTCCGCGAGTTTAAAAAATCGATGGGTTTAACTCCTCACAAATACGTAATGCAGGAGCGAGTTAAAATGGCTAAACGTCTACTTAAAGAACAGCAAAACTTACCTTTAGCTCGAGTAGCTTCGATCTGTGGTTTTTCCAATCAAAGTCATTTGGGAAGAGTGTTTAAACAGCAGACCAATATGACTCCCAAAGTATATCAAAAACAAATTTGAGTAAATTGAATGGCAAAACTGTACCAAAAATAGCAAAAAATGAATATACGATCTCGCGCATTGAGATGAAACATTGAATTATACTTAAAACTAATGCAACAACGATGCAGACAAAGAGTATGTCACGAGCCAACACCGATTCCCAGTTCGATCGAACCAGTGCCGAAGAAGCCTTCGCCGACAAACTTTTAACAACTCTCAATAACGGCGCTCTTTGTCTAATGGTCTCTATCGGCCATCGCACGGGACTGTTTGACGTGATGAGTACATTACTGCCGAGTACCTCAGAGGAAATTGCTCGTGCGGCTAGTCTTAACGAACGATACGTCAGAGAGTGGCTTGGAGCCATGGTCACAGGACGAGTGGTAACGGTAGATCCCGATACTAGTAAATTTGTTTTACCAGCCGAACACGCTGCATCTCTAACTCGATCGGCTGCTGCTGACAATATGGCTGTGTTTAGTCAGTATATTGGAATGCTTGGTGGTGTAGAAGATGACATTGTGGAATGTTTCAAGAAAGGTGGAGGTGTTCCCTATGCCAAATTTCCCAGATTTCACGAAGTAATGGCGGAGGATAGCGGTCAGTCAGTTCTTTCGTCCCTAGAATCCCATATTCTCCCCCTCGTACCTGGGTTAACTCACAACCTGGAGAAAGGCATTCGCGTTCTCGATCTCGGATGTGGTCGAGGTCAGATCTCGATCCAACTGGGGGAACTTTACCCAAACAGCCATTTTGTGGGAATGGATTTATCTGAGGACGCTATTGCATTTGCACGCAGCAAAGCCGCAAAGCTCGCGTTAAATAACATTGACTTTATTACTGTGGATGCGAGCAACTTTGACGAAACCGCCGAGCCCGAATCTTTCGATGTGGTTACTACCTTTGATGCGATCCACGATCAAGCGAAGCCGCTCAATGTTTTGCGGGGAATTCACCGATCGCTCAAGTTAGATGGCGTTTATCTGATGCAAGACATTAGTGGAACGAGCCACGTTAATAAAGACATCGAGCATCCGATCGGAACATTACTCTACACTATTTCTTGTATGCACTGCATGACCGTTTCCCTGGCTCAAGACGGAGAAGGATTGGGGGCTATGTGGGGCGAAGAAAGAACCTGCGAGTATTTGCAGAAAGCTGGTTTTTCCTCGATCGAGATACATCGCCTAAGCCATGACATTCAGAACAACTGGTATGTAGTCAGAAAGTAACCCCGATCTACGACTCGATAAAACGATCGGGCACGATCGATAAAGCCTTTTTTTGATTCTTGAGTAAGGATTTTTAATTTACTCATTTTAATGTATGACAAGATCGGATAATGTCAATTCGTAACCAGCAGTCTGGAGTTATTCTTAATTTCGATCCTAACATAGCCAAATCGATCGAATATTTAAATGTACGCGGTTTTTCGATCGCAGCTAGCGATGTCAGAGAACAATCAAATAATGAGAGCATTTTTGTCGTTCACAAGGTGTATAGTTGGGATGCCTTTGGACCTAATTGTTGTCGCTGTTTGTTTGATGCTGAAATGATTCCCACAGTGGGAATCTGGAAAAACAACATTTTATTACTTTATCAAAAAAATGATGTTGGATATTTACGTTGGGTTTATTATCTAGAATATGATAGTGATTTTCCGCGTTATCGTTTATCTATTTATTTTTCTCTCAATGGCGAACATTGGAAAAAATGCCTTGAAAACTAATGCTCCTGAAGCTAAATTACCAAGGATAAGGAGCGTAATCTTTGAGGAAATGTCCGTATAAAGGTTGGCTGGGTTTTTCTATTCCTTGGACGATCGGATCGTAAATGCGAGCCATTCCATCTAGAGAGTCTATTGAAGCTCTAAGACCAAGCTAGCGCTATGGTCTTAGATTCTAAATACAAGGAGGAGTACAATTATCCTGTATTCCATTTCTCAATGCTAAATAACTCAAGCTGTACGTATTTAGCGAAATTACCAGACTCATC
>JASJDA010000229.1 GCA_030065755.1 Prochloraceae cyanobacterium | reverse complement strand
GATCGCACCTTTGATATCAATTAGCTCCAATAAAGCGGGAATAGCTGTTATTTCATTAGAATGATCTTCGACTTTAATCTGTCCTAATGTCAAACATTGTTTCGCCGCCCAGGCTGTTACCAAGTGTAAAGCTTTTAGTCCTTGGTTACGATCGTAGGAACCCCGAAGACATTTACCATCGATTGGGACAATTTCGCGATCTAAGGAAGGGATTAGTTCTCGTACCCATTTAGTAAGACCGTTTTCAAGAGCTAATGGATCGATTCTCTCAAACACCCTACGAAATGTATCATCACTGGGGATTCCATGAGGTAGTTCTAAGAATTCTTCTAACCATTCTTGCTTACTGATACCATAATTTTCGATGTCTTCCCAGCCCTCTGCCCCTGCAATTACGGCTAAAATAGCAATAACTAAAATATCTTTTAACAAGTGCTTTTTAGTTCTCTTAACTCTAGGATCTTTAACATCAGTAAAATAGCTCGATAAATTGGCTTGTATTTCATCTATTGGGGTTAATTCTGGCCTTTTTGCTCGTGATTTTTTCTTTTCTAATTTTACCGGTGCAAATCCTAACCCCATCAATTATTTCCCCTAATAGTCTCAATTTACCGTAGTTTTCATACTTTATTATAGGTTTTCTTGAAGTTCTCCCTTGAAGTTGGGTGATTTCCTGGAAATCACCATTACATGCATAAGTTCGGGTATGACGATGCGCTTGCGTATCGTCATACCCCCCCCTATTCTACTAAACGGTTTAGTTTTGCAAGAGGGAGGCTATGCCGATACGCAGGCGCATCGGCATAGCCTCCACTACCTTTGATTGCAACCCTTCTAACTTTGTCGAACTACCGTAAAAAAAATGTATAAAGTAACTTTTGTCAAGTACATTTTATACCAAATTAGATGAGCTTACCCTGCAAAAAATCCTGTCAGCATATATCATGGATATACCTCAAGCTGTTGATATTTACTAATGGCGCTCGTTCTAGAAATTTATAAATTTGTAGTTAAAACGAGCGCCTATTTTTTACGTGAAAAACTTTGGCTCTTGTTCTTCTTGTTTCCTTTGAATAATCTTAAAGAAACGCCGTTGTGTAACTGTCACTTGTTTTTAAAATTGAAGGGTAAGAAGAAACAAAATTTCTAACTAATTGGGAGTGTCTATCTTTAGTGCTTAAACCAGCCTGACATTGTAAAGCCCATCTTTTGCTATCTGAACCAAACAGTTGATATTTTTCAAATAAGTTAACTCGTTTGGGATGATAACAACCAAGAACGAATAACCATCCACTCCAATTTTGCCTAACTTCATTTAATACATTTTCTAGAAAATTGTTATTTTTTACTCTGACATAACGAGCTGTAGACTGATTTTTTTTCAGCATTCCTCCAATGGCAATGTGTTGATATCCCAATTTAATTAATTGACGAGTGCAGTAGGCATATTCATTGATATTTTGTCCTTGAGCAACCCCTACTAACTTCCATTTTCGTCTTCGATTAGAATAAGTATTTATGGCTTTTTCTGCTTCTTTTATTGTGGCGTTCGCTTCTCCTAAAACGTCAAAGATAATTCCGTAATTAACGCTCATTTCTTCATAACGGCTGAATAATTCTGAATAAGTTAAATGTTTTCGATTAGAAGCTTTTAGAAACACTCCTGAGTCACAAATTTTAATTAAGTTTACTGACTTGATTTTCTTTCTGAAATTATTAGAAGTACAGGCATGAGTCATTATTCCTACTTGAGTCTGATAATTGATTTGTTGGGCAGGAATTAGAAGATTTGGTCGATCTATTACTAAGAATGGAATAGTAGAAATATTCATTGATTTACTAGATAAACTGGTTATTCTTTTTTGTGTGAAGGCTTTTGAATAATGGCGATCGCTGTTCGGACTGATTGATTTTTAGTTAAAACGATCGCCTATTTTTTTACGTGAAAAACTTCGTTTCTTGTTCTTCTTCTTTCCTTTGAAGAATCTTAAAGAAATAATGTAGACCCAAGAGCGCTTTTAAATCTCCTAAAAAACTCATAGTGTCGTATTTTTCAATTAGTTCGTCAGTAATAAACTTATTAAGATGATTGACAATCCCTATTGCTATACTGAGGTTTCGTTCTTCTTTGGAGTTAAATCCAGACAACTGACGATCGTTAACTAATTCATAAAGAACTTTGGTTTTTTCTAGTTCTCGATCGTCCGTAATAGTTGTCTGGGATTTTTCTGGTGTTTGGGATAAGTTTTGTGCATTTTCCCTTTCCAAGAAATCACTGGCTTCAGAACACTGAGCCAACCAAACTTCTTCTGCTCTTGAAAAGATTAATTGATGAGTAGGCGGAGAATTATCATCTCCAAGTATGGCTACGTTATTTAACAAATGAATAGCGACAACAAAATGCTCTACTATTGGTTGGTAAATGTAATATTTATCAAAACTTCCTTAACGATCGCCCGTTGACCAAGTTGGTTTATGGTCGCAATAGTAAATAGAAAAGTACTGACAATCAGATGGGATTTCTAATGCTTCAGGGAGTATTGGCGGTGTAGTGAAAGGTAATTTCTTCATTTTTCACTCCTATTTATTTTCGTGGTAGTTACCTAAAACTTGACAGCGGCGAGCGATATATTCTTGAACAGCCTCTAATTCTCGAATTCTGATGTTGTTATCTCTTAGAACGCTTGGATCTGTTACGTATTGACTGTTGTGTAAAATTCTGGCCGTTGTTTGAGAGATATATTCAGTTAGTAAAAATAACTCTCTTAAGCCACAGTAAGTAGCTATTATTTCGGAAATATTGCTATTCATTGTTTGAATTTCTAAAGATTTATTTTCGGGCATAAGTTATTTCTCCTTATTCTTTTTCAACAAGTAAATTAAGTTATTGTTCTGAGCGATCGCTTCTTCTAAATTCGCTTCAATTTCAAGACGATCGCTCTCATCTAATTCTTCATAAACTAGTAAATTTTCTTGAAAACTACTTGTAAAATGTTTCGCAAAAATATTCATTTTCTGTCTCTCAAATCTTACAAAAATAGTGATTTTATTTCACTTGATGTGTTAAGATAGAAGTCCTCTCTCTATATCTGTTGCGATTGTTATTAAGAGCGATCGCAATCTGTCTCAGATGCAACGACTCTGGAGTTAATACTCAACCAATCAAAGCTTTTATATTCGGCTAAACTTTTGTGATAGTCTGGGTCTTTTATTTCTCGATCGCTTACGATTATTTCTAGTTTTTTGTCTAGGCTTCGTCCTACCTCTAATATCTGTTTTAAGAGTTTGTATTGTTCTCTTTGAGCTGTCATTAATTTCTCAAATTGTTCTGGTGTCATTTGAAATTACCTATTTGTTTTCACTACGTTGTGAATTGAATTATTGAGGATTGGCTTTGCTCGAACATTAGTACTGGTCAAACCTTAAATTATTCTTAAGCTGAGAGAAGTAGAATAAAGACTCTCAAATCTAGGCAAATTTAAATTGCCAATGAATAAAAACCTCCAAATCCATCGTTAGGACTTGGAGTTTGTTGGAATTCATTGGCTTTTGTCTCATTTAGTTCTTCGATCGCTGTTTTATCTTGCTCTGCTTCATTAAGCTGCTTGTAATTCATTCCGTGGCAGTAAAGCAGGTAAGCGATCCGCGAAAGCGGATCCGCGTAGCGGCGCGCTTCAGAGATATCCCAGGTCATCACTCCTGTTTTGCATTGATGGGCGATGGCAAATATCCCATCCTTTTGTTCAACCACCCTGCCTAATAATTTCGTCTCTGGAGAGTCATTAGACGGGTTAGGGGACTTAAATAACACATCGTACTCTGCTGACATCCAGTCGTCTGTACGGCGCAATATACAGCCTGCTGGGGGGTTGTTTGGATCTATATGTATCGTTTCTTTTTGAGGTGCGATTGCTTTCTTGAGAGACTTTCCTTCAAACTCCGCTCTCATATCTTGGTGTTTGCAGCTTCTCTTCTTGCGGAAGATATTGTTTTTATTAAGGGAAGTCCTTCTCGTTAACTTATCTGCTGGAGACAATAACTTATCTGCTTTATGAGGACTTCCCTTAATAAAAAAATATTCGAGGCCTGTGCGAACTTTCCAGTGCCAAAATTGGCAGGTGCAATGGCGATCGCTTACCTGGTAAACTGCTCCGGTTTCTAAGTTGGTTACTTCGGAGTATTTGGCGTTCCAGCGATATCCCTGAAATTCTTTGGGAGAAATGAATGTAGCACGTTTTTTGCCATCAAAGGTTTTGTAGTAAGCCCAATAGACTCGTCCTTTGCCGACGTTTTTCTTGTAGCGAATTACTTCGATTGCTTGAGCTGGTTCCAAAATGGCAAGTATGGCGTTGTGGAATAAATCTGCCTTGTGTTTTGAGCGATCTTGGGAAAATGGCGATCGATCGCTCTGTGGCTTGGTTGTATTTGATAGAGTAGACATAGTAAAAAATTAAAGAGTAATTAAAGCCACAATGGCTTGATATTTGGAGAATAATCACCAGCTATTGACTTTTGTGGCTTTTTTTAGGATTTTGATTGCAAAACCTTTGTTTGACTGTTGCTAGAACGAAAACATTTAGAGTTATCATATATTTAGCTATTTATTTTCCTATTCTTGCTTCACAAACAATGATATCATGTTTGATGTGCAAAATGACAAAGAATGAATAAAGAAATATTAGTTTTTAATAAAGTCAACTCTCGTTTTAATTACAGCCAGGCGCAAATTGCTAGATGGTGGGACAAAGACCCTAGTGGTGTAAATCGCTTTATCAAGGGAAAAACAGATCTACCAACCAGCGAATTTATACGTTTAATAAGTTCAATGCCTGTAGATTTTCAGAACGAGTACTGGAAAGAATTTCTCGAAGAGTTAGAAGTGAAGGTTGATTTAACTAACAATTGGGAAGAAATAATTGCTAAAGCTACTCGAAATGATTTAGCGGCGATTTTTCTAGCAGTGGCTAAACGTTGCTATTCTGGGGAACTAGACGAAAAAGAATTTGCACGGAAGGTTTTAGCATCGTGAAAGAAAACAATCAACCCAGCAAACTTGAAAAGCTGAAGAAAGAAATAGATAATCTCAGTATTGAAGAGCAAATAGACTTAATACAACACACTTTAAAAAATTCCAATCTCTCTGTTACTTTTGGCGCTTCTCAATCAGTCAAAGCTGATGTAGTGTTTTACTTTCAAAGTCAACCCATTGAACAATTAGGACCGATATTTGAAGCTTTGGCAAAAAGATTTTCATCACCACAAAGAGACACGGATTGAAAAAAGCGAGGAAATATCAATATTAAAGCCACAGTCTATTCCTACGTCTCTTTCTTTAAATAACTGAAGTCATAGTTAAGCCTGTGCATTGGAGTGAGTTGAAGCAGAAGGCTTATTTTTCGTAGGCGATTGAGAGATTTAAAGCACTCACTATTTTAGTAAAACCACTCATTGAATAAACTTTTAATCTCTTCATCTGTAAAAGGATTCTTATTGGCACGCAAGGCATCAATCCACCGCTGTCGTTGTGCTATGCGATTATAATACCATTCTGATTCTATATATGCTTGAAAATCCTCAATAGCACCTTTTGTATTTCCAGTTAACGCCCTGGCAAGACCACGACTATCTCGAATTCCTCCATTTTCTGGAGCAAGAGTCACTGCTTTTTCACAGGCAAACATTACTTCAGCAGCGTGTTTGTGAAGACTACCAAACCTACAAAGTCTGTTCCAAGAGTAAGCAGAAATTTTGAGGTTGGGATCTAGTTTTTGGGCTTGTTGGAGCGCTGCGATCGCCTCAGCAACTTTTCCTTCTTTTACCAGTCTTTCTCCCTGTTTAACTTTGACTGGTGCTGCCAGTTTTCCAGCTACTACTGATGGTTCTTTATCTATAATTTTTGTCTTTGGATTGAGATCTATCTGAGGATCTAATTTTTGTGCTTGTTGGAAGAAGTAGAGTGCTTCCTTAAATTGCCCCTGCTTTGCTAATATCCATCCCTGACTGACTTGAGCGGGTGCGGCCAACTTTCGGGCGATCGCTTTGGCATCTTTATCTATAACTTCTGTGTCGGGATCGAGATCTATTTGAGGATTTAGTTTTTGTGCTTGTTTGAAGAGGTCGAATGCTTCCTTAAATTGCCCCTGTTTTAGGCAATTGTGTGACCATCGGGGCTAAATGCCACTGAATAGACCGAATCTGTGTGATTTTTAAATACAGCTATTTGCTCACCTGCTGTGTCCCACAATCGCGCAATTTTATCATTACTAGCAGAGGCAATTGTGTGACCATCGGGGCTAAATGCCACTGAATAGACCGAATCTGTGTGATTTTTAAATACAGCTATTTGCTGACCCGCTGTGTCCCACAATCGCACAGTATCATCCCAACTCGCAGAGGCGAGCTTTTGACCGTCGGGGCTAAATGCTACTGAATTGACTTCTTTGGTGTGACCGTTAAACACAGCTAATTCCTTACCCGCTCTGTCCCACAGTCGCACAGTATTATCTCTACTAGCAGATGCAATTGTGCGACCGTCGGGGCTAAATGCTACTGAATTGACCGAATCTGTGTGACCTTTAAATACAGCTAATTTCTTACCTTCTCTGTCCCAGAGTCGCACAGTACGATCGTCACTAGCAGAGGCAATATTCTTACCGTCGGGGCTAAATGCTACTGAATTGACCGAATCTGTGTGACCATTCACTCTCAGTTTTTCTGTGTTTGCTTCAACTCCTTCTGATAAACCAAAGTGAAGTTCAGAAAGTTCTGTTTCTAACCCATGTTTCCTTCTTTCACCAATTGCTGCCATTGCCATAACTAGCCCTTCTACTGGATTAGTCAAGATCAGGTTTTCTGCTTCAATAGCTAAGGCACGTAAATTAGCAATTGTTGTTTGTCTTATTGCTATCCTCCACTGATATCCAGCGAAGATGGCGAATCCCGATATGATCGCAGAGGAAACAGCCAGTATAGTTCTTGTCCGAGCTGCTTGGCGTCTTGCTTCCGACTCCTTTGCCAATTTTCGTCTTTGTTCTTTCTTTTCTCTTTCTAGGCCCTCAGTTTCTGCCACACTAGCATCAATAAATTCCTTTTGTAAAAAAGTTACTGGCGGTTGTTTTTGATTTTGTTGGGCATCTGAGAGCCAGTTAGCTGCAATAGTCAGCTCACAGCCCCGTAACAGTAAATCTTCGCTTCTGTCTTGAAGCTTCCATTCCCCCGCCTTGTGGTACCATTTGCTGTGACTTCTGACATAATCTCTATCTGTATCTAGAGTTCTCACCAACTCATTAAAATTAGCGCTAAAATCGCCACCGTGCCCCTTAAAATCAATCCACTGTATTTTGGCTAATGCTGGATGCAGTTCCCTAGATGATACTTCTTTATGCAGTATAGTGATAAAGCGTTTATTCAAATTTTGGGCATATTCCACTTCACCCTTACAATAAGGTGAATTGACCGAGCGCGGGGAAATCACAAATAAAAAGTTATCGCAATTTTCGATTCCACGCTTTATTTCCTTTTCAAAATCTTCTCCCACAGCAATGCTTTGTTGATCGAACCAAGTGGTTTTTCCCAATTCTTGAAGTGCATCATTTAACTTTCTGGTCAAATCCGAATCAGCACGGGAATAGGAGATAAATACTTCTAGAGATTCTTCTTTAGGATGATTTGAGCTGGCAGCAATAAACTCTTCATGTAAAGCTAAAGGTCGATGTTGGCTTCGCCCTGAAGCTGCTTTCAGCCAAGCTCTCATATGTTCGAGATTGTATCCCCGCAACAGCAGGCTAGGGTTTTTATTTTGCTGCTGCCATTTGAGGGCTTTAACTAAGAGAATTTTGTGATACTCGTAATAAGACTTATCTTGGTTTAATTCTTTTAATAATTTCTTTACACTTTCATGGTATTTCAATTCATCTTCATACCCTGTTAGATCGATAAATTGTAAATCTCTCAACTGGGTTGGAATTTCTTCTAAATTGGTAGGTTTAATTAGCAGGGAAATAATCCGCTTATTATATTCAAATGCTCGTGCTAATTCTTGCTGACAGTAGTCTGATTTCAGAGCCTCTGGGGAAATTAAATAAACAAAATTATCTGCTCCTTCAATTCCTCGATTTATTTCCGATTGAAATTCAACTCCTGTTTTAATATCGGCTTTGTCAGTCCAAATAGTAATCCCCTCTCTCATCAAGGTTTGGCCTATTTTTACCTTGATATCCCAATCTTTTTCTGAGGCAGCTAAAAACACCATGCTCATCAAATTATTGGCATTTTTATTGCTTTCACAAATATATTCACTATGCCAATCCGTAGGGCAACAAGGAGGCTGTGAATCGTTAAATTTTCTCTTCAACCACTCATGAGCTTGACTTCTTTCTTCCCCAACTAAGAGATAGTTTGTTTGTTTATTATTTCTTGACCACTCTAGAGCTTTAACTAATAACTCTGTATGTTTTTCAATATAATCTTGTTCTAATGACAACACATCTATTAAGCCGTCGAAAGAAGTTTCAAAATCATCAAGATTTTCTCGAAAATAAACCCAGTTGATTTTGCCAATCGTTGGGTGCATATTAGGAAAACTAGAATCTAGTCCCTTTGATTTGTATTTTTCCCACTCATCTCTAGTCTGATCGGGATTTCTTGACTGCCAAGTTTCTTGACTAATTTGCTCGACGTGAAGTATGGGAATAATGCGCTTATTATATTGAATTGCCTGATTAATTTCCTTGAGGCAATATTGAGAATTAACTGAATGAGGGGCGATGATAAAGATAAAATTATGACTTCTCTCGATGCCATCATTAATTTGATTCTGGAAGTCTACCGCTAGGGGAATATCATTTTGGTCGAACCAGATTTTTAACTTTCGTTCGCTCAATCTTTCATGAAGTTTTGTAGCAAAGGCTTTACTATCGGCACGCCCGTATGAAATAAAAGCATCAAAAAATTTTCTCTTTTCACCGCTGCTTAACTCGACCATCTTATCCGCCCCCCCTTAAAAGCTGCGCTTTTAAGAATATTTGTTTAAGACTACAAACAAAAAAGACATCTTTCCGCAAAAAATAACCAAGTGTAAATTTCTCTTGGAGAGTTCTGGGCTCTGCTGAACCCAGTGCTAGGGAGCAAGGCGCGCCGTCAAAGAGCTGCTTCTGTAGGGATCTCACCCGACCACAACGTAATCAATTTCTTAGGAGCCGCTGCTGGACTACGAGAAGCTAGATATTAATTAAACGAGGGAGGACGATCGCGTTTGTTTGGCATCGTTGAGAGCAATTTCTGCGCTCGGGTTGCCCTGAAACTTAGCTCTAATTGCTTGCCAAAGTTGTTTCGCTTTTTCAAAACCTGCTTGAGATAAGGCTCCTGCTCCTGATTGAATTACGCCGCTTTTTGCTAGTTTTGCGATCTCTGCTGCCGTTAACCCCACAAATTCCTCACCTTAATTGCCAACATCAACATTTTACTGTCAATCTTAAACTATTAGATCTCAAGCTTCGGTATTAGTTTCAACGCTGGATGATTTGCGATCGCCAAAACAACAAGGCTGATAAAAATCATAATCTCATAGCGATCCAAATGTTTGATTAGATCGATTTGATATTGTTTAATAAAGAAAAGTAATCAAACAAATAAGCAAAACTTGTTAAAGAAATATAAACTAATGAAGAATACTAAATTTTTTAGTCTCGCGATTTTTTGCTTCGTTCTCATGAATATTGCGGGAGCGACATTTTTTTACGGAGTTAATCAAGCAAATCAACAATTAATGATTCATGGTTCAATAGCTTGGGCTGCTTCAGTATCTGCATATGCTTGGGCTCACTGGGAAAAAAGAGTAGAGGAATTAGGTTAATGGTCTCGAATTTTCGAGGCGGCGATCGGGTTGTACGGAAAAGAGGAGTTGGGCACGCGCAAAGCGATCGCAAGGGTGTGCAGTCAAAAGTAGTTGGCGAATCGCCGATGGCGATCCCGAAGGGATCCGCGTAGCGGCGCGCCAACCAACATACCAACTAAACGGTTTAGTTGGTATGTTGGCAAGAAAAATCTTATCTTAAGATCTTTAATATTTCGGCTCTTCCGATTTGGCTATGCTTAAAATAGCGTTTCTAAACGAGTCGTAAACAGTCAAAACTTTGAAAGTTTGAAAGGTAATCCCAGGGCAGGGAATGACTGCTCGCGAGCGAGAACTTCGGATATTTAAGTAATTCTGCTCGGTCTGAAAGTTATCGCCGAAGTACTCTGGCAGCAGTCATTCCCTGCTACCCAAAAGTTATAAAACTATTATTGAAAGGATATTATTTATAATGCTAGAAAGCTGACAATTGCTTGATTTACAGCCATTCTTATTGTATTCTGAAGGATATAAAAATAATATTTTATTTGTATATTTATTCATATGGTATCTTTTGCCGAGCTTAATATATTCAATCAAATAATTAAATTGCCTGAAATAAAAGTTAAAGATTATCAGTTTATTGATGGTTTTGGATTAGTACTTACTTTAGAAAAAATTGATAAAAAAACTGCTTGTCCGCGTTGTGGAAAAAAGAGTGATCGATTACATCAAAATCATGAGTATTTAGTTCGAGATTTATCGATGATGGAACATGATGTATTTTTAAGAGTAAATCGACGACAATTGAAATGCGCGCCGCTACGCGGATCCGCAGAGCGGATCGTTGTAAAAAGCCTTTTAGTGAACAGTTTGATTTTGTAGAACAAACTAGAACTTATACTAAAAGATTAGCACAAAAAATTATTACTGAAGTTATTAAAAGTGACATCAAGAATGTTGCTGAAAGAAATGGTCTAAGTGAGAATGAAGTAGAAACAATCTTAAAAGAGAAATTTTCAGATTTAAAAACAGACAAACCAATAGGTTTGAAAAAGTTAGGTATAGATGAAATTGCCTGGGTCCAATGATTCTATTTTTATAGAGGGAACCCTTCAATAGCGATAAGTTGATTGCGAAGTGACATAATTATAAGTAAAAGGGTTCCCTCTATAAAAATAAATACATCTTT
>JASJDA010000228.1 GCA_030065755.1 Prochloraceae cyanobacterium | reverse complement strand
ATGCTGCCCAGAGAAATGGATGAGATTATTAGAGCCATGCCTAACCGCTCAGAATTTATACGTCAAGCGATCGCCGAAAAACTAGAACGAGATCAAATTGCTTAGATTCAACTGTTCTCAAGTTTCTCAATAACTAAAGCTTATAAAACTCCATTAAATCACCGATTGCCACCCTTCGTTCCTTACCCCAATCTCTCTCTAATTTTGATGTCTTGCTCTTCGAGCCCATTAAAAATAAATAATCATGCACGGGGATCTAGTTGGGTTTGTCGAGCGCAGGATAAATAGTTGATAATGAACAACAAGTAGAAAAGAAGTAATTTTTATGGCAATGAGTAGGGAACAACAATTACTAGAAAAGTGGCGAAAATTACCACTAGAGAAACAGCAAGAGATTTTAAACTTTGTTGAATCTAAATTACTGGACTTTAGACTAAATCGCGCTCGCGAGCTGACTAATGCGCTCGCGAGTTGACAGATGCGAGCGGGAGTTAACCAATGCGAGCGGGAGTTAACCAATGCGAGCGGGAGCTGACCAATGCGAGCGGGAGCTGACCAATGCGAGCGCGTAGCGCTCGCTTTACGTGAGCGCGAACCTCACTTCTCTCTTATATAACTAAACCGTTTAGTTAGCGCGGAGGGGCTCACGGAGCAAGCGCATCCCCATAGGGACAACTGCTTTTGACTGCACCCATCATGAACTGACCGATGCGCTTTGGGAAAAAGCAATCAGTTCGTAATCAAGCATAATACAGATAAAGAAGTGATAAGTTTTTATACTTAAAATAGTTTCTTGCTTGTCAAACTAAACCGAACAGTCTAATCAGTAGGGATTTCTGACTCTAGATAAAAAGATTTTTGTAACGCTTCCAAAGTTCGTCTAACGGCTCCCTTATCTTTACCTTTTCTTGTGACATTGGGGTCCTCTAAAATACTGTTCATGAATTGTTCGATTTCAGCTAGAATTTGAGAACGAGTTAGATAAATTTTGGCACCAGGATTTTGAGAAATTATTCCTAATTGTTTACAACAAATCGTTCCCGATGATGATTGGTATTCTCGCGCTCGGTCAGCGATTTCAAGAAAGTCGTTTACCTGCTTCTAAAAAAGAACGATCGCAACTGGCTGTGATGATGGGAAATGATGGGAGCTTTCATTTACGTTTCAAATGTTTGTCGAACATTTTGAGCCAATGCGGAGCTTCTACGAGTTTAGACAAAAAGTCATTAGAACCGACTAATTTAGCTCTCATCCCCTCGACTAAACCATCTTTATCCATCTGTTCTACAGCTTGAGAGAGCGTTGGATTATCATCGACACAGGCGACTAGAGGTGATTGTCCCGACGGTGCAACAACGACATTATTCCCAACAGAGGCAAGTTTTCCCTCGTCGGGAGCGGAATCGATTTTTCTCTTAATTAGAACCTCAGACAAAGCGAGCGCCCCAGAATTCACTAACCGAATCAATTGGGAGCTCAAGGCGATAAGGTCTCGCGAGCTTTTTAGCGCTAGACTTCTCAATGTCTCTTTGCCATCCAGCAAAGAGATAATTGCTCGCTCCCTACTAGCAGAGATTTGTTTTTGCAGTATTTCTGGCTGTTGAATTACAGGAAATAGGTTAGGCGAATACGCTGCTAGTCCTGCAGTTTGCCATTTTTGCCATGCTTGTATGGCTGAATTAATAACTTCTTCAGTCTTGACTAAGGGCAACAGTATGCCTAGCTTACTATTAAGATTATCAGGGCTAGTCTTATAGGACAAATTCTCACCACTAGTTTGACAATACTGGATGACATCAAACACAACCTCGATGGCGACACTCGTTATTAAACTAACCAACTGTTGCCTTTGAATTAACTTCTGGTTATGCAGTAGACCTAAAATCCTATAGTGATGATAAAGTTCTTGTTGTAAAACAATATTTTCGAGTTTTTCTAAGTCTGTATTGTCAACATCAGGGCCAAAAATTGCTAAGTGTCTTTTCCAACGCTCGTCTGGATTAGCACCACCAGCGACCCAGCTTAAACGTCCCAAACGAAAATAGAATATCCAACTTAAATCATTATTTGCTTCGATGATTAAGCTACCACTGAAAACCCTGGTCTTGAACTCTTGCAGTCTCGCCAGAAATTCTGCAAAGCTTGTCTGCTGGTCCTCTTGCTGCTGGTTTTGAGCGAAATCGTCTAATTGCAATGATTGCTGCTTCATAACTAAATCTTTAAAAACTATTAATTAATATTTAAAGTTTCTGGAAACCAAGTTTGCTGCCACTCAGCAATTCTCATTTGGGAAAAAATCGGAATTTAGTTCTCTTGAGTCAACCAGGATTTGCCCTCTGGCTCAGTTGGTGTAAACCGGCTGGGTGATGGCGAGTCATTGAACCAGAAACCACACCAAGGATTTTCGGATTGGTAGGAATCCCACTTCAAGGAGCGTGGGAGGATGTCAAGGAACAGAAACACGATTGTGAAAGTCATTTGTTGCTAAGGCCTGCTGCAAATCTAGCAACATAACACTAATAGTTGAATCTTGATAAGGAACAATTGTAACGTGACTGGCAAGATCGCCAATTTTCTCCCGATAAGAAGGTGGTAGCATATAAGTGCTAGATAAAGGTAATTTCATTAAGCTAGGGGGATCATCTACGGGAATAGCGCACAAATTTGTTCGGTATAAGCGAGCTAAAACTAAAAACTGTTCCTGAGTTGATAAAAATTGTTTTTTGTATTCGTCATAGCGATCGGGTCTAACTTGGGAAAGAAAATGATGCAAATCGAGAATAGGGAATGCTGTATCTTCGACGTGAACTAACTTTCTATTCCCTAAAGTAGTGCAAAAAACTATAGACGATCGAATTACTTTAAAAACAGCAGAAACAGGTAGTGCCAGTAAATGTCCGGCAATCTCAAAAACGATCGCTTTACAAATTTCTGGTTGGTTAGTGGGATTCGGTTTAAAGATTGAAGTCATCGCTGGTGTATGTAGAATTGTTTTTTTATTTGAGAATGTCAGTTATTATCGACAATAGTTCATTTTCAGAATAGGGTTTAGTCAAATAAGCAGAAGCTCCTAACTCCGAAGCAATTTGACGATATTTTGCACCACTACGAGAAGTGAGCATGACTACTGGAATATTCGATAGATGTGAATTGACTCGCAGTTTATTTAATAATTCAAAACCGTTAAGGCGAGGCATTTCTACATCGCACACGATCAGATTAACACTATCTTTTTGTTGCAGTAGTTCTAGAGCTTCTTGTCCGTCAGCAGCTTGGCAAACTTGATAGCCGAATTTTTCTAGAGTTCTAGTCAAACCTCGTCGTAAAGTTAGAGAGTCGTCCACTACTAACAAGACTATAGACTCAGTTAATCCAGAAGGAGATTGAGAATTAATGTCTAGATTCTTAGCAACAGAAGAGGCTGAGGAACTAGGAGAAAGCAAAGGAGCTGAATTAATTGCTTCTCTGTGCTCGATCACTTTGTTGGTTGTGGTTCTATAGTCAATTAATTTCTCTATATCTATTGCTAAAGCTAATTTACTACTACTGAGGATGCAGCAACCATAGATATAGGGAGCAGGATTAATTGCTGCTGGTAAAGGTCGCAATACTAATTCTTTCTCGCCAAGAATTTGTTCTACTTGTAACGCGGTCAAACCTTCAGAAGTACGTAGTAATATCACTGGAGAATGTTGGGTTAGAAGTCCTTCGCTGGCTATTAGTGCAGAATTAGAATTGTTACCCAAGAAACGGGAACTAATTGCGGAGTATTCTACTAATTCAGATAACTTATGTATAGGTACAAAAATTTCTTCTTCACCCTGTTGCCATCGCAGTACAATTTGCTTAGACATTTTTTGTTTATCTAAATTAGTTTCTAGGGAGATTTGAGATCGATCTTGGTTACGACTAGTAAAGTTTTTCCCTAAAATGCCGATTTGACTATCTTGGGGAATGAGAATTTGTTCTACACTTTCCACAGGTAAAGCATAACTAACACCTGTGGCTTTGCAAACTAATAACTTGGTGACTGTTAGGGATAAAGGAATATTTAATGAGAAAGTGGTTCCCACTCCTAAAGTAGAGCTGATATTTACCGAACCATTAATTTCTTGTAACTGAGAGCGCACTATGTCTAAACCTACTCCTCGACCAGAGAGCTCGGTTAGTTTACTAGCAGTGGAAAACCCAGGTTCAAAGAGAAAATCTAGTAATTCAGACTCACTCATTCTGCTAAGGCGATCGGGTACAGTCAAACCCATTTCCCCAGCACGGCGAGCAATTTTTTGCAAGTCAATTCCGCGACCGTCGTCTTTTACTTCTATGGTGGTGCGGTTACCCTGATGATAAGCTTTAATTTCTATGCGACCTATTTCCGGTTTGCGATTACTCTTGCGGATATCGGGGGGTTCAATTCCGTGGTCGAAAGCATTGCGCACTAGATGCAGCAGAGGATCGTATAATTTTTCTACAATCGCTTTATCAACTAGAACTTCAGTACCCAATAAAGCTAGTTCTGCTTTTTTATTATGAGTTTTGGTTAATTGTTTAAGTAAAGGAGGTAAACGATTGAGTAAGTCTCCGAGAGGTTGCATCCTTGCGGTTGTTAAATCGTCCCTAACGTGGGTCAAAAGTCTTTCTTGAGCTTCCCTAGACAGTCGAGATTGTTTGGCTAATCCTCCAATTCCCTCAGCAAGAGTTTCTAGGTGAAGAGTTTCATCTATGGCTTTTTTTACTAGAAGTTGCAGATCGCTGTAACGATCCATTTCTAAAGTATCGAAACTATTAGTTAGTGGAGAATTATGTTCTAATATCTTTCTGTTTTCCGACCATTTTTCAGTCTCGCTCCACTTCCGATCTGACCAATCTAGTAATTCATTTAAGCTCTGCTGGTGTTGTCTAAAATGTTCTATAAGTTCTTGGATTGATAAGCGCAGTTGTTCGTCTTGTGCATATTGTTGATTTTGGTTAATTAGTAATTCCCCTGCTATGTGATTGAGGCGTTCTAGTTGTTCTAAAGCAACTCTAACACTACCAAGCTTACTATCTTTTTTAGGTGGTTTGTAACCACTATTTTTGAGTGAATTAATTTTGCTAGTTTCGGAATTTGATTTAGTTTTTTTAGCAAAAGAAGGTGTTTGTATTTTATCTTTTTCTGGTTTTATTTCTTCAGTATAACTATCTGTATTTACATCGGCGTTAGCAAATAGTTGATTGAGACTGAGAGTAGAATTAATAGGTTCTATTGGGGGGGCTGTAGATTTTTCTGGTTCAAAAGCAGCTCTATCGAAGTCCTCTTCTTTTGAAGACATTGTAATTGTTCGTTCTTCTAAGCCTACTTCTTCTGAGAAGATGGCTGTTTCTTCTATTTGGTTAGATATTTCCGTGCTGCTAACTTCTATTTCTGCAGGTTGTTGGAAAACAACTAATTGATTTTCTGTATTGACATCCAAATTTATTTGTGGTGAGAAATCGGTAGATGTAATTTTTTCTGCCAATTCTTCTAAAGCAGGTGAAGGAGAGCCCCCCCGCTCTCGATCGCCAGCTAAAATTAATTTCTGTCCCTGACGAAAATCCTCTAAAGCCAATTTAGTAATTGCTTCAAGGCGATCGGGATGAGCGTCGAGAGCATCGAGAGTAGATAATGCGATATCTCTAAAACCAGGCAAACCAAAAGATTCGGCTAAACCGATAAAAACTTCTGCTTTTTGTCGCAATACGGTTTCAAGATTTTGAGGCCCTGCTGCTTCTATTTCTTGCAGTTTTTCTTCTACTCCCTTCTCAAACATAGACTTAACTACGTCAAAGCCTAATTCTGCTGAATTAGGAAGAGGTGCATCTCGTTCAAAACAGTCTCCTAACTTTTCCTGAAGTTTAGCAATGACACTAGCAGCGCGATCGAGCATTAACGACTCATTAACCGACGAACCGCCGTTAAAATGAGCCATTAGAGGTAAGCGCAAGCATTCATAACCCTGGATTAGCAAGGTTTCTATTTCATCGTCAATGACAACTTCAGGTTTATAAAGGTTTTTGAAAACATCTTCTAAAACGTGGGCTATCTTTTGAATTGTTTCTAAACCTACACTAGCGGCGGCTCCTTTAAGAGTATGAGCAGAACGCATTAGGCTGTGGATTTTAGCAGGAGCGGGGTCGTCTTTAAGAGTTAACAGCTCTTGCTCTATATTTTTTAACAACTCCTGAGCTTCACACAGGAAGTCTACATAACTTTCTTCATTAATCATGGGAATCTGAGAAAGGGGAATGGGGGAGTGGGGGAGTGGGGGAGTGGGGGCAGGGGGATAAGCAAATAGCAAACAGCAAGCAGCAAACAGCACTCCCCCTTAACCTTTTAGTTAACTGACTTTGAACTGACCGACGCTATTTTGAAGTTCTTTAGCTGTTGCTAGTAACTCTTGAAAAGAGTTAGAAATGTTAGCTGAGTCATCAGAGGTTTTGTTAGCAACCCCAGCTAGATCGGTCATGGTTTTAGTAACCGCTTCTGACTGTTCGGTCTGAGCTTGAGTAGCCTGGGTAATACCTGCAATTAGTTCGCCAATCTCATCTGTTGCAGCGACGATCGCGTTTAGGTGTTGACGAGCTTCGTTTACTCTATTAGTACCGCCAACTACCTGCTCGATACCTGTTTCCATTGCTGCAGACACCGCACTGGTTTCAGCTTGAATTTCTTGTACCAGTTTTTCAATCTCTTTGGTAGCTTCTGCTGACTGTTGAGCCAGAGAGCGAACTTCGTCGGCTACTACTGCAAAACCCCGTCCGTATTCTCCTGCACGGGTAGCTTCAATCGCTGCGTTGAGGGAGAGTAACTGAGTTTGGGTAGTAAAGTTCCCAATTAAGCTAACTACTTTAGAGATTTTCTGAGAAGATTCCGAAAGGCGTTTAATTTTCTTACTGGTTTCCGAAACAGTTTCGCGAATTGCCAGAATGCCATCTACCGTGCGGTTCATTGCCGCATCTCCATCTCGGACAGTTTGGTTAGCTTTTTGCACGGCCACTTCCACTTGTTCGGCGTTGGTAGCTACAGCTTGAGTAGTTTCTACCATCGCTTTAATTTGGCTCAGTGCTTGAGTAACTTCTCGAACCTCCTGCTCAGCTTGGTGAGATAGTTCGGTTATAGCCTCAGTGCTATTTAAGGAGGTTTCTCCTACTTTAGCTGCTGCTTCTTGTACCTGGATCACAATCTTACGCAAAGATTGGAGGGTGTTATTATAAGCTTCGGCGATCGTTCCTACTTCGTCGTCGCTCAAAGGCGCTCTTACTGTCAAATCCCCTTGGAAAGCTGGCTTAACAGCTTCAAGCATTTGCACTGCTCGCTGCTGAATTTGCTCTTTAGCTGCTTTTTCCCTTTTGGCTGCTGCTTCTAATTGTTGAGACTGAGTTTGTAACTGTTCTAGATATTCTGCTTGTTGTAGAACAATTCCCAACTGAGTAGCAACCTGTACCAACAAGTTAATTTCACCTTCTTCCCATTCGCGGGTTTCTGTATTCTGATAGGTGGTAAGCAAGCCCCAAAGTTGTTCGCCTTTGAATAGAGGCGCGATCGCGTAAGCTTTTACCCCCCACTGTTCCAGTAAATCGCGATCGAAGGTTAATTCTGCTGCCTCTTTGATATCGTTAACAGCACTGGTTTCTTTTTGTCGATATTTACCACCTCTGGTTTCTTGTAAAGTTGGGTCTTCTACATATGCTGCTTGAGTACCTGCTAAGCGTAAGAAACCGCTACCTACGTCTTCGATGATAAATTCACCGCTCCAGTTAGGATTAAAACGATAGATTCCTACTCTATCTGCTTTGAGCAGTTGGCGCAATTCTTGAGCAATGGAACGGAAGAGATTATCGGGGTTGAGAGTCTTTTGCTGCAAGCGCTCGATAATTCGCTGTCCTATCTTATAGATAAGGCGAATAAAGTTAGTTTCCCTCTCTGCTAACTTAGTTAGTTTTGCCGACTGTATTCGACCTTGTTCTAGGTAATCTACCTGACGGAGAGCTGCTCCTAACTGCACTCCAACTTGTACTAGGGCTTCTAGTTCCGATTTTTCCCATTGGCGAGGGGCAGAGTTTTGATAAGCTCCTAGTAATCCCCAAAGCTTTTGATTTAGGAATACGGGAACGATCATATATGCTCGTGCTTGCATTTGCTCTAGCAGTTCCACGTGACAAGGAGAGTGACCGGCTTTATAGATATCGTTAACTACTAAAGTGTCATTATCCTTATAGCGACCTCCTTGAGTATCTTGCAAGTGGGAATCTTCAATTACTGGAACTACATCTAGCAAACTCATGTAACCAGTGACGGCGGAATCTGCTACAAATTTACCACTCCAGTCGGGATTGAATTGATATAGAGCTACGCGCTCTGCTTTGAGAGTATTTCTGACGTCTTGGGTAGCGGTACGGAAGATTTGATCGAGATCGGTCGCTCGGAGCAAGCGACTAGTTAGTCGAGCCAAAGACTTTTCTCGTTCTGCTTGACGCGCTAGTTTCTCTGACTGTTGTTGGATTTGTTGTAAGGATTCAGTTTGCTGTAAAGCGATGGCGAGGGGACTGCTAATTTGTAGCATAACTGATACCTCTGAGTCTTCCCATTGGCGAGATCCAGAGTTTTGATAAACTGCGAGTAAACCCCAAAGTTTTCTGCCTTGAAAAATCGGCACGTTAATATAAGCGCGACATTGGAACTTCTCTAAAGTAGCTAAATAGCAAGCAGAAAAGCCCATTTCGTAAATGTCATTAACTTTGCGAAATTGTTCACCCTGAGTGTATATGCCGCCCTTGGTGTCTTTGAGGTAAGTATCTGTATCTGGGTTGCGAGCACTATCCATTCGTTTGACACTACAGCGATCGGAAGACATTAAATCTTTGCGAAGGCTGGGGTCTTTGTCTTGTTCTTGAATTAGAGAAATCCATTCAGCAGTAACAGACTCGGCGACAACTTCTCCACTCCAATCTTCGTAGAAACGGTAAATGACAGAACGATCGGCATTGAGCAATTGCCTTAATTCTTGAGTAGTAGTGCGGAAGATACTTGTAATATCAGAAGATTCGCGAATTACCTTAGTAATCCTCGCAACAGCGCGTTCTCTCTCAATTGCTTTAGCAACTTTATCGGATTCTGACTTCATCTGGGCGACAAATTCCGCCTGTTCTAGCGCCATACCCAGAGGATTGCTTAAACGTACCACTAAATCTACTTCTGTATCTTCCCATTGGCGAGGGCCAGAGTTTTGATAAACTGCTAGCAAGCCCCAAAGTTTATTGCCTTGAAAAATAGGAACATTAATGTAGGCGCGACATTGGAATTTTTCTAGGGTGGCTAAATAGCAAGCAGAAAAGCCCATTTCGTAAATATCGTTTACTTGACGATATTTGTCTCCTTGTGCGTACATACCTCCTTTAGTTTCCTGGAAGTAGGTATCAGTATCGAGATTAGGAGGGGTTCCCATTTGCTTGACGGTACAGCGATCGGAAGACATTAAATCTTCTTTGAGGCTGGAGTCTTTATCTTGCATTTTCATTAGAGAAACCCAGTCAGGAGCTACGGACTCAGCAACAATTTCTCCACTCCAGTCAGGGTAAAAGCGATAAATAACAGCGCGATCGCAAGTTAGTAATTGTCTGATTTCCTGAATGGTGGTGCTAAAGATAATATCTAAGTCAAGAGATTCTCGAATGCGATCGGCTATCTTAGCAATAGTACGTTCTCGATCTATTGTTTGAGTAAGGAGTTTCGATTGTTCTTCTAACTTAGTATTCATTTCTAGTTGATTTAACGCTGCTCCTAATGGCCCGCTAAATCTGACTAGCATCCTAATTTCCCAATCTTGCCATTCGCGAGGGCCAGAATTTTGATAGACCGCAAATAAACCCCAAAGTTGTCCACTGTGGAAAATAGGAATATTAATGTACGCACGACACTGAAACTTCTCTAAAGTAGACAAATAGCAAGGGGAGAAACCAGCAGCATAAATGTCATCCACCTGACGGTAATTTGCACCTTGGTTGTAGATCCCTCCCTTGGTGTCTTTCAAGTAAGTATCAGTATCTAGATTGGCTGGGGCATCCATCCTTTTTACCGAGCATTGATCGGAAGACATCAAATCTTTGCGAAGGCTCAAGTCTCGATCTTGTTCTTGGATCAGAGAAATCCAGCCACCAGCTACAGACTCAGCAACTACTTCGCCACTCCAGTCTTCGTAGAAGCGGTAAATCACAGAGCGATCGGCATCTAGTACTTTTCTGATCTCTTGAGTTGCTGTCTGGAAAATTTCTTTGATGTTAGTGGTTCTTTGAATTTGTCTGACTACTTTTTCAATTGCTTCTTCTTGCTTTGCTTGTTTTTCGAGTTGAGTTTGGAATTCTAGGGGTTGCAAGCAAACAATTAGCTCAGTAACAATCTGATAGATTAGGGTAATTTCTACTTCTTGCCAATATCTTGGTTTACTGCACTGTTGAACGACTAGTAAGCCCCAAGTTTTGTCATTAAATGAAATTGGAAAGGCAATACTTGACTGTACTTGAAATTTGTCGAGAATTTGTAATTGATAAGGGGAAAGAGCAGCTTTTCTTGTATCTTCTATGGCAATATAATCTTGTTGTTCGTATTCGCTAACTTCTATAGCTCCAAAACACAAAGCAGGAACTTTTTCACCTAGCATGGGAGTCCAACCCGCTACCATGGATTCTTTTAAGACGACTCCTTGATCTTTACTATTGAAGTGGTAGATAACTACTCTATCCGCTCTAAGTACTTTTTGTAGTTGAGTAACAATTATTTTTAGTAAAGTTTCCAGATTTTTTGCTTGACGGATTTGTTCGGCAATAACTACAGCTATTTTGCGAGTAGCTTGTAGTTTTTTCTGTACGGAATTGGATAGTTGTCCGTTAAATCCTTGCTGTAGGATTTTAGCTAGCTTTTCTATTTGCTCGATTTGTTCTTT
>JASJDA010000227.1 GCA_030065755.1 Prochloraceae cyanobacterium | reverse complement strand
GTACAATCTGATGATTTGGACTATCTTCGCTGGGAGGATAAATAGAAATTTCTCCTGTAACAACAAGAATGCTTCCTGCTCCTGCTGCTTTAATTTTATTAGCACTCCAACCTATTGATTGATAAGGAATAGGACGAGCCAAGACCTCACCGTAATTGTTGAATTTGAATAAACAACTTCCTTCTACTTTTAGTTGGTTCTTTATTTGAGAGCTAGCAACAGATTCAATTTTAATTGTCAAAGTGATATTATTCATGCATTTTGCTCCTAGAATAGATGTTATTACTCGCAAGTTAAATGAAGGCTTCTGCGGCGAGCGCTTGAAGCCTGACAACCTAGACAGTTAATTAAAAAGCAGATAAATCTTCTGGATTATCAGAAAGATTTGATTTCGAGCTTAATAATTCCAACCAGTTGACTGTGACATAAGGGCGAGAACGCTTCTGTCCACTAGTTTTATCTGTCCATTCGTCAATCTTTAGTTCTCCTTTAACTGCAATCAGGCTTCCTTTCTGGCTATATTCTCCAGCAATTTCTGCTAGTTTTCCCCAGATTTCCAGAGCAAACCAATCAGGCTTTGATTTGTCTTTCTTTCTTTTTACGGCTAGGGATAGTTTAGATAGAACTGTCCCTGATTCAAAATACTTGATTTCAGGATCGCTTCCCAATCTTCCAACTAAACTAATTGTATTAAGAAAATTATTCGACATGATTTTCGACTCCATTCTTTGTATTATTAATTCCACCTACATTGGGGCGATAGCCCCCTAAGTAAGTCGTAAGTTTTAAGTATGCATGTCGTAAGTAAGATACAGTTTAATAGTTATTTGTTATAGTCTAAAAGTAAGAATCCCGAAAGGACTTTTCACTTACGACTTACGACTTACGACTTACGACTTAAAACACTGTTTCAGTCAATAAATTTTGCCTTTTAAGAAGCTCGTCATCGCTGAACCACATTAATTCACGAGTACCAGAATGACAACGAATTCCGTATAACCAATAGGGAGCTGATGATAATCGACCATTGCTTAATTTGTTTTCAACTAATTCCATTGCTTTAATTGGATAAGAATTTAATTCTTCTGCTAGATTAATCTGGTTTTGCAGACAATATTCGTATTGCTCTCTGATTACGACTTTTTCAGTAAATACAAACTTCGGGTGCGGATAACTATACTCAGAAAGTGGGTGATTTTTAGGATAAAATTCCACAGTAATAATTTCTGGTATTTCTTCTGGTTGGGAACGATATTCTGTATAAGGGATACCAAATGCTTCTACGGTTTGTGCTGTATAATAATTACTCATCTTTCGTTTACTGATGACTGTTTAAATGGGGTATGAGGTGTTATTTTTCCTCATCGATTAAGGCGCTATCGCGCCCAATAGCACAGAAAAAACTCACAAGTAATTCAAAAATTTACTTGTGAGTTTTAAGGTATGTTTCTGAGAGAAATATTTTCTACTGATTGTGAGGAATAATTTGGTAGTTATATATATTTATTTGTCCATAATTTTAGCACTTTGCCGGCATAAAGCTAGAGTTACTCTTCTATTGATTTCAGCTAAAGCATGTGGAGAAAGTTGGTCTAAATCAGTAGAATTTATATATTTAACTTCTCCTTGTTCTGTTGTGCTAAAATATTTCATTAATTCGCAAATTGTTTTTAGCTCGGCGGACATGATAATATCTCCTAATACTTTTTTTTCATGTAAAAAGGGGCGACAGCCCCCAAGTGGTAAGTATGCATGTTTTAAGTATGCATGTTGTCAGTAATATTAAGCTGAAAAGCTAAGATGCTGATGAAAGTTCTTCTACTTCTGACTCTTGTTCTTTCTCGATCTTTTTGAGATAGATATGCCTTCTTCCTAGAGTAATTTCAAATTCATCTCCGAGACAATGACTTATTTTTATATAGGGAACCCTTTTTCTTATAATTATGTCTCTTCGCAATTAAGTTATCGGCATAGAAGGGTTCCCTATATAAAAATAGAAAGATTGGAGTCCAGTTTGGCAGCCCATTTTTTCAGTATAAGCAGAGCCAATTAGTAAGTTGCCATTAGACTGAACACTAAAACGATAACTAGCTGTTCGACCGCCACGACCTGTACTTTCGGAATGACTGTCTAATTCAATACCTTCGGCATCGATAAGAGCATTAAGAAACTTCATCATATTAACTCTTTCGATACCGTTTTTGGTAGTTGTATAGTAGCCACAAGCTTTAGCGACCGATGTATTTATTTTTTATAAAGTACCCTTTTACGATAACTTTACTACGAGAGATGTAGTTATTTTTAATAAGGAAGTCCTTTACGATAACTTATCTGCTGGAGTAATTAACTTAACTGCTATATGAGGACTTCCTTATTAAAAATGAACTCATTGGAGTACGATCGTTTATAACTTAACTGCTTTATAAAGGGTACTTTATAAAAAATAGAATTATTGTATGGCTTTATCTTCTTTGCTCAAATGCTCTAATTCTTTGACCTTTTTGATTAAGTCCTCGCCGACTAAAGGGGCGGGTTGTTTACTTTGAGTCATTAATAATTTCGAGATAATAGTCAAATCAACTCTAATACTTACTTAAGAATAGTGCTTTGTCACTCGAAGATTACCAATGTTCTTTAAATCTGAATGATTAGCTACTTTGATGAATTATTCGTTACAATTGAATTGGTATTTGTTTTAAGCTGATTGGGAAGTTGTAAGCAGATAGCTGCGCCTACCAATAATACACTGGTTGCCACTCCTAATATGAGTGAACGTTCTTCTAAAAGCGAAGGTTTTTGATTTTTATTCTCCAGTTCTTTTTCTTCAGACTGAGCGTAATTTTCACTATCTTTCCAGCATTCATTCTCTACTAGATGAGACCAATTATCTCCTAGTGTTGGCGTAAAAAATAACCAGTCTTGATTATTCCTATCGGATCTATCCGAATGGCGCACTCGCGGGGGACACCAAAACTTCTATGCAAGCGCGAAGGCGGCATTCGGAGCTAGTATTAGTCGGAGTTTAAATACCCGACTAATTGTTCCTTCTCCAAGGAAGGGATAAGCTCCAACTATAATCTATGATTAAGTTGGGACTACCCTCACGACTTACTACTTGCGTGGTCAAGCAAGTTAAAGGAGGTCAAAGATAATGAATCAATTTAAAACGGTTGCTTTATTAGCACTATTAAGTGCTTTACTGATTAGCATAAGCTACTCCCTGCTGGGAGGAGCAATGGGAGCAACAATTGGGATATTAATCGCAGCTATCAGTAATTTAGGAGCTTGGTACTTTTCAGATCGCATCGCCTTAGCTGCTTATGATGCTCAACCAATTAGTTACCATGAGGCCCCAGAACTATACCAGATGGTTGAAAGATTGTGCCAAAGAGCACAATTGCCGATGCCAGGAGTATATATCGTGCCCACGGGGGCAGCCAATGCATTTGCCACAGGACGAGACCCAGAACACGCAGCAATTGCATTAACACAAGGGATTTTAAATGTTTTACCAGAAGACGAATTAGAAGGGGTCATTGCTCACGAGCTTTCTCATGTTCGCAACCGTGATACTCTCACCCAAGCAGTAGCGGCCACAATTGGAGCAGCGATTTCGTTTTTGGCTCAAATTGTCAGTTACAGTTTCTGGTTCTTTGGAGGTTCGAGAGACAACAACAATGTTAATCCTTTAGGCTTGTTATTAACGATTATTTTGGCTCCTATTGCTGCGACAGTGATTCAACTGGCCATTTCGCGAACAAGGGAATTTTTGGCTGATGAGAGTGCTGCTAGATTAACTGGAAATCCTAGAGCATTAGGCAGAGCATTAGAGCGTTTAGAAATTAACGCTCGAAAAATACCCATGGAAGGAAATCCAGCTTTTGAACCTCTTTTAATTACTAATCCCGCATCTAGTCAATTTCTGGCTAACTTATTCTCTACTCACCCTTCAAATGAAGCAAGGATTAAAAATCTTCTACAAATCGAACAGGAAATGTTTGAGAGACAAAACTTTTAGCGTGTAGGTATAATCGAGAGCGCGATCGTGTTCGGTTATTGCCGCAGTCAATTGTTCTACAAAAAACTTACATTCAAAGTATACTAATAGACATTTCCGCGCCAGTTTATGAAC
Organism: Prochloraceae cyanobacterium; assembly: GCA_030065755.1. Lineage (GTDB taxonomy): Bacteria > Cyanobacteriota > Cyanobacteriia > Cyanobacteriales > JASJDA01 > JASJDA01. The sequence continues at coordinate 6,828 of JASJDA010000227.1, read as the reverse complement.
TATCAAGATCATTTGGGTGCGATCTTTGAGTCTCAACAAGAAGAGATACAAGCAAATGGGAATTACGTTCAAGCTTTGGATCCAGAAATAGTTAAGCGCTTATCACAACCAACTCCGGCTGCCGCAGCAGCAATGCAAGAAAGTTTAACTCAGATGTTAGGTAATTTGCCGAGCCCTCATTTCCAAGTAACTCTCGCGAAAGCGTCGAGAATCTCTCGGTCAACTTTTAGCTTCGGCAATGATGAGTGGATATTTTCTCCGCCAAGCGGAAGAAAGGATGGCGACCCTCGAAACAGCTTGCTTGTTCTGGGGAAGAAGAGTAATCTCGATCGAAGTCGGGCTAACCCATAACTATCGCGTGCGCGTATTATTAGTTGATGAGCAGCATTATCTCAGAACGAGAGTTAGGAGCACGTCAAATTCAGCTAAAACATATTGAGCGAAGCGACGGATGGTTATGATTTGCGATCGCATTCTAGGTTCCAGTTCTTCAAAAAATCATAAGTAATTTTTGAAATTACTTATAACTTTTCTGATTGACTCACTACTCTCTACTCGGAACGAGCTACTCTCTCAATCAATAGGGAATCGCGTCTAGCTTTTCATTGGCGTTAAAATTTTCAGTCAAAAGACTCTGGATTTCTTCATTGAGATGCTCTAGAGATATCCAGTGTTCAGTATCGGCTCTGGCCTGTTTAATCTGTGTACTAACTGGGCTACCATTCTTAATAATTAGACTGGTAAAATTATCAGTAGTAGGCTCTAAAAATCCTTCGGTCAGACAAGCTGGGGAACAAAGTTCAGAAGAGCGACTTTTTGCTAAACCTTTTACTAAATTTGGCACGTAAACAGCATGAGAGAAAAAGACTTGATTTTTCGGGGTGCAATCTCCTGTTAGTTCTTGATAAACTTGAAAGAATTTTTGGGTAAAGCTCTGAGAGTTATTGTAATGATTGTAATGTTTGATAAAAGAAATGCCTGCTTGTCCTACACATTTTAGACGCAATGGGATTTGAGACAGTGGTTGATTGTTTTTATCTAGGAAAAAGACGATCGCATAACTGAAACTTTTCCAGGCTGTACCTTGCTTACTGGCATCGTATTTAATAATTTCTTCATCTTTTGACATTAATGCACCACTTCGATGCAGAACTACTAATCGTGGAGATTGGCACAAAAGTAGTGTTTCATTTTTACCATCACTAAATTGATGCTTGACTATTTTCCAACTATCATCAGCATTGAAATTTGCTGCTGTAGCCAAGTTAATTTTTATTGCTATTCCCCAATTAGACGTCCTCACTGGATTCAAAAATTGAGCAATGGGAATGATTTCTCGCTCACTTTCAAATTCTGATGAATTAAAACCAAAATCAACTTTAGTAAAATCAGTTGATGGAATTCTTTGTTTGAGTGTTCCTCGTGTCATGATTGATAAAGACATAAAGTATGTATCAGAGGGCTTGTCTATTAGCTTGTAGCCACTAGCTCTCATTTTTATTGAACTACCCTCACTCGATTCATCGGGGTAGTTCCCCTTCCTTGTATAATATATTTGTACTAAGGCAAGGGCTCGTGCGTACAGCTTAGTTCTTCAGAAGAAGAAGAGTAATCCCAAGTCCGTGCTGACGAGTGCATTCTTCTCTAAAATTATTCTGAAACTTTGGAATTGACAATTTGTAGAAGATTATGAATCAATATCGAGTTGATTTTAAGAGCGAAGATGGACTGCTTTCTGGTTCTTTGATGGTGACGGCACAAAATGAAGAGGAAGCAGAAGAAATAGCAATAGAAGCCTTAGATGACAACGTGGATCTCTATCCTGACCATCCTGAGAAAGTAGATTTCTCAGGAGAAAAACAAGTTGTTTTTAAGGAAATTGAGCTAGATCATTACATTGATTGGTCAATCGAAGAAGTTCAACTAATAAAAGCTAATTAAATATTTTCCGATTTACCCAGTTTGAAATAAACTACAAATCTTCTCGGGATAAACAGTAGCGATCCCGAAGGGATCCGCGTAGCGGCACGCCCTTACAGCATCAACAGCGACAGATTTTTCTATATAAATATGGACAGCCCTCATAAAACCGATAACATATTCCTTCGCAAATAACTTGACGATAAGGGCTGTCCATATTTATATAAAATTCTTTGTAGGCCTGCTCTTCATTTCTTGTTAGTGCGGTAGCAAAACGATGAATGTAATCGGGTTTCCTTTTAGCTATGCCTTCAATGAGTCCCAAAATATGCATTAACCTAAAGTGCTCAAGATGCTCAAAAACCTCTCTAACAAGCTGATTTGTCTTGATTATTTCTGGGGGTTGTCTGAAATAATAGTCTCGATCGTATTCTGAGCTAACAGGACTTCGATCGCAACGATCGCTTTCTACTTCAATTGTTATTGATTTATTTTCGCTACGGTTAGTATCGTTAGCTTCTTTTTCGATCGCTCCTTCTTCAACGACAGAAATAATTTCAGTATCTGTAGCGCTTATTTCCATATCGAGAAACTGTGAAATTTCTGGTGTTAGGAAGTCGAGTTTATTGCGAAGCCCCCATCTTAAAAATTGTTTTTCCCCAACATTTAGGCAGGTTACTGGTCTGCTGCTAAGATCCTTGATCACTGCAACGATCGATGCTTCCACTTCCAGATTATGAATCGAGTTAAGCACACGTGCTAACGAGCCAGCTTTATCCCAGTCAAGACGATCGAGTTGCAAAGATTTTAGATGCTCTGGCCTAACCTTGACGCTCCCATTCCACAAAAGCACCTCACAATGGTATGATGCTTCATGGATATCCTTAATTACACCCCAGAACCCTCTATAAGCAAGCAACGAGCGCTCCCTACCAGAAGAGATCCAAACAATCTCACCTACTGCGAATGGAAAGGGAGTATTCAGGTTTCTGCGGGTTTTCTCTTTGATATGCTCGATTATATCTTTGGCTACTTTGCATATAGAAAATGCCTCTTTAACTACTTCTGGATAACTTTCAGTAGCAGAAGCTATAACAGAAGTCTGATTCTTAGTTATCTTAGTTCGACCTGAAATTATATCGGGAACTATATCTTCTCCAACCACATCTCCTAGGCAATCCAGATTTTCTGCGTATCTACCGTCACTTTTAATTGTGCGATCGCTGACATCAAACTCATTTGCGAGTTTGTCTGCCGTATCCAACTTAGTGCAATTTTTTCCTGAAGTTAAATCCGATCGTTTTCCTTGCTGCTTCAATTGGTTGTAAAGTTTTCCTCGGAAATAGCTTATAGTCAATGGAGATAAGTTTCGTCTACCTAGCTGGTTTCGGATTATCCAAAGTTGGGCGGCATGGCGATCGACAAACTCTAATTCAACGATCGTAAATGGAATATTATGCTTGGTGCATATATTGTAACGACTACATCCATCTAATATCGCTCTTTCTATTTCCCCAGAAGAATTGACCCGTTTCCAAACCACAAGGGGGTCTCTGCATCCTTCTGCTAGAATATTTTCCTCCAGCAAGCGATATTCCTCATCTTTTGGGAGAGTCACGATCGAGCGCACCTCTGCATCGATGATGATATTCTGCGATCGTATAAAATCCCAAACAGAGTTAGTCTCAACAGGTGCGATCTTTGAAATAACCTCTAGATTCTCTATTTTCCAAACTATTTTTCTCCCATCGTCCAAACGGATCTTAACTTGGGCATTTCCCGCTACTATCTCTTCTGATTCGAGGGCTACTCCAGTTAAGCCGACAGTGATATTTGAGACCCCTGATGGTAAACTAGATATCCGAATGCGGTCTCCGCTGTGGAGTCGAGGTTCAAGATGGTTTTCCTTGCTCACAATCATTTTGCCCTTTCCTCCAAATGATTTCTTTGTGCTTGTTCAACTTCAAGTTGCGATCTTTGTCTCTTTCGTAAAGACTTGACTACCGTGGAGAAGTCAATGACTTTGTTGTTATCCTCTTGCTTTTTTCTTGCCCATTCCCTCCAATTAGCGCGATCGTACTCGTGTAGTTGCTCGCATATTTCTCTAGTGAATCTTCGATCGAAAGATGGAATAACATCAGGATGCTCCCAGCGTTCGTTGGCCTCACACCTTTGGCAAATAGGGATTAGATCTTTGTCTGGGTCGTAGTCTGGGACAATTAAGCGAACCAAAGACGCTTGGACATATCCAAAATCATGACAACAAAAGCATTGACAGGTAGGTTGCCAGATTTGCTTGTCTCCTGATTCTCGCTCTTTTACGGACTGCCTTTTTAATCTTGGTAACTGGGGAAAATTAACCATAATACAATTTCCTTATTCGATATAATTGTTCTCTTCGGCGAATGCTCTCATTGCTTTTCTCACTTCCTTGGGTAGATGCCTAAACTCATCAACACCAAATCCCGAGAACATAAACTTGCCTACTTTTGGACTCCTCATTGCCTCTAATGCCTTCTCCCAGTCAGGATGAGTAGTCCAATCCCGTGCTTTTTCTGATTCCAGTTGTGTTACAAGGCGGAAGTTTTTATAAAATTCTTGCCAACGGTTTTTATTGGCTAGGTAGTCGTGGATATGGACGATCGGGTTAGCAAAGTGTTTGGTTTTTTCTCTTACGAAGTCTAAAAACTTGTCTCGATCACTTTGAGGTAAATTTCCCCAAAAGTTGGCATAAGAATCTCTTGATGGTTTGGCCTTGGTAATTACCTCTTTGTTTCCATCCTCATTTACAGAAATTCTCTCTCTCTGGGGAGTTGGCTTCGTAATTGGCTTTGATTTGGTCTGGCTATCTGGAGAAGAATCTGAGAGAGAGTTAGAAAAACTTTGATAATAATCTGGAGAAGAATTTGGTAGATCGCGATCGGCATTGATTTTATTAGGCTTTTCGCGATTTTTAGTTGCAGTTTCTGCATTGGCTGTGGCAGTTTTTACGTTAGTTGTTGCAGTTTCTGCGGCTGGTGTTGCACTTTCTGCGTTAGCTGTGGTAGTTTTTACGTTGGCTGTTGTAGTTTCTGCACTAGGTGGCGCACTTTCTGCATCTGCTGTAGTGCTATAAGCAGTAGTTGGATTTTCTTCTGATTCTATATAGCCCGTTAATCTGGGACTGTTAATGATATTGATCTTGAACTGAGGAAAGCACTTTTTTATTTTTCTGAGACCTCGGTAAAACTGATCTTTGGTTAGCTTAAGTTTGTCGCAGATTTTTTGTGGGTCTATGTCGATCTTCCAACCTGGTTTATAAGTGATGCAGAGATAATCAAAAAGTAATCCCACAGACGACATCAGTCCGGCTTCATATTTAGCGATCGCTTTAGAGAGCGTTAGCTGATAATATTGAGTAGTCACGTTAATTCCTTTGTATATGATGCGGAGCAGACAGAGATGAGTTGTAATTTCTACCCTTTCGCTCTTGCCCGCTCCTAATTTTTTCTAATTGTTAAATTTTTCTGGTTCTATGCCGTAGAGAGCAAAAATACTCTGCCAGTAAGCTTTGTTGAAGCCTAGTCGATACCATTGGTTGGCTGCTAGTCTACGATCGGGTTTCAGACCTCGTTGATAATCGTATTCGCCCATAGCCATAGCTATATTTTGGTGGTGCTCGGCTTGAGAGTATATTTCTTCAAGCTGTTTTCTTTGTGTGGGATTTGTCTCGTTATTTAAATAGTCAGCGAGAAAATGTTCTACAGAGCTATAGTAGTTGGTTTTGGTGTTGCGATTGTTAATAGCTCGTTTCTCTCGCTGCTCTTGCTCAAAAGCTAAATCATGATTTAGCATATAATATCTCCATTAACAAAAAAAGTGGATGATAGCGATGTATTTCCAGGGTGACAATCTGTTGTGCATCGCTTATCTTTCCTAACGAAATTATTCTAGCCTACGTATACGCAGGAGTCAATCTAAAATTGTCCCTATGGGTAGAAAATTAGAATAGTTGTCAAAGTAGAAAGTTACAATAGTTGTAAAAGTAGAAAATGCAGAAAATGCGTAAAATGCAGAAAATGCGTAAATATTACTTTGGCTAAATATGAAAGAAAAATACGTAAGAAATAGACAAACAGGTCGTTATGAGGAAACTGGAAATGGAGAAATGGCGATTAGACCCATTTCTGTAAGGCTTCCTGCAGAAATGGATGCTAAGGTCAGGGCAATGCCTAATCGGACAGAATTTCTTAGAAACGCGATCGCCAAAGCTTTACAAGAAGAAGAAAATTTCAAATCAGCATGAACTTTCTCGAAAAACCTAAACAACTTGTCGCTCGCCAATAATTTAGTGTCTGAATGTAATAAATGACTAACTGCGATCGCGAGCGCAGTAATTCTACAGTGTTTTTTCTCTTGTTGCTGATGTGCTTAGTTCAATTATTAAAGTTTTCAATAAATCTGTTTAGTTAATTATTTATTTTAATAAATAAATTAAATTTATATAAGATATCAAACCTCTATATACATCAAATCTCTTTTATCAGGTTAGAACTATTTCTCGGTTGTGTTATTTGCATTATTATAAGCCAGATCGCCCATTTATAAGGCTTCTAACGCTGCCAGCACTGCGAGGATGGCGATCGATCTCTCCACCAAAAGTACCAAAGCAAGAGAGCATGGTTGGGATGATGATTTGCGAGCGCTTATCTCAGAAGGTAAGGGATACAAAGGAAGTGGAGATTATTTGTACTAAACAGTATAGTGTAGAAATAATCAAGCTAGTCATTAGCAAGGGGAATCGCATCTAATTGCTGTAATGCTTGTCAGAAATAGATTTGAGTTGACCAAAAAAGTTTGATACTGATTTTTATTGCTAAAAGGCGATCGCTAGGTAAATAAATCAAATGAAAGTAGATGTTTTTTGAC
>JASJDA010000226.1 GCA_030065755.1 Prochloraceae cyanobacterium | reverse complement strand
GTAACTTATTCTGGCGGTTCAGTTCCTATCCCGTTAGAAGAGTGTCTGAGCAAAACTAATAAAGATAACTTACCAGGGATAGCTGTTGGCAGCAGGAATAAGACGGGATTCGATCTAGCTTGCGATCTAATAGGTTGTGAGAAGGAATTAATCGCCAACAACATTGCCTATACTGGCGACCCGTATTCATATTTCATCGCTTATTGTGAAGGGTGCGATCGTACAGACTGGTATCCAACAGAGTGGGAAACGATCTGGCGCAGTGCAACAGAAGAAAATCCAACGCCTGCGGTTAATTATGGTGCTCGAGACGGTCTAATAAAAAAGGTGCATTGGTGGCGGTGGAACAACGATCTAGACTACAAAGCTGCCTGCATACAGGAGTGGAGGGAGCAAAATAGTTTAACAACTAGCTCAGCACCAATTCTGCATAAAAGCAGTACCAACAACAGCAATGGTACTAGCAACAGCAATGGTACTAGCAACAGCAATGGTACTAGCAACAGCAATGGTACTAGCAACAGCAATGGTACTAGCAGCAGCAATGGTACTAGCAACAGCAATGGTACTAGCAACAGCAATGGTACTAGCAACAGCAATGGTACTAGCAATAGCAATGGTACTAGCAGCAGCAATGGTACTAGCAGTAGCAATAATGGTAGTAGCAGCAGCAATGGTACTAGCAGTAGCAATAATGTTACTAGCAGTAGCAATGGTACTAGCAGTAGCAATGGTAGTAGCGGTAATGGTAGTAATGGTAATGGTAGTAATGGTAATGGTGGCCACCCTGAAGATAATAATCAAAAGAAAAAACGAAGTAAAAAGCGTAATAAGTGGAAAACGCCTAGTTCTCACAATGGAGAAATAGGTTACTGGACAAAAACTAAAGTCACAAAAATAGATCCCGATTCAGGAGAAGAATCCCTCGTCACCGAGAAAGAATTCGAGCCGAGAACGAACTTTGACTTCAATGTGGTGCAGGAACTCGATAACTCAACTGGCGGTGGCATAGTAATTAATGTCAAGCGCAGTTTTGATAGCTTGCAATATAGAGCGATCGTACCTAGCGATCGAACTTACGAAGTGAACCATTTTGTTAACTGCGTGTCGAGAGCCGTAAAAGGTTTCGTAGTTTGCAACCTTACCAGGTACGAGCTAAATGCCTTAATTGCCGAAAAACTGAGCATATACCGCGCTGCAGGTGGCATTAAATACAAATTAGCCGAACGCATAGGAATTCAACCAGACGGGCACTGGGTTTTCGATAATTGCCAATTTGATAAAAATGGTAATCCAGTAAATCCCGAACAATCTCACTACATTTTCGACTCTTCTATAGGAGTAGCCGACGGCATACCGCGCCCCAAAATCAAACCCTTTAACCCCGATGCATTACCCAACTTGATTTCAGCAATGAGAGAATTCCACGGGCCTGCTCAAATAGATGCAGCAGTATTTGCCTTGGGCTGGGCTGGTGCTTCAATACATTACCAGAGTATCATGCGAACCGAGGGGTATTTCCCCGTGCTCAATATGTACGGCGACCCTGGAAACGGTAAAACCACCATGAGCGAGAATGGGTTAGCCCTAGCTGGTTGGTTAGGGGATGATGGTTCATTTAGCCGCATTAGTGAATCGGCACTATACGAGCATATCGACAAAACTTCTTCTCTGCCTCTGGTCTACGACGACCCCGAGAAGAAAATGGACCTCGAAGAGCTAATTAAGCGCCTTTACAACGGTAAACCAAGAAAAGTACGAGAAAGTACCCAAACGCCTCATACAAGCCTGGCTCTAACCACGAACCACGTTATCGGCGACAACAACCCCACAGTAGCTTCGAGAATGGTTTATATGCCCGTTGAACGCAGGAATAACGGTAAAAGTTCGGCTTGGCCAAAGTTAATGGATGCCAGGGAGCAAGCATCTGGAGCATTCAGCCAAATAGTTAAAATAGGCTACGACCCAGAGGCCGTGGCTGCTTTAGGTAAGCAACTCAGCAAGTATCTAAAAAATGCCCACGCTCGCACAGTAAGCAGTATTGCTATTTTTACCTGGTACGCCATCAAAATAGCCGAACTCGGTAATTACGATAGCGATCGCGTTCGCGCATATGTCATCGAAGTAATCTGTGCTGCAGCCAATGAGTCCTGTTCTGCACAAAATAGTTTAACCAATTTTCTCGATCTAGTCAGTGCTTTAAAGGGTCAAAGCGAAATAGGGGAGTGGGACATTAGGATTATGGAAAATTCCCCCATAGGTAAAGCGCTAGCAGTATGTATGTCGTCGGTTTGGAAAGTGGTAGAGCGAATTTATAGTCCCAATTATTCTCGTCGGATTATAGAGGGGTTAATCAAGCAAGCGGGAGGAGTAATCCAGTCTGTACAGCGTTTTTATCGCTCAAGCGACGAAACTAAGGCATATTATCGGGCGCGATTAAATCCCATTTTCAATCAAGATGGGGATCAAAGTGATATTCCTAAACCCCCAGAAGTTACGAAACGTTGCGTACTATTACCTTGGGAATTGGGACAAGATTTTTTTGGAGATTGGGGCGGCGAGGGAGATGGGGGAGATGGGGAGATGGGGGGATTAGGGTCCAATGATTCTATTAATAATTCGGGAGTCCTTAACAACAACTTATTTGTTGAGGTAAATAGCTTAACTACAAATGAGGACTCCCGAATTATTAATAAAGAGATCAATAGGGGAGATGGGGAGATAGATTCTACCCCCCAATCCCCCTACCCCCCATCCTCCCCTGTAACAAGCTCAAAGGTAGACCAGCTAAGCGTTTTAAAGAACGAAATTGGTCTCGATAATGAACTCGTTACAGGAGTTACATCAGAGTTACAGAAAAATGTAACGAGCCAAAAGCTAGATGGGCCGGTGCTGGAACCCCTCTCTTCTACCTCTTGTTACATAAAAAAAATAGATGATAGTCAAAAAGAAATTAAAGCAGATCGAGCAAAAGAACCTGAGTATAATTGCTCATCAGAATTGGTTGTCAATCAATCCTCTAAAAATTCTGACGATCTAGACAGTTTTATTCCTAAAAAAGATGTAACCCCCCCAATTAGGTCATCAGAAAACCAGACCACCAGAGAGATACAGCCCGTTACAGAAATTTGTAACCACGGTGTAACAGAGGTGAGCGAGGGTGTAACGAACAATGAGAAGTGTATTGATTCAGAAAGCCTATTGACAGAAAAACTAGATAATGGTCAAGATTCAGAACTAATTGAGATAGACCAGCTGTCTGCGACAACAGATTCGACTCAACATATAACCCTCGATAGCGAAACGCTTTTTACTTACAGTAGGGAGTGGGAATTACCTGAAGATTTAAAGCAATATATAGCTTCGGGGGGATTAGACAGCGATAAGAGCATCAGTGAGATTGCTTTACTTCTTGATACTTGCTGCACCGCCGAAGATTTGGACTTGATGCGGGGGACATGGGTTTACTCGCGGGTCAGGTTCCAACGAGCTGCCTCACTGTTACCGATCGATTTGAGACGACAATTAGCAAGGTGGGTGAAAGAATTGGATGCTTCTATTGACGGCGAGCACACCAGCGCAGAAGAGGAAGCTAACAATAGCACTGCGGAGATCGAGACCAACAGTATAGCAGCAGAGACCCAAGATGAAACCAGCAGCGAACCAGTGGTAGGCGATCGTGTAAAAGCGCAGATAGGCGGAAAAACTGGAGTAATACAAAGCATCGATCGCGATTATGTGGCAACGATCGAGCTAGATAATGGGGAAATTGTCAGATGGTTTCTCCATCGCGTCGATAAAGTTAGTCCGGCAGAAGAATCGTCTCAAATAACAAAGCAGCAAATAACCCAAGCGCTCGATCGAGAAATAGCCAGGATTGGTTGGTCGCTAGATGCTGCGAAGAAATACCTCATGGAGAAGTTTGGGGTGCGCTCGCGGCAGGAATTAAGCGACGAACAGCTATTTGAGCTAGTAAACGATCTCAAAGCAATGGGCACTGCATAGAGTTCCAATATGTTTTTCAACTAATTACCACTCAGTCAAACTGTAACTTTATTGAGGCAATATTACTCCACCAAGTACGGTGCAGTAATAGTACCGAAGAGTTGAATGAATTGAAATTTAATTTGACAATTTGACTTTGGATAGACAAAACTTATGTCTAATATTATTAAAGAAACTGATTCTGCTAGTTATGTAACGAACAATTGTTTTGCTGATTGTTTTTCTCTTAATTCGAGTGAAGTTGCCAATTATTTGCCAGAACAACGTCTACTTTATCTCAAGCAGTTAGAGAATATTATTTCCCAAGGTAACAAAGTTTGGCTATTTTTAACCTCAAATGAAATAAGAGATGTTACTCCTTTAGCACAACTGAGCAATTTAGACTCACTATATTTGTCGAATAATCAAATTAGGGATGTTACTCCTTTGGCTCAATTGAGTAAATTAGAATTCCTAGAGCTAGCAAATAATCAAATTAGGGATGTCAGTTCCGAATGCCAGACTGAGTAATTTACAATGGCTAGATTTAAGCGGTAACAAAATTCACTCATTTGAGCCACTCAGAAATTTATCTTTGATTTGTAAAGGGTGCGAAATTGAAGCTCAAAAATTCTGATCACAACAGACATGTGAGCTGAAAAATTTAACGGCACAAGATAAGCCGAGAAAAAAAATCTAGTGATATACTATTAGAAAAAAATGCGCCGGTTTTTTTCTAATTCTCAAAAACTAGCAATATTAAAGCGTTCTGGTTATCAATGTCAGATATGTGGGACACAATTAACAGCAGATAATTTTTCTGCCGATCATATTATTCCCTATAGCAAAGGGGGAAAAACGCAGCTTTGGAACGGCCAAGCCTTATGTCGCTCTTGCAATAGTAGGAAAGGTGATCGAATAAAAAATGCAGACTAATAATTATTTTCTTTCTTACCACCAATTAGTTAAAACTCGCATAATAAATGGTGCAACTAAACTATATCCGCACCAAAAAGATGCACTGTTGGCCATCTATCAGAAAGCAACTCGTGGTGAGATGACCAGTAGTTATCGCGAAGCTGCGTTAATTTTAGCTGGTGTGGGAACGGGAAAAACTCTCATCCAAACGGTAACACCCTTCATCCTTGCACCTTGGATGTCTGGTAAGACGGCATTATTCCTTTCAGACAACTGCACGCTACGATCGCGTTTCTTGAAAGATTTTCCCACAACCCCAAAAGGTCAACCTATATATGACAAGTGGCTGCTCTATTCCCTCGACATTCTGCCTCCAGGAGTACCGCCACCGAAAATAGTAGAGTTAGATGCAAGTAATTTCGCATCTTATGCCTATCTGATGAACGATGCAGATATGCTGGTAGGTAATCGTCAGTTTGTACTGAACCTAGTTAACCGAGGTGATATAGAACCAAACCAGGTGGGAGTATTGGTAGTAGATGAGGCACACTTCTCTGCGGCATCTAGTTATCGCACAATTACCAATTATTTCGAGAAAGCATTGCTTACTTACTTCACTGGGTCGAAGTTCCGCTCAGATTCAATGCCACTGCCATATGTGCATTATGAAGAAAAAGAAGAACAGACAGTTAATGGTAGCAAAATCATTAGATACGCACCTAGAGGGGATTTTGAATTCAGCATCCAAGACGCTTGGAAACTCAACCCCCCACCAATCAAGAAAATAACTTTGTCTGAAGCTAGTAGTGAAGCTTTCCTCGTGGAAGAGGACGGGGTAGAAAGACAATACAGTCCCAATGAGTTCTTTGTCAAGGCGGAGAACGATCGTCTCTGGTTCAGGAAAATACTGTTAGCCGATAGTTTTTGCTTACCCGTTCTGCAAAAAGCAGTAGAAATATTACTGGCTAAAAGGAATGCTACGGGACAACCTCATGCGATGATTGTCAGGGCACTAAACATTGCTCATGCTCATAGGGTGGCGAAGCTTTTGGAAGAAAACTTCCCTATGTTGGCAGGCAAAGTAGGTCTAATCCATTCTGAGCACGACAGTTTCGACACAGCCGGACGAGCCAGCGATATAATGAAGCGTTTTTACAGAGGAGAGTATTGGGCAATTGTTCATTGCGGCATGTTGGGCGTAGGAACGGACCATAAATTCACGTCAGTATCTTGCTGTCTCTGCGTTTTCAAGAGCTTGAGTCCAGCCGAGCAGGAGTGGGGTCGGATTATTCGATCTGTTCCTGGCGGCGCTCCAGGTGATGTACCCAAACTAGACCATCCCAATTGGGGAGTCGTTGTGACTCACTCCAGCTTAAAAATACGTCCTTTGTTTAATCTGTTTTTAGAAGGACAGAAAAGCGACAATATTCTGTCAGTAGCAAAGAGCGAGCGGGTCAAACCAGTATTGACAACGGACTATAACGCAGGGGAAACTGTGATGACCCTAACCGATACCACTCATATTAAGCCAGGGGATGTTATTGAGTTAGCAACTATTGTTGAACCTGCACCAGCAGCAGCTAAACCGAAATTTAATTTAGAAGAAGAACTGAGAAGAACGGGACATTTATCACAGACGAGCGAAAAGCAAGGCATAGATAATGTGCAGCAACAAGATCTTGACAACAAAAATTCGCCAATGCCAGCTATTGGTACGATCGGGTTCGTTAACGATAAAGCAGATATATCAAAGCCATTACCTTGGCAGAAAGAGGTAGACGCAATAGGACAGCGCTTACAAGAAATAAAACAAGTCAGGACTTTTAAAGTCCAAGTTGAGTCCGTATTAGATTCGTCTACGGTACAGATTGTGCCAACCTGGACGGATGTGCCAACGGGTGCGAAGGTGGAAAGGACTAGACGAGAAATAGTAGAGCCCAATGCCAACTTCCTAGAACACGTCAATCTAGACTGGGAAATCATGGTAGATGGAAAACTTGTTTCGCACAAAGAATATAAAAAACGAATCGTATTGTCAACAAAAGGCTTGAGTCTGGACGCAGAAGGAGATATCTGTGCAGGTGGAGTCTGTCTAAGAAAAACAATGCCAGGTGCAGTTTACGAGACCTTTCTCAAAGGACTAGAGGCCGAAATAGAAACTGCAACTGTGGAAGTCCCGATGCCGACAGGAGCGATTGCTAGACCAGATCTAGCTAAGATGCAGACCCAAGCTAAATATGGAAGTCAAATTAAAGGTTTAATCTACGATTTGTTTCGTCTGAATTTAATACGAGACGGACAAAATGGGAACTCTTTAGTTAGGCAGCCAGTTGGGTTGTTAAAAGAGGCGATCGACAGGGTAGTTGCTAAAGGAAATAAACCTAACTTTAAGAACAACCAGCAATTAATTCATTCGGCAGTGTTTGGCCATATAAAAGAAGTTACAGGGCGCAGTTGGAGCGAGCATAACGAGCAGCAATATGAGGAAGCAAAAAGTATAGCTAGAAAATATTTGGCACGTTTAGCTGAAGAAATAAAATAGTAAAAATTTGCTTAAGTCTGGCCAAGATTTCTCAAAAATGTCATTCTTATTAAAGAATCCCCTTCAAAAAACGGTGATTTTTCTGATTGTCTATACAAAATTCTATCTCCGTAAAGAATACGAAAGGGAATATGCCAGCCAATTAACTCGCTGCGAGAGAAGTGGTCAGATAAAAAACTGGTAATTACTCAACCTAGTTCATATAAGTATTTTGTCGTAAGTACACAACTTTAAAGTTTAGTGATTTCGTGGGTAAATTATGAATGTTGACAACAAAAAAAGCGGAAAAAATCCCAATTTTCCCAATTTCAAAGGCTACGAAGTAGTGGAAATTTTGTCCCAAAACTATCAGGGAGGAAGATTTACCTATAAAGCTAGAGAAAAATCAAGCAAAGAAACTGTCATCATCAAACAATTTCGATTTGCGGTAGCAGGTAGTGATTGGTCTGGTTATAAGGCGCTTGAGAAAGAAATTGAATTTCTGCAGACTTTAAAATATCCAGGTATTCCCAAATATCAAACCAGTTTTGATAGCGAAGATGGTTTTTGTTTTACCCTTGAATATATAGATGCCAAACCACTCTCAACGCAGAAAAGATATTCTAGCAAAGAAATCTTTGATCTTGCCACGAAGATTTTGGATATTCTCGTATATCTGCAAAGCCAAGAGCCGCCTGTTATTCATCGAGATATTAAACCAGAGAATATATTGATATCTACTGAAAGACAAATATATTTGGTGGATTTTGGTTTGGCTAGGCTAGATAACCAAACGATGTCAACATCATCTGTGGTAGGTGGAACATTAGGATTTATGCCACCCGAACAGTTGTTGGGAAAAAAATTGGATACTTCAAGCGATCTTTATAGCTTGGGAATAACCTTAATTTGCTTGTTGACGGGGACTCCTTCGACGAAAATAAATGAGTTAATTGACACGAGTTTTGAAGTCAACTATCGCCGTTTGTTAGAGACAGAAGTGGAGAAACCATTTTTGAAATGGCTCGATAAAATGGTTTCTCCAACTGCACAGAAGCGTTTCAGGAGTGCGTCAATGGCCCTTGATGCATTAAGGACAAGGGGTAGCGCGCTCACAGCAACTAAGCATTCAGTTGCTCCGAGCGCGCTCAAAAGATTTGGTGGAGTAGCGCTTTTTGGTACTCTTTGCATACTAGTAGCGGTTGGAATAACGAGGCTCAATAATAGTGGGAATCTCTCCAATTTACCCACATGGCCACCGATTTCTCAACCGCCCGTGACAACTGAAAAATTGCCTAATTTCCCGACTATATTTTTGCCCGTCACAAAATCTATATTGATTGGTATTATTTCGAGTGCGGAAGTTGGTTCTTTGGGAACAAGGATTGTTGATCTATTTTTTTTCCTATTCGATGTTATGGCGCTCGCCCTGGGAATTTCTTGTCTTTGGATACAGTTCGTGAATAGAGACTATGGTTTTGAGATTCAATATTTCATTCCTTTTTGTTATATTTTGACAGTAAGTATAAGCACCAACTTCATGGCATTTATTTTGTTTTTTTAGGATGCGGGAGCACATCCTGTTAGTTGTGCGACGTTCTGAAGAAGTGATTTGGGTATCTAAATCGAGATCGGCATTGATTGTTAGTTAAAATAACTTGATGTTTGAGAGTCATTATTGTTGGACAAGTTACACTCCTAGAAGCGTCAAATAATTCTCGTAGAGCCACGATTTGAGAAATGTTATGCTAAATATATTCAAAAGTAAAAAAAAGCGAAGCTCGCTCGCTCGAAGAATGGGTTTGTTGTTGAGTCTGGTTGGCTTTCTCGGTATCGGGTACTGTTGTTTTAATTGGAGCCGAGCCGGATGGTTTGAAAGTCAAGGTCAAATCACCGAGGGAATAGTAGTAAAAAAATATATTTCAAAAGGTTGGAGAACCAGTTTTTTCCTGGAGGTTTATTATCGGAATAAAGACCAAGAAAAAAAAGGGATTACCAATCAAATATCTCAAGAAGATTTTCAGGCAGTTGAAGTCAACTCAACAATCGATATTTATTATTTGCCAGATGGGTCGCAGCAAGTAGCTTTAAAAAAGTGGGTGGATAGCCCTCATCCTGATTATGCTCCTCAACTAGCATTATTCTCGATCGCCTTTGGGGGTGTCTTAATATTTTGGGGCAACCAAATGTTTATTGAATTATTGAAAGCCGATATTAAATCAAGAAAAGCAGAGCTTCTTGATTTAACCCAAATTGGCGGATTCCAGAAGACAGAATATCAGTTATAGAAGCAATAGCCCTCTGCCGCCATGAACGGCAGAGGGCAATTTTTTTTGAGAAAGATACTGGTTGAGCTTATTGCCAGCGCAGTCGATCGCGAGAGCAGCAATTTCGTTGCGACGTAAAGTAGAACGAGCGCATCCTGTTAGTTGTGCGACGTTTTTCTGAGTAATTTTGGTATCTAATTCGATTAATTTAAGTATAGCGGCACTGGTTTTTTCGATAGTTTCAACGTAGCTAGTAGTAGAATGTATTTTCAATAATTTCTCAGTCTTTACTGATTTCATGTTTAGCACAAGAATGTATCGATTAATTCTCAAAAGAATCCGAATAGCTTTGATCTCGCTTCGCTCTTTTGTCGTAAGTGATAAGTCTTTTGAAGGGGACTATTGATTTTAAGTGTAGCGAAAAGTTAGATAAAATCAGAAAAACTTTTGTTACGTTGTCTATCAAATATTAATTGTCTGCCCCATTTTTATTCAAAGGAGCCCGAGCCTTACTGTTTTTGAGTGGCTTACGGATGCCCCCTAAAAAACTTAACATAAACTAGAGGCAACTTGACAGTTAATTTTTTAGATTTAAGATTATATTGAACGCTGACAAAAACCATATTGACGCAACAAATAAATCTTCTAAAAAGTGTGGTGTATAGAGAGTGAATTAGCAGAAATTGTAGCTCGAAAAAATACTGAGAACTGAAAAGCAGTCAATTGAAGCTCGAAAAATTATTGGTGTGAGGAAAACAGTGTTAACAAATAGTGCAAATAAGGCTATTGATACGGCCAAAAATCCAACAGCTCCTTTATTTCCATTACAGTGGTATCTAAAAGCAATAAATGCGCTCTCTGTTTGGCCAGATTATACGGAAAAAGGGGTATCTGTAACAGTATTCGATACTGGTGTTGACCCCAATCACCCAGACCTAATAAACAACTACGATCGCCTCAATCATTGGGATGCTGCGACTAACAAGACTTTGTCCGCAATACAACCACTCCCAGGTGGTCACGGGACTTCTGTAGCGGGGTTAATTGCTCTGGCCTTGTTTGAAAACTAGGGTCAGCTCAGTATGGGCGCATGTTATGACTTCAATTGCTATTCCAGTGACAGGTGGAAAACTGTTTCGCGTTAGAGACGAAGTTAATACTATCAACAATAACTGTGAGAAATTATTATTTATTTATTCAGAAATTACTCGTCTTAAACAGGAACTAATAGCTAATAGCAAAACTATTAGACTGACATACAGGCAAATAAA
>JASJDA010000225.1 GCA_030065755.1 Prochloraceae cyanobacterium | reverse complement strand
ACGGGATTAAAGTTGAGCTAAAACTAAATAATTCTGAAAAAACATTAATCGAGCGTCATCTTGGTTTTAGTCGCTTTTGCTATAACTATGCTTTGTCTATCTATAATCAGCTAGACCACAAGCAATATAAGGGGAGTAGTTCAAAAAAAATAGATTTAATCAAAAAAATATTCACCAATGTCACTAAGAAAAATAGCGATTTTGCTTGGACGATCGGAATGTCTAGTAGAGTTTATCAAAACTCTTTTAGAGCTTTAAAATCTGGTTTTTCAAGATACTGGAAAGGTTTGGGAGGAAAGCCTAAATTTAAAAAGAAAAAACATCCTGGAAGCTTTACAGTTGATTCTTCTAATGGGGTAATCTTGCAAGAAGGTGGACAGAGAATTAAAATACCAACTCTAGGTATTTTTAGAACTACGGAAGCAATACCTAAATGTGTTTCTCAGACTTATACTGTATCTAAAAGAGGAGAGCGCTATTATGTTTCGTTCTGCGTTAATGCTGAGCTAATACCACCTATTCAACACAAAGTGTTTGAAGCTGTAGGGATAGACGTGAACCTCAGTGACGGTAAATATTGTGTTATTTCTGATGGCACAATGGTAACTTTTCCAAAGCCGTTAAAGGCAGCGATAACCAAGCTAGAAAAGTTACAGTATCATAATCGAAATAAACAACTAGGCAACCGAAAACAAAAAGTATCCCCCTCTAATAATGCTAGGAAATATTATAATAAACTAGCCAGATTGCACAAAAAAGTCGCTGATGCTCGAAATGATTTTCTACAAAAACTAACCACTAAATTAGCTAGGGAATATCGTCATATCAAACTAGAAACATTAAATATTAAAGGTCTGATGGCTAACGGTAAATTAGCCATGCATATAGCAGATGCTAGTTTTTATAAGTTCAAAACTTTACTGCTAAATAAAGCTGATACTTATGGTGGTTTTGTTGAGTCCGTAGACCAATGGTATCCAAGCTCAAAGCTCTGTAGTAATTGTGGTAACAAAAAACTAGATTTAAAGCTCAGCGAACGAGTTTATCAGTGCGAACAATGTAATTTGATTCTAGATCGCGATCTAAACTCGGCAATTAACCTAAAACTAGCGACAGAAGAATATATTACAGATAGGGCTGGTTCAACCCGAATAGAAGCCTGTGAACATGATACCGCCGACGGTCATGGAAAAAGCGGATGCGACCCAGCTCGAATTGAATTCGAGCTGGAACGCGCACCAAGCAGCAGTAATGCAAGGAAGCAGGAAGTAAACACTAAAGTGGACAACTTTGGATAAGTTTTATGGAACAGATCTGTAACGGTTAACTTTTTGGACAACATCGGCGAAAGATATGAGATAGTGATCTATGTATCTGGAAAGGGAAATCATGACAATTAAAACGCCAGATTGGGTTAAACACGCTGTCTTCTACCAAATTTTTCCCGATCGCTTTGCCAAAAGCGAGCAATCTCAAGCAACAGTTTATCGATCGCCCAAATTAGAACCCTGGGATGCCATACCTACGCCACAAGGTTATAAAGGAGGGAATTTATGGGGAGTAATCGAAAAACTGGACTATTTAAAAGATTTAGGCATCAACGCTATCTACTTCACACCTATATTTCAGTCTGCTTGCAATCACCGCTACCACACCCACGATTATTATCAGGTAGATCCGCTTTTGGGGGGAAATGAAGCTTTTGATGCTTTGCTAGAAGCTTCTCACCAGAAGAATATTAAAGTGGTGTTAGATGGGGTGTTCAATCACGCCAGTCGCGGCTTTTTCTTTTTCAACGACATTCTAGAAAATGGCCCCCATTCTCCTTGGTTAGATTGGTTTAAAATTGAGAAATGGCCCCTATCTGCTTATGATGGCAGTCTGCCTGCTAATTATGTAGGATGGGTAGATAATAGAGCATTGCCTCAGTTCAATCACGACAATCCCCAAGCACGAGAATATATTATGCAGATTGGGGAGTATTGGATTAAAAAAGGTGTTGACGGTTGGCGCTTAGACGTACCATATGAGATTAAAACCCCTGGTTTTTGGCAGGAATTTCGCAGTCGCGTTAAAGCAATTAATAACGATGCCTATATCGTTGGGGAAGTATGGGAAGATTCTCGTCAGTGGTTGGACGGTACCCAATTTGACGGAGTGATGAACTATCTATTTACTTCGCCAACTATTGCTTTTACTGCAGGCGATCGCGTCATTATGGATTATGTAGAAACGCCTTCTTATTATCCCTACCCTGCTATATCTGCTCGAGAATATGGGACAAAAATCCAGCAATTACTAGAACTATATCCTTGGGAAATACAACTTACTCAACTAAACTTACTCAGCTCTCACGATACTGCGCGAATGTTAACTATTGTGGGAGAGGATAAAGCTAGTGTGGAATTAGCTACTCTTCTATTGTTAACTTTTCCTGGGGCTCCTAGTATTTACTACGGTGATGAAGTAGGATTGCCTGGTGGTTTAGATCCTGATTGTCGTCGCAGTTTTCCTGCTAAATCTGACTGGGATACTCAAGTGTTAGATTCCCACAAGCAATTAATTTCTCTGCGCAACCAATATTCTGCTCTGCGGACTGGTTCTTATCAAGTCTTGTTTGCAGATGAATGCGTCTATGTTTTTGCTCGCACTGACGATCGCCAAGAAATTATTATTGCTGTTAATATTGGCACTACACCAGCTAAAGTTCAATTTCCAGTCACTAAGCTGCGGTCTCAAAGCGATCGATTATTGTACGGTAGCGGCGAAATCTCTTGGAACGATCGAGGAGACTCAAATCAATTAGAATTGCAACTTCCTTCTCGCGCTGGTTGTATCTTTGGTTGACTTAAAAATATCATTTCTCCAGGCTGGATTATACCAAATTCCTAAATGATTGCTACATATCCTCTTCCTCCTCCCCCCTCTCCCCCTCTCCCCCTCTCCCACTCTCCCACTCTCCCCCTCTCCCACTCGAAATTATTTGTAGCAAACACAAGGGAAATTGGTAATCGTCTAACCCTCTTTGTTGACAAATATTAATTTTCATTGTAAGGATATATTATTTTTATACTTCTTAAAGGAAAGCCGATTTCCCTTGATTGGAGAAGCTCGAACCTGCATTAAGCATATATACTTAACCAGTAGATTATGATAAAAATGAACAAATATTAAGCAAAAGTTGTAAAGAATATTATATTAGCTAATCATTGGGATTAACTTTTGATAGAGTAAGATTACTCAGAGAAAATTTAAAAAACTTATTTAAATAAACATGAATATAAACATAAAAATGATGCACTATAATAATGAATGGATAGAGCAATGGTGTGAGGCAAATGGTTGGACAGATTGGTTTATAGAATGTCATCAGTATTGGGCTTTTCCTCCTGGCGGAGTAATGCCAGAACCAATTCCCTCAGATGTTCTCAGGTTTATTAAAATCGAAAAGGGGGCTTCAAATCTCGAAAGGTTGTGGTTGACTACGGGAGTAATAGTAACGATAGCAGGGATCGTTTTAAGCTATTTTTGCCAATCACCAACTCCTTTTGTTTTAGCATTTGCTTGGAATGCAATTATCGCAATTCTAATTGAAGTAGAAGACAATTAAAGCTTTGAGCAGAGCAATAGAGAATGTAGACTTCGATCCAAGTCAAAAGTCAAAAAACTTTTTTGACTTTTAACTTTTGTCCTTTGACTTTTTAGCGCTCTTCCATGGGAATATAAGCAGCGTGGTGAATGCCTTTATAAACTTGAGTAGGACGGAAAATTTTATTAACTGCTAATTGTTCTTTCCAGTGAGCCAACCAGCCCGCTACTCTGGCGATCGCGAAAACTGGGGTAAATAAATCCATAGGAATTCCCAACTTGCGATAGACTAAACCAGAGTAGAAATCTACATTAGCATATATTCCTTTATGTCCTAATTTTTCTTCTACGACTCGCTCTAACTCCTTAGCAATGTCATAATACTCGTCATAACCAGTCTTTTCAAATAGCTGTTCGGCTAAATTTTGCAAGATAGTTGCACGGGGATCTTTAACCTTGTATACCCTATGTCCGAAACCCATAATTTTTTCCTTGTTTTGGATACATTTTTCCACATAGGGACGAACATTTCTTATTGAACCAATTTCCTCTAACATTCGCAAAACTTCTTCATTGGCTCCTCCGTGTAAGGGACCTGCTAAAGTTCCGACAGCAGAAGCAACTACTGCATAAGGATCTGTCAGGGTCGATGCTGTTACCCTAGCTGAAAAAGTAGAAGCATTGATAGTATGTTCGGCATGAAGAATCAAACAAACATCAAAAATCCTCGCCGCTAGTGGATCTGGTTCTATTTCCGTCAGCATATACAAAAAGTTAGCAGCGTAGTCCAAATTGTCATTGGGTTGGACGGCATCATTGCCTTTGCGCATTAATTGAAATGCTGCTACCATAGTAGGGATTTTGGCTATTAGTCGCACTACCGCTTTACGAATGTATGCGGGGTCGTCTAAAGCACGACGGGCATAAAATAAGCCTAATGCTGCTGCTGAAGTTTGCAAAGCATCCATCGGATGACCAGTTTCGGGGAAGCATTTCATCATATCCCTAATTCGATACTTGATCCGCCGATGATAAAGTATGTCAGTCTCAAACTCTTTGAGTTGCTCGCGGGTTGGGAGTTTTCCCCAAATTAATAAATAAGTAGTTTCGAGGAATGTACTTTTTTGAGCTAGTTCTTCAACTCTAATACCGCGATATTCTAAAATTCCCTGTTTTCCATCTACGTAACTAATACTAGATTGAGCTGCGGGAATACCTTCTAGACCTGGTTGATATTCGCACGTTAGCACTACCATATATTCACCTTAAAACTTGAAGAAAATCTTCTGAAGCTAACTTATCTTAAATGTTTAGGAAGTGCCCTATTTTACCAAAAACCTTTAACATGAAACTGGAAGTGGGTAGATTTTTGCTTGCCAACAGGAGAAAAGACGAAATTAGTTAATTTATAGTAACCACTTAGGAGAAGTTAATAAAAATAACTCGCTATTGCCTATTGGATTAATCTTTTCGGGAAGTCTTACGCCGATCGCGCCAGCTTTTTTGAGTGTAAGTTTTTCCTCGCTTTTTCCCCACACTAACGTTTCCGCCCAGTTTCCTAAATTTGGTTGATGGCCTACTAGAGCTATGCTGCTTCTATTCTGATTATAGCGCTCCTCAAGATACCAGTTGACCCAACTTTGGAGATCTCCATTGGGTGCGAGGTGCGGGAAGTTTTCTAATCGATCGCCAAGACCGACTTGTTTGAGAATTTCAGCAGTTTGAACAGCTCGCACTAAAGGGCTAGTTAAGATTAGATCCAAGCGCAGACCAATCTCACATAAGCGTCGGGCAACTTGTGTTGTTTTGTCCCGTCCTTTTTCAGTGAGAGGTCTTTCTTCGTCTTTGTTGTACGTGCCACGATCGACGGCTATACCGTGACGGATGAAATATAGTTCCATTTTTTTCTACTCCCTCAATCAGTGTGAATTACACTATCGTCAGGATTGACTAAACGTAAAAGCTTTTGCTTGATTTGCCGATCGAAAACTTCCCACTTAAGCTTGACATAATCTGCTTTTTCGTTAAATCCACCCAAAAATCCTACAGGTATTTCAAAGCCTCCTGCCATATAGCGTCCGCCACCAAAGAAACCTCCTTGGGGGTTTTGACCGAAAGCTTGTTTGATAAATTCGTCTGGATCTAGAGTCAGTTTATTAGTTCTCAAAGAACCAATAACTAATTCTATATCTTGGTCTTCATCGTGAACAATACCGTAGACCACAGCGGTGTGAATATTTTCTTCTGTCACCAGGAAATCGGCAGCTTGGGGAATAGCGTCTCGATCTTCATAGCGCAAATAGCCTACCCCAGCGAGCGAAAAGTTATTTTGTACGATGCGGTTTTTGAGCGATCGCTCAATTACGTCCATTACTCGTCGAGAGCGATTTGATTGGAGTACCGCATTCAACAACTGAGGGTCGTAAAATCTAGTTAAATAGCTAGCTGCGAGAAAATCTTCTTCTTGGGCTAGCATTAGTTGATTGGTATCGGAGCGCAAGCCGTGCATTAGGGCTGTAGCACATTTAACGTGTTGTTGATTATTTGTATTGAATTTTAATAGTCCTGCTTGTAAGTATTGGGTCAAAATTGTGGCAGTGGCGCGTATTTGAGGGCGCAGGTCGATAAAGTCTGCTTGTATATCTCCTTGAATGCTGTGATGGTCTATTACCACTACAAAAGGAATATTTGCCTCTTTTACTAAGGGAATGAGCTGACTATTAGTTCCCTGACTGTCTAGCAGCACGCAACCGTGATATGAGGACAAGTCTTTATTTTTTAAGTTTTGAATTTCCCAGCGTTTGGCTGGCAAACCAGTGAGTCTGACTAGGGCGATATTTTCTTGATGGGAAATAATCCCAGCGTAGATAATATCTGCTTCTATGTTGTATTCTGCTGCAATTAGTTTATAGGCCCAAGCACTAGAGAGAGCATCTGGATCTGGAAAATCTTGGATGACTATAATTTGACGCTCGCTGGCGTGTTTTTCTAATGTTTGTTGAAGTTTTTGAACTAGGTTTTCTATGGGCGATCGGTTTGTATTACTCTTTAAGTCTCGTTGGGGATTCTCGGTGATGACTTTAGAATTAGGGCGATCGGATTTTAATTGTTTGTTTGAAGATTCTTGCTCTGCTGAATTATCTAACTTCGATGACATTGTTTTGGTTGTGCTTAGTAACTTAATCTACTGTCGCACTGACCTTATATCCCTATTACATATTTTCTCCATTCTTGATTGAGATTGCCTTTAGTGTGTTTGACAATTTCAAAATGGAGGCTACTGTAAGGTCGGCGTGGTTGGGAGAATAAACTCATCCTTGCTTCATTGGGAGTGCGATTACCTTTTTTTACGTTACAACGAACGCAAGCAGTCACTAAATTCTCCCAACTATCTCCTCCACCACGAGAACGAGGAACGATGTGATCTAGGGTTAATTGTTCCCCTCTGTAGCCACAGTATTGACAGGTTTGGCGATCTCTTTCGAGAACATTACGACGAGTTAGAGGAATCTCCTTATATGGCACTCTAACATAGTATCGCAATCGGATTACTGTAGGCAGAGGAAATGCGGAATAGATGTGTTTGCCATTATTTTCGAGCTGTTCTGCTTTTCCCTTAAGTAACAAAACTACCGCTCTGCGCCAACTCGTGATGTTTAGCGGTTCGTATGAGGCATTTAGTACCAAAACTTTGCCCATTTGTATTGAAAAATAAGGTAATTTACCCCAGATAGTAACACAGCTTAGTAAAAAAATGGGTTTAAAGCCCCGTCCTTCTAGGACGGCGCTCGATATTCTTATTTTTTATTAGGGAACCCTTTTACTTATAATTATTTGAGGTAGGGGCGAATGCCATAGGTAAACGAATTTTTCAATAGTTAGGAGAAATAGTGGTCAAGGTTGCACTGTTAGTAGGAGTAAGTGAATATCAGCCAGGTTTGCAACCCTTACCTAGTGCGATCGAAGATGTTAAGGCAATGGAGCGAGTTTTAAAGCATCCAGAGATGGGGGGATTCGATCGCGTCGAAGTTTTATCCAATCCGATCGTTCAGGACTTGAGAATAGCTATTTATAACCTGTTTGCCGATCGCAGTAAAGAAGACTTAGTGCTTTTTTACTTTTCTGGTCATGGAGTTAAAGACCAGAACCTTAATTTATACCTAACTACCCCAGAAACTGTCAAAAGCCCTAAAGGATTAATTGTCCCACCCACAGCAGTTAAGGCGAGTTATCTACAAGAGCAAATAACCAATAGCAGATCGAAGCGTGAGGTTATTATTCTTGACTGTTGCTATAGCGGCGCGATCGCCAAAGGAATGACAGCCAAAGATGAAGGAGAGGTAGACATAATTGCTGAGTTAGGAGGAAAAGGACGAGCAATTTTAACTTCTTCCACCTCCGTACAGTATTCCTTTCAACAGGAAGCAGCACTCTCAATTTATACCCAATATTTAGTAGAAGGTATTGAAACGGGAGCGGCGGATCTCGATAGTGATGGTAAGATTTCTGCCGATGAATTGCACCAATATACTAAGAAAAAGGTGCAACAAGCCTCTCCAGCGATTACTCCGCAGTTTTATCCAGTAGAGGAAGGTTACAACATTTATCTAGTACGATCGCCTGTTGATGACCCCAAGCTGAAATATCGTAAGGAAGCTCAGAAGCTTGCTAAAAAGGGTAAATTTACTCCTATTGGTCGCCGAATTTTAAATCATCTCCGAATTGACTTGGAATTGACCCCCGAAGAAGCTAATACGATCGAAGTTGAGATTCTTCGCCCTTATCAAGAATACCGACAAAAATTACTTGAATACGAACAAGCCGTTAAAGAAGCTATTGAACAGGAATATCGTCTGAGTGACTATACTCGCAATGAGTTGAAGTACTTTCAGGAACTTTTAGAACTGAGAGATGAGGATGTAAACCCGATCGAAGCTGAACTTGTACCCCAACAACCACAACAACAGCTAGAATACTTGTCTGAAAGCTCGCCTAATACAGTTGAGTTACTTTCTGAGCAGTTATTAAAAGAAGACGTAGTAAGGAAAAATACCAAATTTGATGTAGTAACTGTAAATGCCTCTGGTAAAGAAGTTAAGCGAGATAAACGTGAAGCTGAGTACTTCACTGAAAACCTCGGCAATGGTGTCACCTTAGATATGGTAGCTATTCCTGGGGGTGAATTTCTGATGGGAACGGAAGATGAGGAAATAGAAAGGCTAGTTAAAAAATTTTACTGGGATGGGTTTAGAAGAGAAAAACCGCAGCACTCTGTTACTGTTGAGCCTTTCTTTATGGGTAGATTTCCAGTCACCCAAGCACAATGGAAGGCGATCGCTAATCTACCATTAGTCGATCGCGACCTAGAGTCAGATCCATCTATCTTCAAAGGTGATAACCGTCCTGTAGAAAGGGTTTCCTGGTACGATGCAGTTGAATTCTGCAAAAGGCTATCGAGAGAAACGGGAAAAGAATATAGACTACCCAGTGAAGCCGAGTGGGAATATGCTTGTCGCGCTGGGACTACTACTCCATTTCATTTTGGCGAAACTATTACCAGCAAGCTAGCCAACTATGGAGGTAGTGAAACTTATGCGTCTGAGCCAAAAGGAGAATATCGACAAGAAACAACTGATGTAGGCAAGTTTCCCCCCAATGCCTTTGGCTTATATGATATGCACGGAAATGTTTGCGAATGGTGTGCTGATGCTTGGCACGACAACTATGAAGGAGCGCCGACTGATGGCAGTGCTTGGACAAAAGGTGGTAATGATAATCGTTCTCCTCTGCGCGGCGGTTCCTGGG
Source organism: Prochloraceae cyanobacterium (assembly GCA_030065755.1). Taxonomy (GTDB): domain Bacteria; phylum Cyanobacteriota; class Cyanobacteriia; order Cyanobacteriales; family JASJDA01; genus JASJDA01. The sequence goes on along the minus strand of JASJDA010000225.1, from coordinate 1,577 downwards.
GTGTCAATCCTTACTGCCGTTCAGCGTACCGCATCTACAACGATATCGCGCGGCGCGGCCTCATCAGCAACTACTACGGTTTTCGGGTTGTCTGTGTTGGCGGCAGGACCAAGTAGCCCTCTGCTCTTTTCCCCTTTTCCCCTCTTTCTCCGCCTGACGGCGGATCGATTTTTCAAGTAAAAATATTAAGTTTTATTAAGTGAAGGAAAGAATTATCGATGGTACAAAATACTTATGAGCTATAGTTTCTGTTTTCGTCTCTATCAGCGTCGCTTTCGTCAACCTCTTATTACCAGTCACGGTGTTTGGAAGGTTCGAGAGGGAATTATTATTCGCCTCAGCGATCGCTCTGGTAATGTGGGTTGGGGAGAAATTGCTCCTGTTCCTTGGTTTGGTTCGGAATCTTTAGCACAAGCAATCGCTTTTTGTCAAGAGCTTGGGAGTGAAGTAAGTGAGGAGGTAATTGCTAGTATTGCTTCGGATCTACCTGCATCTCGGTTTGGTTTTGAGTCGGCTTTATTTGAGGGAGAGTGGGAGAGGGGGAGAGTGGGAGAGTGGGAGAGGGGGAGAGTGGGAGAGGGAAAGTAGTTCATACATACTAGTCTCGGGAGAAATTCAGTATTGAATTTAGCAGCAGAACTTTCTAATCCTCGACGTGCAGTTGGTTTTGGGGTTACTCAGTGGTTCAATAAAGAGGAGAAGGATTGGTTGGAAAGTTTGTGGAAGAACTTCTGAGATATTTAAAAGAAAGAAGCGCACCGCTGCGCGGATCTCGAAGAGATCGAGATTGGTTAATCGGTTACGACATCGATGAATTTAATTCTCTCACAGAAGACTTGCTTGCACAACTAACTCGATTTTCAACCCCACCAAAAGTTATTCTCGCACAGGAAAATCCTCTCAAATTTCTTGCGTCTTTCCTAGCTGCTGTTAGCGCTAATTGTCCTGTTTTCCTTTGCAATCCTAATTGGGGACAATTGGAATGGGAACGAGTATCTCAATTAGTTCAACCCGATTTAGTTTGGGGTAGAGTGGCGATCGATCTACAAAACACCTCGCATCCTAAACCCTCTAGTCTAAACCCTACACCTCACAACCTAATATCAATACCAACAGGAGGATCTTCAGGTAAAATTCGCTTCGCTATGCACACTTGGGAGACTCTAACAGCTTCAGTAAAAGGATTTCATCAATATTTTGGCGATCGACGAGTCAATTCTTTCTGTGTCTTACCTCTATATCACGTCAGTGGTTTGATGCAATTTATCCGTTCTTTTCTCACTGACGGAAATTTGTTTATTTTCCCCTATAAGCTGTTGAAATCGGGAGAAACACCAAAAATTAACCCCAAAGACTTTTTTATCTCTCTAGTGCCAACACAGCTGCAATTCCTGCTACAATCTAACCCTGGTTGGTTGTCTCAATTTCGTGCGGTGTTGCTGGGAGGGGCACCAATGGCGCGATCGCTTCTCGATACTGCTAGAAAATATAACATCCCCCTAGCACCTACCTATGGAATGACTGAAACAGCTTCCCAAATTGTTACCCTCAAACCTGAAGATTTTCTCGCGGGTAAT
>JASJDA010000019.1 GCA_030065755.1 Prochloraceae cyanobacterium | reverse complement strand
CCTCGATCGAGTTCCGAGCTGAGATGAATTTTTCCTCCTCGCGTTTCCACGATCTTTTTCACAATTGATAAACCAATGCCCGTATTTTCCACTTTATCCCTAGCTTCTAGAGTCTGAAAAATGCCAAAGACTTTTTCGTGATATTCTATAGGGATACCAGGGCCGTCATCTTTGACAGCGAATTCGTAAAATTTGCCTTTCTCCTTAACTGATATTTCTACCTTTCCATCAGGGCGATTGTGATGTTTAATAGCGTTGCTAATCAAATTAGAAAAGACTTGCTCTATAAGCAATCTTTCCGTTGTCAGCGTTGGCATTTGTCCGACTATTTCTACTACAAATTCTGGAGCAGGAGCAATTGAATCGATCGTCTCGAGTAACATTGCATTCAAATCGATCGTTTCTGGTTCTTTGGTTATTCTGCCAACGCGAGAATATTGTAAAAGTCCGTTAATCAAATTTTCCATCCGATGGACTCTCCCTCGAAGTAGTGTCATTTGCTCTCTGGTATCGTCATCGAGTTTGTCTTCTAGGTCTTCTTCTATCCATTCAGAAAGATTAGCAATCGCTCTTAAGGGTGCTTTGAGATCGTGAGAAGTAACGTATGCAAATTGATCTAATTCATGATTCCGTTTCTCAAGCTGGGTAGTTGTTCGCCACAAAATAGTATTGAGTTGAGAAAGTTCGTTAGCTCTGGCTTCTAGTGCTTCCTGTGCTTCCTTGCGCTCGGTTATATCGTTAATCGTACCAGCAGCACCTAGAACTTTTCCGTCTGCATTGCGATTTAGTTGAGCATTCATTTCTAGAGTGCGAAGCTCGTTATTTTGTGTCAGCAAAACAAATTCTAATTTAAAAGATTCTCTTTCACCAGCAATTAGACTTTGAAATAGTTCTTGACTGCGCTGTTGTTGTTCTTCGCTATGGATATATTCACTAAAATGTCGCTCTAGACTTTCTACTACTGGAAACCCCGTAATTTCAAACCAAGCGGGATTTAAAAATTGCCAATAACCAGCGTCATCTGTCTGAAAAATCACTTCTCGAACGCTGTTCACTACCGATCGATACTTTCGCGTACTTTCGATTAAGGCGTTTTCAATCTGCTTGCGTTCGGTAATATTCTCAAAGGCAAGACCTACACAACGATCGGGCATAGGAAAAACTTTGATGTTAATAATCATGTGGGAAATGCGATCGTCTTCATAAGGCATCTCTTCAAGCTCTATTGCTTGACCGGAGTTGAACACCTCTGCTAAAGCTTTTATTAGAGCGGTATGCTTGTCGAACAAATTGGGGAAACATTCACGTATTGGCTTGCCAATTTCTTTTTCAATATCTATTCCGAGTAATGTGCTAGAGGCTGGATTGGCAGCAACCAGTCGAAAGCTGGAAATATCTTCTGGGTCTTCTAAATGCCAAATACCAAAGCCAATCTGAATGTTGTTGACAATATCTTGATAGATCTTTGTGTGCGTTTTGGCAAGTTCTGCTTCTTGCCTGGCTTTGCGCTCCCGCAGTAATAATTCGTCTTTGATACGGTTAGCTATTTCCAGTTGACTGGTACGTTGAATGACGCGTTGCTCTAGTTCTTTGTTTAGTTGGGCAAGTTCTTCTCTAGCTTGTTTTTGTTCGGTAATATCTCGCAAGACTACTACCGCACCAAGTTTCTCATCATCTTCTTGAACAATAGGAGCGCCACTAGTTAGCAAAGTTCTAGCTTTTCCTTGTTTGGGAACAACTATCATTTCTTCATTGTGGATATATTCTCCATGCAACGCCTTAAACAGAGGAAATTGCTCTTTTTCGATCGGTGTTTCGCCATCGGAACAATAAAGATCGTAGTAACTCGCCCATTGTTCGGGAGATATTAACATAGAAGGCAGTTGGTGAAGTTTTTGAGCTGCTTGATTAAATAAGGTTAGTTTTCCACTAGAATCGCAAGCAACAATGCCATCAAATAGATTTTCTAGCAGTGTTTGTAGAAATCTATTTTTCTGTTGTAGTCTGGCTTCGACTTGTTTGAGTTTGCCAAGACTGGTAGAGGTTCCGAGCCACTCTAAAACTCGACCGTTTTTATCTCGAACTGGTTCTGCACTGTTTAAGAAGGTATGATATTTGCCATCTTTTTGCTGCAAGCGAAACTCAATCTCGTAAGGTTGTTTTGTTTCTATTGCTTTTTGCCACTGGTAAATTGTAATCTCGCGATCTTCTTCATGAATTGCACGGAGAAATCCAAACCCTAACGCTTCGGTAGATTGCAATCCCGTATATTTATTCCATTGCTGATTGATATGAGTTAATTCTCCCTTTATATCAGCCCGCCAGACAATCTGAGTAATTGCTTGTTGAAAACAAAGATCTTGAGATTCTAATCTATCTGATTGTTGCTGAAGAAAATTAGATAGAAAATTAATTTGTTGTTTTTGAGGTGCGGGATCCTGGAAGTCAGAGATTTGATTCATTGAGCACGCCAGTAAAGAAAGCTTAGAACTGTTTCTATTTTAGTATTGTTGACTATGATAAATGAAGAAGCATCTCTCAACAATCTCACATCAATACAATGGCTATGTAACTTTTGACCTTCGGCTAAAATCAGAAAATATCTAGATCGCTACCCCTTGCTCCATACCATCATCTCTTTCCTTTAAGCGTAGTCTGCAATACAAAAGTAAACTGGCAGTTATGAATGATGAATGTGTGATGATTGTTCTACAATCCTTTTTATAAACAATCATTATAATACTGATTGAATTTTATTAATATACGACCCCATAGTTGTTTTTTACATTCTTTTGTTTCCAGAATATACTTATTTTTATGTTTGTGCGATCGTACCCACTATTTTGCTGATAAAAAGTCTTATCGTTGGTTTTTAAAGTACAATTGTATTGCGTCGTGTACTAAAAATAGTTACTTGTAAAATACAACCAAATTCGATTAGGATATTTAAATATTGTCTAAATATAAAAAAAATCTAAAACTAATCATTTATATCTGTGCTAAACGCTTTCAGGATAATTTATAAAACTACAGCATCTAAAATTTATGTCCGACTATGTAGAACAAGAGAAGATTGGGTCAATTGCTATTGTTGGTATGGCTTGTCGATTTCCAGGAGCAAATAACTACCAACAGTTTTGGCAAAATTTAAAAGAAGAAATCAATAGTATTAGTGAAATTCCTTGTGAGCGATGGGAAGTTGAAAAGTATTATTCTTCTAATCCTGAAGAGCAAAATAAAAGTATTAGTAAATGGGGTGGGTTTATTGAGGGGATAGACCAATTCGATGCCAAATTTTTCGGCATCTCTCCTCGGGAAGCACAACGAATGGATCCTCAGCAGAGGCTGATGCTGGAGCTAAGTTGGTCATGTTTGGAGGATGCTGGATATCCACCGTCTCAACTATCTGGAAGTTCTGTTGGTGTTTTTATCGGAGCGTGTAACTATGACTACGATCTTTTGCAAAATGGGTATCAACAATACACTAACGGACACGCTGGGACTGGAACTTGGACTTGCATGATCCCCAATCGTATTTCTTCCTTTTTCAATTTTCGCGGTCCCAGTATTCCTGTAGACACAGCTTGCTCGAGTTCGCTAGTAGCAATCCATCAAGCTATAAATGCTTTGAAGGAACAGGAATGTAACATGGCACTCGTAGGTGGAGTGAGTATTTTCTGTACGCCGACGAGATACATTCAAATGAGCCAATTAAGGATGTTGTCTCCACAAGGACAGTGCAAAGCTTTTGACAGCGAGGCTGACGGCTATGTACGTGGAGAAGGAGCAGGATTAATTTTATTAAAACCTCTAGCTAAGGCCATTGAAGATGAAGACCATATTTACGGAGTGATTAGAGGGAGTGCAGTAAATCATGGTGGAAGAGCAAGAAGTTTGACATCTCCCAATGTTTATGGTCAAGCACAAGTGCTTTGCGACGCCTATACAAAAGCTAATGTCCTCCCCAATACGATTTCCTATATCGAAGCCCACGGTACAGGCACGCCCTTAGGCGATCCAATAGAAATTAATGGTCTCAAACGAGCATTTAGACAATTACATCAAAAGTACGATTTATCTTCAGTTGATAAACCCTATTGCGGTCTAGGAACAGTTAAGACCAATATCGGACATTTGGAAGGCGCTTCTGGCATTGCCGGAATAATTAAAGTAGTTTTGGCAATGAAGCATAAAAAGTTGCCTAAAATCGTTAATTTTAAGCAATTAAACCCTCGGATTAAACTCGAAAATAGCCCTTTTTATATTGTTGAAGAAACTCAAGAGTGGCAGAAGTTAAAAACTGAGACTGGTAAAGATATTCCTCGTCGTGCGGGTGTTAGTAGTTTCGGTATTGGTGGCGTTAACGCTCACGTAATCCTAGAAGAAGCACCAGAGTCGGCAGTCTCTCCACACAAAGCTGACGAACATCCTTTAAAAATACTGACTATTACCGCTAAGACAAAAGAAGCTTTACAGGATTTAGCTCAAAACTATCAGGATTTTCTACAATCGCCTGGATCGGAATCTTTGGCAGATATTTGTTTTACAGCTAATACTGGACGGACTCATTTTCAACATAGATTAGCTGTTACTGGCGTGTCTCGTGGGGAATTAGTAGAAAAACTTCAAAGCTTTTTAGCAGGCGATCGAGCCAGTGGTTTAATTACAGGTAAAGCTAAAGAGGAAAGCTCGAAAATAGCCTTTTTATGCACGGGACAAGGTTGCCAATCTGCAAATATGGGCAAACAACTTTATCTGACTCAACCCACATTCCGCCAAGCAATTGATGAATGCGATCGCCTCCTCCGTGGGGAATTAGAGCAATCTCTACTTTCTATTCTCTATCCTGAAAATCGAGACGATCGACTTATCGATCGAACTGCTTACACTCAACCAGCCCTCTTTGCCTTAGAATATGCCCTGGCTCAGATGTGGATCTCCTGGGGGATTAAACCCGATGGGTTGGTCGGTCACAGTTTAGGAGAATATGTTGCTGCTACCCTGGCTGGGGTTTTCTCTCTCGCCGAAGCACTGAAACTAGTGACCCATAGAGGTCGCCTCATGCAGCAATTGCCTCCTAATGGGGAAATGCGAGCAGTGATAGCTAGTGCAGAGACGATTCAAAGTACGATCGAGAAGTATCACTTAGATAAAGAAATTGCGATCGCCGCAGTCAATGCACCCGAAGCTATAGTTATTTCTGGCACAACTTCAGCTATAGCAACTTTAACTCAGACTTTAACTGAAGCAGGAATTAAAACAACTAAACTACAAGTTTCTCATGCTTTCCATTCTCCTCTGATGGAGCCAATGTTGGCTGAGTTTCGGCAGATAGCCAGTCAAATAAACTATCAACAACCCAAAATTGAATTAATTTCTAACCTCACAGGAGATCCAGTAGATAGAGAGATCGCCACTCCCGAATACTGGTGCGATCGCATTCGTCAGACAGTGCTGTTTGCTCCAGCAATTGAGACTTTAGCCGAGAAAGGTTACGAGTTATTCGTCGAGATCGGTCCAAAACCAGTATTATTAGGCATGGCACGCCAATCTGTCCCCGACGATCGCCAAGCAAAATGGTTGCCTTCCTTACGCCCAGGAAAAGAAGATTGGCAGCAGATCTTAGAGACATTAGCTGAGTTATATGTGGCAGGGGTAAAAGTGGATTGGAGGAGTTTTGAAGCCTATCTTCCCCGTAATAAAGTTGTCTTACCCACTTATCCCTTTCAAAGGCAACGGTATTGGGTGGAGACTTCAGCAAATGCAAGCCAAAAATTCGCTTATTCCTCTTGCGAAAGTCAGACCCCAACCATTGCGGATTGGCGGAAAACTCCAGATCCCCAACAGTTGGCTCAACAATTAGAAAAAACTGGCAAATTTTCTCCAGAACAAGTCAATCTCGTGTCGGAATTGCTGAAAATATCGGTTCAACAGGATCGAGAAAAATTAGCAGCTAAACCAGCAGCTCCACAAACACAAATATTTACTTCCCTGTTGAAAATGTCATCCTCTCAACGGCAGGAATTTTTAAATTCTTATTTAAAAAACTTAATCTCGGCTACATTACAAATGCACCCAGAGCAAATTCAGTTAATCGATAGTTTGCTGGATTTAGGCATAGATTCGTTGATGGTTGTGGAAACAATTAATCGAATAGGGCGCGATTTACGATTAATGTTATATGCGCAAGAATTATACAAGCGACCCACAATTCATTCTCTGGCGAGATATCTAGTTAGTGAGTTTGAACGCACCCATATTCAAGTCAAAAGTCAGCAGAAGCAAAAATTATCCTTCTCCACGAGTATCCCATTCTCCCCTACGTCCCCCCCTTCCTCCAGTGTCAGTATGGGAAAAAAACTTACTGGCATGGCATTTATTCTTTCTAGTCCCAGATCTGGGTCTAACTTACTAAGAATAATGCTAGCAAGACATTGTTCTATATTTTCTCCTCCAGAATTGCACTTATTACCCTTTAATACCATGAGCGAAAGGCAGCCAGAAGTGGATATCTCTTATCTTGAAGATGGACTGCAGCGAGCTTTAAGGGAATTAAAAGGAATTGACTCTCGTGCCAGCCAAGAGTTGATTAAGCAACTAATAGCAGATGACGTTTCCATCTATGAAATCTATGCCATGCTGAAGAATCTAGCAGGCGATCGCATACTGGTGGATAAATCTACTACCTACGGAATGCATAGACAGACTTTGGAAAGAGCAGAAGATTTATTTGAAAATGCTAAATACATTTACCTAGTACGTCATCCTTATGCCGTAATTGAGTCTTTTGTTCGCATGAGAACCGATAAACTCGTGGATGCAGATCGTACAGACTCCTACAAAGTAGCAGAACATATCTGGGCAAACAGCAACCAAAACATCCGCGATTTCTGCAAACAAATCGAGCAAAAACGTCATCATCTAATCCGGTATGAAGATTTAGTCGTACAACCCGAAAAGCTAATGAAGGGTTTATGTGAATTTTTGGCCATTCCTTTTGACCCAGCCATACTCAAACCTTATGAAGGAGCGAGAATGACGGATGGGTTTCACAGCAGCAAATCCACGTCCATTGGAGATTCCAACTTTCTCCAACACAAACAAATTGAGACTGCACTAGAGCAAGTTGAGAACAAAATTAAACTGCCTCACCAACTCGAAGATTTGGCCGCTCGAGTCGCTACTTCCCTTGATTACCAATTACCCTCGAAAGCAAAAGGTCCTTCTTCCACAACAACCATGAAGGAACATTTTTTGAAAGTGCGAGGTTTAAATCTATGTCTTTGCAGTTGGGGACCAGAAGCTGGACGCTTAATATTGTGTCTTCACGGCCTTCTCGACCAAGGGGCAGCTTGGTCAGAATTAGCTGAGCGTTTAGCCCAAAAAGGCTACTGGGTTGTTGCTCCAGATTTGCGGGGACACGGACGCTCTGCTCATGGAGGGAGTCAATCTTCCTATAGCTTACTCGATTTTCTAGCAGACTTGGATGCAATAATAGAAAAATTAACATACATGCCTTTTACTTTAATAGGGCACTCTCTTGGGTCAGTTATTGCTGCTTTATTTGCTAGTTCCCGTCCTCAGAAGGTTAAAGAGTTGGTATTAGTAGAAACCATACTACAGAGAGAAGTCCGTTTCGATGAAACTGCCGAACAAATAGCAACTCATCTAGACTATCTCGCTTCTCCTCCCAAACATCATGTTTTTCCTAACTTGGCTACTGCTGCAGAACGCTTGCATAAGGCTAACCCTGTCTTATCTGAGTCACTAGCCATGAAACTAGCCCAAAGAATTACTGAACCTTGCACCGGAGGCTTGCGTTGGCAATGGGATCCTTTACTTAGTACTTGTATTGGAGTTGACATCAACAATCTCAGTAGATCCCAGTACTTAGGTCTACTAAAACAAATTAAAGTTCCTACAACTTTAATTTATGGGGATAAAAGCAATTTCAATCAAAAAGAAGATCTCTCAGAGCAACAAGCAGCCATGCCCCAAGCAAAGCGATTTTTTGTCCCAGGGGGACACAATATTCATCTAGAAGCAGCCTCTGCGTTAGCTCAAATTATCATTAATGGCTTGCAAGAGGACAACCGTCGCGATGGAGAGATACCGAAAGACGATCGACGGCTGGCAGGGTGAAAACCGTGCTAAACAATGCGCTGTATAAGTTTTATAGCCCTCAAATTTTTCATCTTGCATCCTTCATTACGTGTTCGATCGCCACAAACAAACCATCTAGCATTACCTCAAAACTATCATCAGTGGTGGAGCGAGGTAGAGTTAATAATCCCGACTGTTGTGAACTACCACACGCTGACCTGACGGTACAGCGTGGGCTTCCTACCCAGAAACTAGCGGAATAGTGGATTTCTTGCGTCCTCCAGCACGAAGTCTTACAGTTTGGCGATAGGCTTTATCCCCCGTCCCAGAGGAAATAATTCGCAGTCCTTCATCTCGGATATTTTTAGCGGCGTTAATATCACGATCTATGTGTTTAGTGCCACAGCTAGAACAGTCCCAAAATCTTATTTCAAGAGGCAAACTATCAACTTGGTTGAGGCAAACATTACAAGTTTTAGAACTAGGAAAAAATCTATCTACCTCTTGATATACCTTGCCTTCTCCCTCCGCTTTATATTTAAGCATGGTACAAAATTGTCCCCATCCTACTTGACTTATAGCCTTAGATATTTTGGGGTTCTTGACCATGTTTGAGACTGCTAGATTTTCAACTACAATAATTTGGTTTTCGTTTACTATCCTGCGCGATAGTTTGTGATGAAAATCAGAGCGACATAATCGTATTTTGTTATGTACTTTAGCTACAACTTTTCTAGCTTTATTTCTGTTGTTTGATGCTTCTTGCTCCGTCTTTACGCCGAGGAGACCTCGGCGCAGGCGGTGCGCTTTTTCTTTTCTAGATAATTTTTGTTGTTTAACCTTTAAATTTTGTTCGTGTTTGGCTAGCCATCTGGGGTTATCAAATTTGTTACCGTCACTGGTGATAGCAAAATGATTAATTCCCAGGTCTATACCTATTGCTTTCACCTCGATATTTGATTTAGGTTGCTCTTTACCATCTTCAAATAAAATAGCTGCAAAGTATTGATCTGACTTGTTTTTAGATATAGTTACAGTTTTTATTTTTCCTTCTATTTCTCGATGAAATACTGCTTTGACATCCCCTATCATTGGTAGCCTTAAACAATCTTCTATCCTTTTTACATTTTGAGGATATTGTATAGATTGTTTGCCATGCTTTGATTTAAAACGAGGATATTTGTTTCTTCTTTCAAAGAAGTTATTAAAAGCAGTACCGAGATTTAAACAAACCTGCTGTAAGCATTGAGAGTAAGTTAACTTTAACCACTCGTACTCTTTTTTCAGTTGTGGTATTTGCTTTTTAACTTCATATCCTGATAAGCCTTTTCCCGTATCTATATAAGTCTGATTCATCAAATTAAGACAATAATTCCAAAGCCAGCGACAATTACCAAAAGATTGACTTAAGGCTTGTTGCTGTTGGGTGTTTGGATATAGTCTTACTTTGAGTACTTGGAGCATTTAGAGCAAATTAAATTTACTATAAATAATTATAGCACAAAAAAAAGATCCTGCTCGCATTAATTACATGAAATCTACCGTCAGTTTAATTCGCGCCGACTCCTACGAAGTAAAAAGTTTGCGTTCTCGAATAGAAACTTTATTAGAACCTCTGGGAGGAATGGAAGCTTTTGTCAAAAATGGCGATCGCGTCCTCCTCAAACCCAACCTGTTAACCGCAGGAAGACCAGGAAAAGAATGTATTACTCGCCCAGAAATAGTTTACTGCGTTGCCCAACTCGTAAAAGAAGCAGGAGGAAAACCATTTTTTGGGGACAGTCCAGCATTTGGTAGTGCTAGAGGAGTTGCTAGAAACAATGGGTATCTTTCTTTTATGGAAGAATTAAACTTACCCATAGTTGAATTTAGCGGTAAGCGCTATCAAACTACTAGCGATCGCTTCAACCACCTGCGTTTGTCCAAAGAAGCAATGGATGCAGATGTAGTAATTAACCTACCTAAAATTAAATCCCACGCGCAGCTAACAATGACCATGGGAGTGAAAAACCTTTTTGGCTGCGTTCCAGGTAAAATGAAAGCCTGGTGGCATATGGAAGCAGGGAAAGATGCCAACCGTTTTGGCGAGATGTTAGTAGAAACTGCACGAGCGATCGCCCCAAATTTAACCATTATCGACGGTATTGTCGCTCATCAAGGAAATGGACCTAGCGGGGGCGAACCTCGCTCTTTAGGCCTTCTAGGAGCCTCTGAGGACGTTTTTGCCCTCGATCGAGCGATCGTAGAAATTCTTAAAGTTGACCCAGATCTCGTACCCACACTTGCCGCCCAATCGAGATTAGGACTTTGTTCCCAATTATCTCAGATTGACTTCGTTCGGCAAAATCCCGCACAATTACAAATTTCTGACTGGAAATTACCAGAAAACCTCATCGCGATCGATTTTGGTCTACCTCGCGTTTTACGTTCTACTTTTAAGCACCTATACATAAGGTTTATTCGAGAACCAAGGAATGCTTATATCACTAAATAAGGAAAAAAAAGCTTAAGTAGTCAAATTTGCTACATAATTTCGGCTTTTTCCCTTCTAATCTATTATTACCCTCCGATTGCTTATTCAGACCGCCCGAACCTCTGTGGCGGTTTTTTTATTGTTAATAGTAGTGATAAATCGTTAGAATTATATGAGAAAGGTTTGTTGAAAACCTTTTGCTCTCAAAAACTGACCAAACTCAAAATATATTATTTTATGCAATCAACAGGTTCGTCAAGCAATTCTTCTGAACCTCCTCAGAATAGATGGGCGCAGATAGCTGGAACTGCGATCGCTCTATTAACCTTGACTTTACCTTTATTCTGCATCGCGTACTACTCTTCAAACAGTAGCGTTAAGTATTTACCAAAAAACATATACTCATTACCTCAAATGAAGAACTAATTCTAAAAAGGCTTTAAAAATTAATTTGCTTAGATAGGCATTATTGTTAATCTATATCCCTATGGCATGTAGAATGCTTCACTAGGGCATTTTAGCTGGCTGTTTCCAGTAAGCAATGCCCTAGATCGGAATTTATTGCCCGAGGAGATAGATTGTGGATTTATCGCGCATTAATGCTCGACCAAAACCTGGTGTCATCAATGTTTTAATTGAAATTCCAGCAGGTAGCAAAAATAAGTACGAATTTGATAGTGCGATTCGTTGGCTAGAAATCAGCCCCTAACTCGATCGGGTTTTGGGTTGAGGGATTAGCCACAAGATGAGTATTTTCATCTTGATAACTTAGCTGGCTTGTTGGTGAGTTCGAGTGAGTTTATCTTGAATTTAAGGTTGTTCATATATCTTAACAGAAAATGAGCAGAAATTACCGAACCATTTTCAGGAAAATTACCGAACAAGTCCAACCCTCCAGGTGCAGGAGTGACAGCACTTCCCCAGGTTCGAGACTAGCCATCAAACCCTGAAGCGGGAAGAAAAAGGGAAATTACTGCTAGCCTAAATGCGGTAATGCCTCTAGCAACTGGTTATGGGTAGCAAAAGCGAACTCTTTTGGAACCGTCGTCATCGTAGACCTGCAAAAAAGGCTGAAATGCAGGGAAGATAATATATCGGCAAATAGATTGTCAACTAGATGCCAAGAGCTAAATAAAGTTTAATCTTTACAATAGACGCACCCTTTTAAATTTCGGCGGAAAGAGAGACCCTAAAGCCAGAAACCAAAGCCAGTTAGGAACGAAGTAACCTCCCCCATGCTCTTGAGAAAGATAAATGTTTCTGCAAGTAGGTGCTAACCGAATGCTGGGGACAGGTGGGATTGAGTCAGAAGCCAATGCCTTGCTGTAATAGGAAGGATATGCAGACGGACTCACAGCAAACGTGGAATGAGGAGAAACAGCAATGAATATGCCCAAAACCAGTTAATTGAGCTGCGGTGGGATGGATAAAAAATTAAGTTGTATTTGTTTGTCTTCAGAGCTTTCCAATATAAATTTTACGGAAGTATGTCTTAGCTGCACCGCGTTTGGTGAGGAGCGGTATGAAGGGAAACTTTCACGTACCGTTTTGAAGACGAGTCGAAAAGGTGACTTCTCGGCTTAGTTTAACAAGACCTCAATGCTTTTGCGCTCGATCGCGTATTGTATTCTTCAGTACAGTACCCTTGCGATTACGGTTTTATCCCGAATACCTTAGCCGACGACGGCGATCCTTTAGATGGAATGGTATTGATAGACCAACCGACTTTTCCAGGCTGCATAATAGCAGCACGACCAGTTGGAATGCTAGAAATGATTGACGGAGGCGATCGCGACGAGAAACTTCTTTGCGTCCCCGACAAAGACCCTCGTTACAACCAAGTCAAAAGCCTTTCTGACATTGCCACACATCGATTAGATGAAATTGCTGAATTTTTCAGTACTTACAAAAATCTAGAGAAGAAAGTCACTGAAATTCTCGGTTGGAAGGATGTGGATGCGGTAAACTCTCTAATAGAAAAATGCATCCAAGCAGCGGGACAGTAAAACGTTAGAACAGAATATCTAACAATAGTTTGGTTTGCGAACAATTCGCAAGCCAAATTTTTGCAGAGGATAAATGATTTGTTAAAATTTTTAGAATAAAGACATATTTTAAGATCCCAGAATATGAAACTATTCAGGGACAGAAAATGTAAAAATTTAAGAAGGTAAACTTAGGAAAAATAAATTTCTATGCTATTAAAATCCACTACCCGTCATATTCGGATTTATACCGCTGAGGTTCAGGGTAACGAACTAGTCCCCAATGACGGCGTATTAACTTTAGACATCGATCCCGATAATGAATTTAATTGGCAAGAAGATTCCTTGCAGAAAGTTTATCGTAAATTTGACGATTTAGTAGAATCATATAATGGGGAAGAGTTGAGTGAATACAACTTGCGTCGCATTGGCTCTGACTTAGAGCATTTTATCCGTTCCCTTCTCCAGAAGGGAGAAATTAGTTATAACCTAGGTGGTCGAGTACTAAATTACAGTATGGGACTGCCACGAATAGATAGCCCTGCTGATGAAGGTAAATACAAATAAAACAGAGCAGAGATTTTCAACCAAAGAAAGCCTCAATCCTTGGAATTATAAACCCTGGTGGTGTCAGCCTTGGTCAATAATACTAGTCGGAATTATCCTACCTACTGGAACTTGGATATTAACAAAAATCGTCTGGGTAACAGTAGTGCTGTCCCTAGCAATATTAGCTTGGTGGACTTACTTTCTGATTCTGTGGCCGAGATTGATTAAAAATAGCACCTCTTTGGCAGACTATTATTCCCAAGCAAAAGATCGAGGAGGAAACGACTATTAAGTTGAAAATCAGACGCTACAATTTTTGAAATGTTCGGTTGTAAGGTATTCAGATAAGTTAAATTTCTGAATACCCTACCCTGGTAATCCCAGCACTAAATCGTAAGATCGCCCGATAGAGCAAATTAAGTTATATGCAAAATAATGCGGCAAAAATTCGATGCTCAAATCCTAACTGTCAGGCAGAAAACTCTTTTAAAAGTAAGCTGTGTCATAAATGCCGCACGCCTATAGTAAAGCGCTATCTGTGGGCGCTGGGAGATGGGATATATACCTATGAGATTGGAGAGTTAATAAACGATCGCTATTTGCTAAAACAAGAGCGAGTTGTTCTAGATACTCAACCAGCGCAGCCGCCAGAAATACCGGATGAAATTCCCAGGAACATTCTTCCTTATCTCAAGTTGTTTAACAACCGACTCAACATACCTCAAATTTACAGTTACATTCCTGCAAGCGAGGAGCAATCTAAGGAAATATGGTTCTTAGAATATGGAACTGTACCTACTGATCGATCGGGAGAACCAAAATATTCAGAAGAGTTATTGCCAAAATTAAGCGACGTTTGGCAAGAAGCAAGTGCGTTGCGACAGCTAAACTGGTTGTGGCAAATAGCTAGAATTTGGAACCCCCTGTTTGATAAAGGGGCAGTTTCGAGCTTGCTGAAACCAGAACTATTGAGAGTTAACGGCCCTATATTTCAGTTACAACAATTGCATCTCGACGGATTAAATTCTTTCGATTTAAAACAATTAGCTGAGGTTTGGTCGGATTTAGCAGTAAATGCTTCTCACAGCATTAGTGATTTTTTAAAACAACTTTGTCAAGAACTAGAAACAGAAAAAATTACTCGCCCAGAAAAAGTAATTGCGATTCTAGACGAAGCAATGTCTCGCTGCGGAAAAAATTTTTCTCGCAAATACGAATTTTATACTCTTACTGACTCAGGGCCAACTCGCAAGCATAATGAAGATGCTTGCTATCCCAACACTGGAGAATTAGTTAAGAGTAATTCTGACGATAAAAATTTGGCAATCGTATGTGACGGGATTGGAGGAAACGCCGACGGCGAAATTGCTTCTGAATTAGCTATATATTCAATACTAGAAAATATCGAGCAACAAAATTTCGATAAAGATCGAGTTAACCCAAGTACAATAATCTCCCAATTAAACAAGTTTACCTGTGCGGCTAACGATGCAATTAGCGCTCGCAACGACAGCGAAAAACGTCAAGAACGCCAGCGCATGGGAACAACTATAGTGATGACCCTAGCAAGAGATCATCAAATGTATCTCACTCACGTAGGGGATTCTCGCATTTACTGGATAACTGCTACAGGTTGTCACCAAGTTACTATAGATGACGATTTGGCTTCGAGAGAGGTACAGCTAGGATACGCTCTTTATCGGGATGCAATACAATATCCCAATGGAGGCGCTTTGGTTCAAGCCTTAGGCATGGAGTCTTCTGTTAATTTACGTCCTACGATAGACCGATCGATCTTAGACGAAGATAGCATTTTCTTACTTTGTTCCGACGGTCTGAGCGATTTCGATCGCATAGATCAATACTGGCAAAAAGAAATTTTGCCAGTAATTGAAGGGGAAAAAAATGTAGCTACAGCAACCAAACGATTGCTAGAAATTGCTAATCGGCAAAATGGCCACGATAACGTTACGGTAGCTCTAGTCCACTGTAAGGTAAAGCCAAATAAAGACGCTGAGAATACGTCAGTTTCTTTCTCTAACATTAAATCTTCCCTGCCTCCACTTATAGATATGTCAGATATCGAGATTTCAGATACTGAGAGTGTTGAGGAGCCTGGAAAAAAAGAGAAACAGCCTTTTAAATTATCCTTGAAGTTATGGATATTTATAGTCTTGACTGCGTCTTTGGCTGTAGGATTGGGCTTATTTTTATACGACAACCCTGGACAAAAGGTTAAGAAGATCCGGAAAACGCTCGAAGATTGGCAAACTTCTATTAGCTCCAATTCTGAGAGCATATCTCCTTCCGACGGGTCTCCAGAGGTTAGCAAAAATGAAGACCTTAGCTTTCCCAACCAATCTCCAGAGGTAATAAGCGAAAGCGACGACGTTACCTTTCCCAACCAGTCTCCAGAAGCAATAAGCAAATACGACGACGTTACCCTTCCCAACCAGTCTCCAGAGGTAAACACAAATACCGATCGAAAACAAATCCGCATCAAACAGGTACGACAAAAGCTCGATTTGTGGTCGACTTCATCTGAGGAAGTTTCTCAACCCGATCGAGATTTTGTCGTAATTCCCGCAGAAAGCGTTATACAAATCCTACCAGAACAGTCTAGCCGCGATTGGCTGTCAGTAGAAATTTGCTATCTCCCCGATAATTATCGCGATTTCGTAGATTCAGAAGCACAAGAAAAATTACTCCAACACAAAAAGAAACTCTGGATCAAAGCGGAGGAACTAACAAAGCTAATCGATGTCCACCAGACTAAAATCGCCTCTGTCTCTAATCATTTAAGGGATAATTGTCCTTCCTCGATCGTTAGCGAGCCGCCAAAATCTCTACCCAAGCAAAAAAATTAATGAATGCGTAAATTGAAAGTCAGCTATTGTAGCTATCGATATAACCCTTACCAAGTTGATGTTGAAAAATGCATAGGAATAGTCCTATGGATCCTCGAGCAGTCAAGGGAGAAAATTCTCAAATAATAGAACGGGAATTACAGGAGATCCTTTGGCTGCAGGAGCATATCGCTCCAATAGATCCAAATTTAGAAGCAATTGAATCCGATCCTATAGATAACGATATCGAACCAGATTTTCGCCTGACAGATTTTTTAGACTCCTCTGAAATTGCAGCAGGAGCAGAAAGCTTATTTGCTTCCCTTTCCCAATGCTGGGAAAGGGAAGATATTTATCGCGTACAAAAATCTTTATCAGAGCATTTTGGCGGTTTCGTACCCGATATGTACTTGGAGACGATCGCCAAAAGAGCAGTGGAAATTCGTTCGGTCAATCTCCGTCCAACACCACAATTAGTTGAATGCGTCAAACCACTAGTGTCGGGTTGGACAGAAGAAGAT
Source organism: Prochloraceae cyanobacterium (assembly GCA_030065755.1). Taxonomy (GTDB): domain Bacteria; phylum Cyanobacteriota; class Cyanobacteriia; order Cyanobacteriales; family JASJDA01; genus JASJDA01. The sequence goes on along the minus strand of JASJDA010000019.1, from coordinate 48,684 downwards.
TTGAGACTATTTGCTAGTTCAATAGTTGCTACAGGGCAGGAGGGAGTCGATCGATTTAGTGAATTTGCAATTAAATTGATTCAACTAAAACAATGGCAAGAACTTTCTGCGAGGGAACGAGTCGCCTATATCATGACGATCGCTCAATACGCGATCGTTGCAACTACAAACAGCTTCTGATGAGTAATTGTTATTTTATATTAGCTCTGGCGTCGGCTACTGCAACCACAAAAAACAATATTGTTAAGGGAATGCTGGCTGCTAAAATAGCTCCTGTGGTTAAATTTCCTAATTCTGGGGTTCCCGAAGACAGCTCAAATACAGAACCTACAGCGGCGATCGCTGCAATACAGGAACCCATTAAAAATACACCACTTTTTGGTGTTAGCACTTGTTTTTACTCCTCTATGTATAATTACCTTAGTTAGTATTTTAACAACTGTTAATTAGCCCTCGGTTTCGAGGGCTAATTTCAAACCAAACTAATTCTTTTCCCATTGAGTCAATAGAAAAAATTTACTCTATGCAATTGGCTTAACTGCTTGCAGGGAAAAACCTTGTTTTTTTAGTTCTTCGGTTAAAGCCAGACTATTTTTAACTCTATCTACAAAAAGAATGCCAGCGAGGTGATCCATTTCATGTTGTATTACTCTGGCTAGTAGCCCCGAAGCTTTTAACTTAATCGGACGACCCCGCTCGTCTTTAAATGTTACTTCAATAGCTTGTGGACGAGTTACGTCCTGGTAAACTCCAGGGATGCTCAAACAGCCTTCTTCAGCGTTGCACAATTCTCGGCTTTGGCGAATAATTTTTGGGTTGATTAATACTAATGGGGTATTGGCAGCATTGTCTGGTTCGCAGTCAATAACAATTAATTGTTTATTAACTGCTACTTGGGGAGCTGCTAGACCAATGCCGTCGGCGCTATACATAGTTTGAAGCATTTTCTTTACTAGCTGCCGAACATCTTCATCTACTTTAGCAATGCGTTTGGCTCCCTGACGCAAGGCCCGATCGCCTAAATAATGAATTTGTAAAGGTGGCTTTTCTAATTTTTGTTTTTCTACACCGACTACAGAAGTCATACAAAGATCTTGCTTACTTAAATTTACTGAGTTTGTCTCATGAAACTGCCGTCAACTCACACGAGTTGATGAGGCATCAGCTTTAACCGCCGTCGCACAATAATGAATATGTTGTTTCACTTATATTATAATGTGGGGACATCGAAGCTTTAAGCTAACAATTTGTTCTTTGAATTATAATTGTCTGTCGTTGCCTTACTCCAGCTTCTTCAATTCCCACTTGAGGCTATTTTCCAAATCCTCTCCACCTTTAGTTGCCAATATCTTTTGATATTTATCTACCCGAGCGGCTATTTCCGACTTATCTATCCAGACTGTAAAGTAGAAATTATTTTCTACTATTAAAAAAAATAGTTTTGGGTCAAAATATTTTTCGCAAAAATTTATCGCTGCTTGTTTTAATTTTTTAGAAAACGAGGGCCCTCTTGTTAAAAGTTTATTTTTAAAACAAATTTTAGATCTTTTCCGCACAAAAACTTTTTTCAGCTCTCCTTCCTCTGAGACGATTAGATACATACATCTATTGTGCAAACTACTTTTGAATCTTATGTCATCTTATTTGAGGAAGCAATTTTTTTTATAAAAAATATAAAGTTTATTATTTTTTGTAATAACTCTCAATCTTTTTTTTTAAATAATCAGGTCATTATAATCATAATTAAACAAAAATTGCAAGCCTTTTGAGAAATTTATTTTTCTATTTCTATTAATTGACGATAAACATCGATCGCTTCTTTGGCGATCGCGCTCCAACTATATTTATCTGTAGCTAATTGACGAGCATTTAGTCCGCGATGCTGCAATTGTTTGGGATCTTGCAGGGCTAATTTGATTGTCGAGATTAAATTATCGACGCTGCAATTGCTTACCCATCCAGCTTCAGCAAGCTGTACTTCTTGCCAAATATGAACGCGATCGGAAATAACTACTGGAGTTCCAGCAAACATCGCCTCGGCTACAGCAATGCCAAAATTCTCGTAGTAGGAAGGCAATACAAATAAGTCTGCATCCTGGAGCAATCCTAGTTTTAAATCCCCTTCAACAAAACCCGTAATCGCGGTGCGATCGCCTAACTTAGATTTCTCAACCTGCTGCTGAATCTGATTTTCGTAGTTTGGATCTTGAGGATTAGCACCAGCTAGAACAAAATGAAAATCAATTCCCTCTTCTAAAAGTCTTTCTAAGGCAGGAATCAGCAGGTCTAAACCTTTCTTGGGATCGATGCGAGACATAAATAGAATTAAAGGCCGATCGGGTGCAATTCCCAGTCGATCGCGGGTCTGACCTGGTTCTGGCAAACAACTATCGAATTGTACTCCCAAAGGAATCACCAAATCGTTTGTTTTAGCTCCAAATCTTTCAGAAATATCGCGTTCGATCGAACTAGTAAAATGAACCGCAGCAGCACCTGCTAAATTAGGTCTTTCCCACAATAGTCCGTAAATTCGCTTTAGCTGTCGTTTTTTTTGTAAATCGGCTGGATCTAAAGTACCGAGAGGACGGAGTATGTAGGGTAAATTTTGATATCTTGCTATAGTTGCAGCAGCACTGCTGACGGGAGAAAATAAGGCGTGAATGTGTGCTATGTCGTAATTAGAAGCACGAGCATTTAACCACCGCAATAAACCGAGAGAAAATTTGTAACGACGGAAAGGAGAACAACGGAAGTACAAAATCTGATATCCGTCCCGCTCTACTGGTTGTTCCAAAGGCACGTCTAAGGGGGGTTGACCTGCATCTCCATTAGAATCGGTAGTCAAAAGGGTCACGTCAATTCCTTGTGATGCTAGGGCGGCAGATAATCCTAAGACCATTTGACTGGGGCCACCGTAGACTAAGGAGATCGAAGGAACTATTTGTAGAACTCGCATTATTCCACTCTAATTAAATATTCCAGCCATTAACTCCTCGTTACTTGAGAATATTTTACCTCTTTACTTGGGAGTTAATCCTAAGTGACGCTGAACAGTAAGATTTGTTGCGGCTGAGACTAAGGCAAATATGAAGATGACAAATCTCGATCGTCACGGGGAGTATTTTGTTACTTTCAACGCGAATTTTTTAGTCTCTCAGTACAATATGACTCTAAATACTCTTCAAAGTTCTCTAAAACATCTTGAATAGATCCCATTAGAGTTTTTTGTAGTATTTGTTCTTCAGTCTGGGTTGATAAATTCTTAAATTCTGGGTGAGAACTTAAAAATTTTTCATAGATATTGCTAGATAGTTTCTTGAGAGATACTTCTATTGATTCGCTATTTTCTTTTGTTTTTTGAGAGTTTGCGTACACCTTTTCCTCCTTAGTCATTTTTTCTTCTATTTTGCTATTTTGGCGGGATCGCGAGCGCTGCTGCAAGCAGTAAGTAACGAGGATAATATCTCTAGTACTGCGATTTCCTCCATCAAGTGAGTCCCAGCTAGGAATTACCTTATAAATGAGATATTAAATTTTTAATTTCTTATAAACAACCGTAATTCTACTAAATAGTTGTTTTGTTACAGAAAATAATTAGCTAAGTGAGTATAGCTATAAACTTGGTTTATCGCACCTCAAAGTTTTGATAAACTACCAACATCACACGTTCTTAACTTTTATTTATCTCATTTTTATTTTTTTCTTCACTTACTTTAACTTAACTTAAACTATTGTTACTTCAGCTTTATAATTACTTAATAAATTATTTATTTTTGCTTTTAACTTGCAAACAATTTTTTATAAAAATCTAGTTGTTGCCTGGCTAATGCCTGATTGGTATATTGTTGCATTGACCTTTCGTAACCCTTGTGGGCTAACTTATCTGCCAATTCTGAATTCTCCATCAATTGCCGCAAGCGATCGCGTAAAGCTTCTATATCCCCTTCTGGAAAAACTAGACCAGTATCGCCAATCACGTAGGGAATTTCCCCAGAATCAGAACCGACTACGGGTATTCTACAAGCCATCGCCTCAATCAAGACGTGACCGAACTGTTCTTTCCACCCAACAGAAGTCAAAGTTTTAAACTTATAGGTAGTTTCCGACGGTAGCACCAAGGCGTTCATCAAGTTAATGTAAAGAGGAACTCGATCGTGTGGAACGCTTTCTACTAAGACCAGTCGGTCTTTAATGCCTAATTCGGCACTTAGTTCGCTAACTTTTTCTTTAAGAGGGCCTCGCCCCAATAAAAGTAACTTCCAAGATAACTCAGTTAAACCTGCAAGGGATTGAATGAGAGTTAATATGCCTTTTTCTTCTACAAATCTCCCCACAAATCCAACGACAAATTCTGAGGGACTAATTCCTAATTGGGAAGCTAGTTCGGTTTGAGGACGAGGGGAAAAAAGATTTTCATCTACTCCTAACTGGGGCATAACTTTTACTTGCCCCCTATACCCCTTTTCTTTAAGTATTTCTGCTCCGTCCGTATTGCCAGCAATGAGTCCGTCGGTATGACGAAGATTATAAGACTCTAGCAGAGAAATAGGAAATTTATTTTCGTAGGGTAAATTCCACCAAGTAAAGAAGACATTTTTGGCTTTTAGTCTCAGTAGTCGATTGAGAGTAATTAGCTGAGCGTAACCTAAAGATTTAGAGCCTTGTTCTACTTGGATAATTTGGGGCTTAAAGTCTCTGAGTAGATCGATAATATCGGCACCGAAGCATAGAAGTCCTTGATTGTTCTGGGAGAAGTTAGAGACTGGGACTACGCGAAAATTCCCTTCAGTACGCTCTTTTGTCTCGATAATTTTATTCTGAACTCCACCTGGTCGCCAACGCTTCGGTACTACTACCGTTACTTCAATTTCAGGATCTAACTTAGTCAGCCATTTCAGCTTCTCGCAGTTGAGATCGACAATATAAGTGTGGCTGGCAACAAGAATCTTCATATTCTCTTTTTTCCCTATCCTGCAAAGGTGTGGTAAGCGAATTAAAAATCTTTTGTATCGATTTTAACTGCGAGATTGATTGACACAGTTATACTTATGTAAGCTTTAATAAAATTATGTAACAATAAGTAACAATCTCGTTGAATGAGTTTTTTTAATTTTACACGTCCCATACTCTGCCGCAAACAAGAATACCTCGATTATCAAGATCTTGAAGGATTACTACAAGTTAATTTAAAAATCAGGGATAAGACCCTATTTTCAGGATTTTACACGCGTATAGATCAAGTGTTCGTGCTTTGGGGGTTAATATGCGCCGCAATCTTTATAACAGCTCAGTTTGCACCTATTAATTGGAATACCCAAGCAATTTTTTGGTCTGTGTTGACAGGTGTAGGGACTCTACTAATGACTGTAATGACTTACTTTTGGGTAAGTGTAGAGCGTCTGCGCTGGATGTTATATAGTTGGGTAATTTTAATGCTGGCTGGTACTGTCATCACAGATTTAGGGATTTTTCTGGGATGGGGTCTGGTTTTAATGAATTTGTGTCATATTTGGTTGGGTTTGTGCGGTATTGGATATCTTTGCACTGCTGTAGGGTTGCGATCGCGTGCCTTTATTATTCCTAGTGTTATCCACTTATTCGGAATCATCTTACTACCCTACTGCGGCTCGTGGCAGTTTCTCACCACAGGGTTATTAATGACAGTACATTTACTCCTATTTGCGGAAACTCAATGGGATATGCGTCCTCCCATTGAGAATTTCTCCTTGTTAACAGAAGAACAAAAACATTTCAACCGACAGCAGCAAAAACTACGCCAAGCTTCTTAGTTTTTAACTAGAAATCCTGGTCGCGTCTGAATTGGCAAAATATCTAAGGTATCGGTTTGAGCGCAATATTTTAAATCTTCCTCGCAATTTAAACTCAACAGGCGTTGACCGTGAGTTGCTTGGGAAAACATTTCTAGTAAATTATTTTCCCATTGAGAATAAAGGGCGATCGCCGCAATTACTTCGTCATTACCGATCGCTTCTGGGTTAGATTGTCCTTTTTCTTCTAAAATCGATTTGGCGATCGCTCCAGCGCAAGCAGTATCTTCTAGCGAATAACCTCCTTGCCATCCCGATCCCACTAACCAAACTGTTTCTGGCTGTTTTTGTTGCAAATATTGTACGGCTGCTTGACGATTTACTTGAGCTGCGGTAATCACAACTGGTGAGTTTTCCACCCGCTGGAGAGCGCGAGTTCCATTAGTAGTACTAATAAACAATCGCCTTCCTTGCACTACATCTTTCGTACAATCTAGGGGAGAATTTCCTAAATCGCAACCATCCACTTTAGCACCGCCCCTTTCTCCAGCTCTAATTCGTTTTTCGGGGGGTAATTTTTCGCTTTCTGCGATTAGTTTGTCTATGTCGCTGAAAGCTTGGACTGCTTCAGCCCCAGCATTCAAAGCGGTCGCAATGGTAGTTGTGGCGCGCAATACGTCTATGACAACAGCACAATCGGGTAGGCGATCGGTTGGGGTTAATTCGGGGGTGTGATATACAAATAGTTTCACTATTTAAGATTAAAAAATTTAAAGCTAAACTAAGGCGATTTTATTATAAAGATGCCGCTTGCGATCGTCTATTTGAGAGTTGAGGTGTTAATCGCCTAAAAGGCTATTCTTTTCAATTGCCGATCTAAGTTTTATGATGAGATTAAATTCTCTATTGTTAAAAACTAATTTCTCGTGAGAAATAATTATTTGATTCCTGCTTTAGTATTGTATTTTCTCGGCTCTTCAATAATTGTCTTATTTAGTATTCTCACACTAGTTGGAGAAGATGAAAAAGCAGGATTAGTTCTTTTATTTACCTTGCCTATCTTGGTAATAGACATTGTTTTTTGGTCTATTTTACACTATAGTTGTTGGCAAGCTATTCCTGAAAAATATCGCGCCACTACTCCAGGAAAAGCAGTAGGTTTTTTGTTTGTCCCCTTGTTTAATTTATACTGGGCATTCATTAGTTTTCCCTCTCTAGTTATAGGTTTGCAACGAGCTGAGAAGAAAAGAAATATAGTCAATAAAAATCATAATTCTTATAAACTAGGTGTTGCCTATGCCATATTATTCGTATTGCGGTGGCTCTTAGTTTTTTTGCCAATTTCAATATTAGATATTGTTGTAGATATTTTAGATGTAGTAGTGTATATGCTGTTTTATATTAGTATTAATAGTTATGTCAAGACGATCGAGAAAAATTATAGATAAACTCAGTTAGCCCTCAAAGAGTATCATAGTGAAGGAACGACATATTCCTTTCATCCTCATTCATTGGCAATAGCGCGCGATCGAGGAAAAAAATCGTGGGAAATCTAGAGGTCTACTGTAAATCTACTATAAGGATTCTTGTTTCGTCGAGCATTAATATAGGTCTGGTGCTTGCTGCTGCGATAATTGCTTTAGGTAACAATCCGATCGCAGCAGCACAACTTAGAATCGGTGGAGTTATCCCCAATAAAAAAAATTCAACTCGACGATCGCCCGATCTAGCTATTAAGACCACAATCGATCCGAGTGACGATCGTATTTTTTACCTCGTTTCTTGTCCAGGTAAAAATACTCAAACTTCCGTCACCTCATCAACCCCACCTTACCCTGAAAAACTTCCGGTTCCTGACGTACCAATTCCAGAATCTAATTTCCCTAATTTTAGACGTAGAAAACCTCTTTCTCAACCAAAAGACAGAACCCTTTATCAAGTGATAGTTTCGGTAGAAGATGCCAATCAAGAAGCTATAGTGCGATCGCTTTACTCAGATGCTTTTACTACTGTTGATAATGGAAAATCTGTGTTGCAAGTTGGAGTTTTTAGTAATCTAGAAAATGCTCTAAACATACTACAAAATCTCAAGGATGTGGGTTTAACAGCAACGATCTTATATTAACAAACACCCCATTAAATATTTTTTTAAATAAAATTTATCTAACCTAATTTTGACTCTTTTTTGTCTCAAATTTGTCACATTTTCTCAATATTTTTATCTAAGTGACATCACGGTATGTCATTTTTTTATCAAGATAATCTGTTTGCTCGATTTAAAGATCTGTCTTTAAGGGTTTAAAATTATGGTTTTTAAATTAGAAAATACTCTCAGCATCTTCAATCAATTTAAAATAAAAAAAATAGCAAAATTAGGCAGTTTTCTTTTCGGTACAGCGGCTGTTTTGTCGAATCAGGCACCTGCTCACGCAGGCCCAACTGGTATGTGCGACAATATATGGTCAGTTAACTCTGACGGAAATACAGGAAGTCTTCGTTACTGTAATAATTACTCCTTAGACGCTACTAATTCAGATCTCGAGCGAGCTGTAATTGTCATTCACGGCACTAACCGCAACGCGGATGTTTATTATGAGAATATGTTAAACGCCGCCATTAATGCTGAAGCCGAAGACAATACAATGATTATCGCTCCTCAATTTCTCACTGATGACGATCTAGTAAAATTAGGTCTTCCAGAAGATGAATATCTGTCTTGGAGCAGTGGTGGTTGGAAAAGCGGGAGTAGCAATAGTGACCCATTCCGTTACAGCACTTATAGCATTGTCGATGACATGATTGCAACCTTAACCAATTCCGATCTATTCCCCAATTTAAAGGAGATAGTCGTTGCTGGTCACTCAGCAGGGGGACAATTTGTCAACCGCTATGCGGCTTCAACTCAAGTCGAACCAGAAGGAGTTCGCGTGAAATACGTAGTTGCTAATCCTTCTTCTTACCTTTACTTGGATGGCAAAAGGGTCGTAAAAGGAACTCTAGACAAGTTTGAAATTCCAGATGCAGAAACTATTGAGGCTTGTTCTAGATACAACGAATGGAGATATGGTCTTGACGACTTGTTTGATTATCCCGCTCGAGTTGGTGCAGACGGAATTAGAGACCAGTATAAAGACAGAGACGTTGTTTATTTGCTTGGTAACGAAGACAACGACCCAAATTATTCTAGCTTAGCTAAAGGTTGTAGAGCTATGTTGCAGGGTTCTCAACGTTTAGAAAGAGGTACTATTTACTTTAACTATCTTGAAGACTTTTATGGCGCTCGGACACACAGGAAGGTAATTGTTGAGGGGGTCGAACACAGCAACGGCGATATGTTCAACTCACCAGAAGGTAGAGAGGAACTATTTGGCTCCAAAAATACCACTAAAGTCCCAGAAAGCTCCACCACTGCAGGTTTATTAACAGTTTCATTCGGGACAACCCAAACTTTCTCTAGTTGAAACTCCTGTAACTGGATTAACTCCTTCTGCTGTTTTACACATTAAAGATACTTGATAGCGATCGATAATTGCGTCAGAAAAATCTGCCCCTGTAATAGTCGTATGGTAAAAAGTGCTGCTACTAAGAATAGCATCGACAAAAATAGCATTACTGAGATCGGAATCGTCAAATATAGCTCGATCGGCAAATGATTTTGAAAGGTCAGCTCCTCTTAAATCGGTCTTAATAAAAGAACCTTTAGTAAGGATTGTTTTTTTTAAATTCGCTCCTTTAAAGGAAGATCCCCGCACGTCTGCACCCGCAAAAGAAGCTCCTTGTAAATTTTGCTCGGAAAAATCTCGATTGCGCAATTCGCTGAGAGTGTAATTGAGTTGAGTTTCTTGCGCTATTGCCTTTTGGGGAGCTAATATGAGTAGATTGAGACCGAGCAATAAGAACACAAAAATACTCAAAATTTTCTCAAACCTATTTTTATTTTTTCTCTTCATACTCTAAAAAAATTGTTTGGGATTTAATTAATTTATTATCTACTCGTACTTAACTGCAAGCAACGCCAGAAAAATAGGTCAAGTACGAGCAAGTAAATTTTTATTTCAAACCCTTGCTATTTTGACTTTTCTATAGGTCTAATAGCACCAGCACGACAATCTCTCAACCAGAGGCGAACAGCTTGACCGATCGCGCTGTTACTAGTTTCCCTTGGTGGTAAAGGAGGTCGAGCTTTTGAGGTAGAACCCAAACGAGAAAAGAGCATTACCAATCTCCAGCCGCTTTTTGTTTGGGAAAGAAACAGCCAGTGATAATTTTGAACCTCAAGAACTCGATCGTCAAGATATTGCCGCTCTAAAGTAGTGAAAAATACCTGTTCGGGTGATTCAGAGAACAGAGGGCTATATTGATTCTGAGAAAGAGGGAGAGGTTCAAACTCTGGCTTTCCGGCTAAAATGACAGACCGACGGGTTCTATTTGACCTTTGGGGTGTGGAAGACTGACGAATAACTCGATTAGTGTAATTCGGAAGGTCTTCTAGCATTAAAGAAGTTAAACTCTCCAGATCGACTGGACACTTCTGAGAAGTATTTTTTGTTGCGATCGAGTAACGAGTAACTAATGGATAGCTAATTGCAAGCTGCACTATTGATTGAAGCATAGGAACCATAAGAGCAACTCCTCCCAACAATCCTAATATTAAAAGCTTCATCACAAAGAGCGATCGAATAACTCAAATACGTTACGACAGAAATGTTTGATTTGCTCTTTTGGTTCAATAGCAGGTTGATAGCTGCCAAAAAATTGCCAGTTTTCCACTGTCGAGAGTCGCCAAGCTTGTCCTTGATGGCTAAATCCTGCGGTTTCTATGCCAATTAATCTTTTTTTGGCATCCAGGGGATCTTGGTAAAAGCGAATCTGTACTAAGATGCTGTGACAATTGATACGTCTACTCCAACCTGGAAAGTGAAAGCCAATATCGATCGAATCTGGATCTACCCAAGAAAGGGTTTCGGGGTCGTTTCTCCAAGGTTTTAGATCTGCCTTGGCATCGGGAAACTCAGACTTGAACAAATTGATTAGAGCGGCAATTTTAGTGGAAACGTTTAAGCCTCTAGCTTGTTCTGCTGCGTTCACGCACAATCTCCTGTTATTTACTGCTGTTAGACAACTGTTTAAGTAACTTTTATCGCAGACTTATGAATTTATTTGTATTTTTTAATAGTGTTTCTTAAACTTTAGGTACAAATGTTTAAGTAGTCTGGTATTAAAAACTCACCAAAAGATAACGAATAAATAGAGATCGACGAACTAATTTTTATATTGGCGTAATAATTAGTTTGTATAAATTCGTAAGACAATAGTAAGACAAAACCTCTTACACTTAATTAGCAGTAAATTCAACATTTTTCTCAACGACGAATTGAGATAGTTTTTACGATTGTTTTGTATTAGTTTATATTATCAAAAATATAAGGGTATTTAATTAAAAATACCCTTTGAAATTTCAGACTGCTCGACCCCTTAACTAAGCACCAACAGCCTCTTTAGCTGCATACATTACTTCAAGAGTAATTTCAGTTAAATTGCGCTCTCTCGCAAATTTTTCAGTATTGCGCTTCACCTTACCCCGCACAAAACCAGGTACCTTATTTAACTCTGCTTTAGCTTCTTTGCTCCAATTTAGGTCAGAATCAGCAGAAATTCCTTTGTGTATCGCTTCCTTAGTATCGTGTCCGCCAAAGATTTCTAATAGGTGGTCTTCCATTCCCAAAGTAAATGAATTATAAACGAGATCGGTAATTTGATTAGTCCCTTCGTAACCTAAAAATGGTTTGTAACCGATCGGGAAGTTTTGGATGTGAATTGGGGGAGCAATAACGCCACAAGGTATATTCAAACGCTTGCCAACGTGTCGTTCCATTTGGGTACCAAAAATAGCAGAGGGTTCGACTCGAGCGATCGCGTCCCCAATTTCGCCGTTGTCCTCGCTAATAATGACTTCCTCACAATATTCGCTCACTTGTTCGCGGAACCAGTCTGCATCGTATTTGCAATAAGTGCCAGCCCAAACTACTTTTATACCCATCTCCCGCGCCAAAATTTTAGTCATAGCTGCAGCGTGGGTACTGTCCCCAAATACTACGGCTTTTTTACCTGTTAAATTCTGACAGTCGATCGATCTCGAGAACCAAGCAGCTTCAGAAACGTAGAGAGTTTGATTATTTATGTACTCCTCGTAGTCTAAATTTGCTCCTCGATCGTTAAGCACTTTTTGAATTTGGCGAATGCAGCGCGCTGTTTCTACCACGCCCATGGGGGTAATATCTACATATGGCATTCCAAACTCTTCTTCTAAGTAACGAGCTGCCATCAAACCTAGCTCCCGATAGGGTACCAGGTTAAACCAAGCGCGAGGTAGGTTTTTTAGGTTGTGTACGGAAGCACCTTCAGGAATTACTTCATTGACCTCGATCCCCAAATCTGCCATTAAACGCTTCAATTCCGTGCAGTCGTGCTGGTTGTGAAAGGCGAGAGTGGAGATCCCGATAATGTTAACCGAGGGTTTTTCTGTTTTTCCTTGTGGGAGTTCCCCTTTTTTACGAGCTTTCTCAATATAAAATTGGACTATTTGATGTAGGGTGCGATCGGCTGCTTGTAGTTCGTTGACTCTATAGTGGTTGACATCTGCTAACATCACGTCTCCCTTAGTATCCATCTGAGCACGAGAGACGAAGTTTTCTAAGTCTTCTTGTAGAATGCTTGAAGTACAAGTGGGAGTTAAAACAATTAAGTCGGGGTTTTCTTCTCCATCTTTGCGCACGATATTATCGACTACTTTTTCTTGAGAACCCCGTGCCAGAACATTTCGATCGACCACACTGGCAGTTACAGGGGTGAAGTCTCTTTCTCTTTCTAACATAGAGCGCATCACGTTAAAGTAGTCGTCGCCAAGAGGTGCGTGCATGATAGCATGAACGTTTTTAAAAGAACTGGCAATGCGTAGAGTGCCAATATGTGCTGGGCCTGCATACATCCAGTAAGCTAATTTCATAAATTATTTCTCCCTTTACCAACGATCCACTTGGGGCAAAAGCTCGTGTTAATTGTCTTAGAATTGTCTCACGTTGCTGAGCGAACGCTAAACCCAGATGAAAGTCAGTATCGATCGCCTAAACTCTTTGACTGATAGGGGTTAACTCGAATATTTTAGTTACTAAAATCTTGTTAAAATTCAATAAATCTTAATTTCTAGCAATTTTTCCTTTATTGAGTGGCGATCGTAAGTTTATATATAACAGTTACCAGCAAACAGCAAACAGTTATCAGTTCCTACCTGCCACTTTGTTTGCCTTCATGGCTCACTTCTGTCGAGGTAGGGGAATCCTTAGGACATTACATTGAATAATGACTAAAAAATATCTAAAGTTAGCTCAATTAGGAAAAAATCAGGGGTGGCGTTATTTAGTCTCAATTACTCTGATTTTATTTTTTTGGATGTTTCTGGGTGTAATCCCCTACAGTGTTTTACTATCAATAGTGCTATTTGATAATAATCCTAATACTACGTTCGACGAAGCTACCCAAAGAATTGAGGGTATAGATGTAATTTGGAGCTATATAACTCTCAATTTTGCCTTTGTTTTTTTTGCTTTAGGTTTATATCTAGCAGTTCTTCTCATTCACAAGCGATCGCTACTTACACTTATTACTCCTAGAGATCGGATTAACTGGAAAAGAATTATCGAAGGATTTAGCATCTATTTTGTTTTATTATTGGCGATCGATCTCATTAATTACTTAGTTTTTAACGCGAGTTATCAATTGACTTTTGAAGCAGAAAAGTTCTTAGTATTTCTGCCAATAGCTCTAATCTTGACCCCTATTCAAACTACTATCGAAGAGCTATTCTTTCGCGGTTATCTGATACAGTTATTCGGTCTCAAATTTAATAGTTTTTTGTCTATATTGTTTTCCTCTTTAATTTTTTGTTTAGTCCACTTATTAAATCCCGAAGTACTCAGTAGTCAATCTTCATTAATCTTTTGGATAGGTATTTATTTAACTATGGGATTATTTTTCGCAATAATAACAATTAAAGATAACGGATTAGAATTAGCTATTGCTACTCACGCAGTTAATAATTTGTATGTAGCTTTATTAGTAAATTACAAGTTTTCTGCTCTACCTTCACCTTCAATTTTTTTAACTGAAAAGTTAAACCCTAAAACTACTTTAGTCGCCCTACTTATAATTAACGCGATCGCCTATTTTATTTTCTTTCGTAAAAAGAATCAAATAGAAGACGATATAACTAACAAGAATAATGCCTCCTTGTGAAGCTAAAAAACCGCCGCGCTTTCCCCCATTTGTCAGCGTCGGCTAGATGTCAAAAAACTGATTAGTTCTCAGTTTTTTGGCAAGCACTTAAAGCTTTTTTTTGCGCCACCAACAACTCTTTAATCCCTTTCTCTGCTAAGTCCAAAATCTTATTTAACTGAGTTCTAGTGTAACTTCCCGACTCGGCTGTTCCTTGGACTTCAATTATGCTTAGATCTTGTCTCATCACTACATTAAAATCCACCTCAGCAGCCACATCTTCTGAGTAATTTAAATCTAGAAATGGTTCTCCTTCAATAAGTCCTACCGAAACTGCTGCCACTCGATCGTGCAAAGGAGATTTTTCTAATTCTCCTCTTTGAACTAATTTATTAATAGCAGAAGCTAAAGCCACATAACCCCCCACGATCGAGGTGGTACGAGTACCAGCATCTGCACTCAACACGTCAGCATCAATAATAATAGTTCTCTCTCCGAGACCTTTAAGATCGATGCTTGCGCGCAAACTTCGTCCAATTAGGCGTTGAATTTCTTGAGTGCGTCCGGAAAGACGCATAAATTCTCTTTGTTGGCGTTGCTGGGTTGCCGATGGTAGCATTCGATATTCAGCAGTTAGCCAACCGCTACCACTATCTGCGAGAAATTTCGGTACTCCTGATTCTATGCTAGCCGTACAAAGTACTCTAGTTTCGCCACAACAAGTTAAAACAGAGCCAGCAGCAAAGGGAGTATAATCTATTTCAAAACGGACAGGACGTAGTTGGTCTTTTTGACGACCGTCGCGACGTTGCAAAGACATTATTTGCCTCAAAATCTCTTTTCAGGATACTTTACATCGATCAAACTAGTAAGGGTGAAATTTCTTTGACTAAGCTATTAATGGCTAGAAACAGTATTCCTTGCTTACCATTTTTATTCGCCAAAACCAGCAAAACCATATCTTCACCGCAGCCAACTACAATCCCATAACCTGTTAATCCCTCAACCAAAACCCGCTCTATATCTCCTCTAGCTAAATCTTTAGCAATACAATCCCCTAAGGACAGCATCGCTGCTGACATTGCTGAGGTTCGTTCGTCATCTAAAGCGTTAGGTAGAACAGAGGTTATTGTTAAGCCATCAGGGCTTACTAAAACCGCTCCTTCTACATCAGAAGTGCTGCCGATAAAATTTTCCAATTTGCTTTTTAGAACAGAAGGCTCGATCATAGTTAAGAACTCAAAAATTTTATTACTAAAGTTTTTATTTATTTTCGGGAGTTTTTTTCCTATTGACTTACTATACTGTAGACTCTTTAAATTGTTTTAAACATAATTTTTACTTATATACTTCAAAACAATCAGCTATGACTACTTTTTGAGTAAAATGGCAATTATAGGAATAATTTAAACTAAAGAGTCAATAAGATTGTAAAATTAATATTAAATTATAATAAAAAACATTGTGTCTAAAAATAACTCGCAAAGGCTCCGATGGCTAAATTACTGAAATAAATGAGAAAACGAGGGGGTTTAAAAAGCCCCGTAAGTTTACTGCGTGCTGGTCAAAACATCTTGGTGCTGACTCCCCTTGTTCCCAATTCCTGGGTTACTAGTAGCTTTTTTTCCGTAAAAGCTAAAGCGAGACGAATGTCAAAAAACAAGTAAGGTACAAAAGCTCGATAAAATTTATGTACCTTTGAAGGTAAAGGACTTTTCTCGTTTGTCTTGGCTCTTTCTAAAAAATCAGGCAAAATTTTGAGATGACCGGACAAAATATATACCAAGCTTTTCTCAAACAGCTTACCTCAGACATTCAAGGTAAAGAAAAATATAGTTATCATCCACTATCAACAAGTCAATCACTCTTAATAGGAAGAGCGCCGAGTTGTCAGATTATTATTGACTCTAGAGAATATCAAGGTGTTTCTCGCAGGCACGTAGAAATTCGTCCGTTGAACTTAGTAGCATCAGATGGGTCACCTTTGTGGCAGGTATGTGACTTAGAAAGCTCCAACGGCACTTATGTTAACGGTCGGCGTTTGAAAGGCTGTCAAATCTTAGAAACTGGCGATAGCATTGCTTTGGGGCGATCGGGACCAGAATTTATTTTTGACTGTCAACAAAGAGTATTAAAACCAACCAAACGTTCTCCAATGACTCAAAAGACCGATACAGGTCTTAACATAACCCAGTTAGTTCCTATTCTCTCCTCCAAAGAAGATTTAATACAAAAAGCCTATCTGGTACCAGGTATTATTACGGTTTTATTAGTTATAGGGCTGTTTACTTCTATTGGCAATCCAGATGCTTTCAACTTTTTACTGGGAACCTATCTAGCTGGGGCTGGTTTTTACTTTGTCTACCGACTTGCTGGCAAGCATAAACCTTGGTGGTTACTTATAGGTTCGGCTCTAGCCACTATAATAATTTTAAATAGCCCCGTTTTGAAGCTATTTATCTTCGTTTTCCGCGAAATTCTCCCAGGTAGCATACCTCAAGATTCAAATTTACCTTTTCTTCCTTTGTTCGTGCGGATGTTTTTTGGCGCGGGATTAATGGAAGAGTTGCTCAAAGCCATACCAGTGTTTGCAGCGATGTGGTTGGGATCTCTGCTAGACTCTCCTTGGCGAGAACGTATTGGGGTTAGAGAACCTCTCGACGCAATTTTAATAGCAACTGCTTCGGCTGCTGGTTTCACTTTACTCGAAACTGTAGGACAATACGTTCATATAGTCATTCAGGAATCTGGAGAAGTAGTAGGACTTCAGTTACTAATTCCGAGAATAATCGGTTCAGTCGCCGGACACATGGCATATAGCGGTTATTTTGGCTATTTTATCGGCTTAAGCGCACTTAAACCGTCTAAGCGCTGGCAGCTTTTAGGAATTGGGTATCTGAGTTCGTCTGTCCTACACGCCTTGTGGAATGCTTCAACTGCTTTGAGTGGAGCCCTCGGTATTTTAGTTTTAGCATTAGTAGGAGTTCTATCTTATATGTTTTTAGTAGGAGCAATTCTCAAAGCTCGCCAAATATCCCCCACTCGCTCGGAGAATTTTGCTACTCGCCTTGGCCCTCCTAAATTCTAAGTTTTGACCTCCCTCGAACAAGAGTGTAACTATTGCCGTAACTGCTACACCTAAGACTATAATGATAATATTTTTATATCTATCTATAATTGTCAACGAGCAGCAAGCGATCGCAATATAAACACAAAGACATAAAACAGATAACAAAAATACTATGCTGAAAAGATTACTGGGCGATCCTAATACACGAAAACTGAAAAAATTTCAACCAATAGTTACAGAAATTAATCTTTTCGAGGAAGAGATAAAAAAACTGTCTGACGAGCAACTAAAACAGAAGACAGTAGAGTTTAGGGAGCAAATAGAAAAAGCCCAAAGCGATCGAGAACGAGAAGAAATACTAGAAGACATTTTACCAGAAGCTTTTGCAGTAGTAAGAGAAGCATCTGTGCGCGTTTTAGGGATGCGACACTACGACGTGCAATTACTTGGGGGCATAGTTCTGAACTCCGGACAAATTGCCGAGATGAAAACAGGAGAAGGAAAAACTCTAGTATCGACTTTACCAGCTTATCTCAATGGTTTGACAGGGAAAGGGGTACACGTCGTAACGGTTAACGACTATCTAGCACGGCGAGATGCGGAGTGGATGGGACAAGTACACCGCTTTTTAGGGCTGAGTGTAGGACTAATACAAGCAGGAATGAACCCGCCAGAACGCAAAAAAAACTACGCCTGCGACATAACATATACCACTAACAGCGAATTGGGCTTCGACTACCTGCGGGATAACATGGCAACCTCTGGCGCAGAAGTAGTACAGCGTCCTTTTAACTACTGCATCATCGACGAAGTAGACTCAGTATTAGTTGACGAAGCAAGAACCCCTTTAATTATCTCAGGACAAGTAGAACGCCCCACAGAAAAATACATGAAAGCGGCGGAAATAGCGAAATTACTCGTCAAAGAAACTGAGGAAAATGAAGGACAAGGACACTACGAAGTAGATGAAAAAGCCCGCAACGTGATAATGACCGATGAAGGGTTTGCTGAAGCCGAAAAACTCCTCAATGTAAAAGACCTCTACGATCAAGAAAATCCTTGGGCTCACTACATATTTAACGCCATTAAAGCGAAGGAATTATTTACTCAAGACGTAAACTACATCGTTCGTAATGGAGAGGTAGTAATTGTAGACGAATTTACTGGACGGGTATTAGCTGGAAGGCGCTGGAGTGACGGTCTTCACCAAGCAATAGAAGCCAAAGAAAGAGTGGACATTCAAAAAGAAACTCAGACTCTGGCAACTATTACTTATCAAAACTTCTTTCTGCTGTATCCCAAACTGGCAGGGATGACAGGAACGGCAAAAACAGAAGAAACAGAGTTTGAAAAAGTATACAATCTCCAGGTCACTATAATTCCCACCAACTTACCTTCTAGGCGGGGAGACTTGCCAGATGTGGTCTACAAACAAGAAGAATGGAAATGGAAAGCCCTAGCAGAAGAATGCGCCGAAATGCACGAGTTAGGTCGTCCCGTGTTGGTGGGAACAACTTCTGTAGAAAAATCGGAATTGCTTTCTTCACTGCTACAGCAAAAGAAAATTCCCCACAACCTACTCAACGCTAGACCAGAAAACGTAGAAAGAGAATCAGAAATTGTTGCTCAAGCAGGGCGGAAAGGGGCTTTGACAATAGCTACAAACATGGCAGGGCGGGGTACAGATATTATTTTGGGCGGTAATGCTGATTACATGGCGCGGCTGAAGGTGCGAGAATATTTGATGCCTAAAATAGTTCGCCCAGAAGAAGACGAATTAGCAGTAAGCATACCAGCATTGGGAGGGCGAGAAAAACCTCAAGGCTTCGATCCAGGGCTGGAGAAGAAAAAGGTGAAAACCTGGCGAGCATCCCCTGAGATTTTCCCCACACAATTATCCCCCGAAACTGAGGGAATGCTCAAAGAAACAGTAAAGTTTGCCGTACAAGAATACGGTCAGCAAAGTTTGCCAGAATTGGAAGCAGAAGAAAAAATAGCGATCGCTAGTGAAAATGCTCCCACAGACGATCCAGTCGTTCAAAAACTGCGGCAAGTATATAAAACTATTCGCCAAGAATACGAAGAATACACCAGTAAAGAACACAATGAAGTAGTCAAAAAGGGAGGGCTCCACGTTATTGGAACCGAACGCCACGAGTCGCGACGCATTGACAACCAGTTGCGAGGTCGTGCAGGAAGACAAGGAGACCCAGGTTCGACTAAATTCTTCTTGAGTTTACAAGACAATCTACTGCGGATTTTTGGCGGCGAACGGGTCGCGGGTTTGATGAATTTCTTCCAGGTTGAAGAAGATATGCCGATCGAATCACCCATGCTCACCCGTTCTCTAGAAGGGGCGCAGAAAAAAGTAGAAACCTTCTACTACGATACCCGCAAACAGGTATTTGAATACGACGAAGTAATGAACAACCAGCGCCGCGCTATATACGCCGAACGCCGACGGGTACTAGAAGGTTTGGATCTTAAAGAGCAAGTGATCGAGTACGCTGAAAAAACTATGGACGATATAGTTAATTACTATATCAACCCAGAATTACCCCCAGAGGAATGGGATCTAGACAATCTAGTTAAGAAAGTTATACAGTTTGTCTACCTAATGGAAGACGTAGAACCCAGCGATCTCGACAACCTCACCTCTACCGAAATCAAAAACTTTCTCCACGAAGAAGTACGCAAAGCCTACGATCTTAAAGAAGCTCAAGTAGACCAAATTAAGCCAGGCTTAATGCGCGAGGCAGAAAGATTCTTTATCTTGAATCAAATTGACAACCTGTGGCGCGAACACCTACAAGCAATGGATGGTTTGCGAGAGTCGATCGGTTTGCGAGGTTACGGTCAAAAAGATCCCCTAATTGAATACAAGCAAGAAGGTTATGAAATGTTCTTGGAAATGATGGTTGACATTCGTCGTAATGTAGTGTATTCGTTATTCCAATTCCAACCCCAGGTAGCACAACCAGTTTAGTAAGGTCAGAGGTCAGAGGTCAGGGGCCAGAGGTTTTTTGTTACTCCCCCTCTCCCCCTCTCCCCATCTCCCCCTCTCCCCATCTCCCCACACTCCCCACACTCCTCCTCTCTTAATCAAAGTATGTCAGTAATAAAATTGGGGAAATACTTAACTTTAGAAGAATTTTGCACTTGTACTAAAACTTATAAAAAGTATGCCGATCGCCTGGATACTAATCCTAAAAATCCCGAAACGATCGCCGCAATAAAAGCTCTAAATAAATTCATTATTGACCCGATAATAGATAATTTTGGTAGAGAGAAATTTAAACTTACTTATGGATTTTGTTCCCCAGATTTAAAAAAATATCTCAATAAAAAAGATCCAGTTACAGGAATTAAAAACGGTCGTATTGACCCCACCAGAGACCAGCATATGGCTTGCGAAATTAATAGTAAAGGTAACTATTATTGCGATCGCTTAGGAGCCGCTTGCGATTTTTTAATAGTAAATCTGAATAGTAAGACTCTGGTTGATTGGATTTTATCGCAAAAATTGCCTTTTGATTCTCTCTATTTTTACGGGACAAATAGACCTATTCACATTAGTTATGGACCCCAGCACAAACGAGCTATTTGGACATTTACTCCAACAGGACAACCAACTAAAAAAGGAATTTCTACTTGGTTAGAATTAGCAAAACAAATTAAATGAGGGGGGGGTGTGGGGAGAGGGGGAGAGGGGGTGTGGGGGGGTGTGGGGAGATGAGGAGATGAGGGAGATAGGGGAGATGAGGAAGAGAATTATAAACAAAAAGCTAACAGCCAACAGCTAACAGCTAACAGCCAACAGCTAACAGCTAACAGCCAACAGCCAACAGCCAACAGCTAACAGCAATCAGCTAACAGCCAACAGCTAACAGCAATCAGCCAACAGCATCAATTAACTTTTCTACTCTTTGTTTAACTTCATCTCTTACTCGATGAAAAGTTTCAATTGGTTGTCCGTCTGGATCGTCTAATTGCCAGTCTTGAAATACTTCTCTAACTACCCATTCTTCTGGTAAATTTACTCCACAACCGCACAAAGAAATTACTACGTCATAATCTTCTGCTTTAAAATTACTTAGAGGGTCAGAAGTTTGCTGGCTAATATCGATATTAAGTTCCGACATTACTTCAATAGCTGTAGGATTGACCTGAGAAGCTTCTAAACCGGAACTGGTGACATTAATTTTACCTTCTCCTAGTTTACGAGCAAATCCTTCTGCCATTTGCGATCGACAGGAATTTTTCTTGCACACAAACATTACTTTTTTCATAGTTAGATCGCCTATATAGATGTTAGAATTTAGTTGCCCCTCAAGAATGATTTAATTATCTCACAAGCTCTTTAATAAAAGTATAAACAAAATCTAAAAATAATTGCCTCAGAAAAATTACTATTAGCATAAATGTTGACATTTATATTAATAGTAAAAGCTGATTGTTTTGCTACTTCCCTCGATTTAATTACATCATCGTACGAGGTTTAGATATCATGAGATGTATAGGTGATGAAGTAAGGCGAGCGAGAATGCTAACAACAACAAATACTTTGATTTTAGGGTTAGAAGAGATCCAAATAACAGCAACCGATCCAGAAGAAAGACGTATTATTTCACCAGTACCTTGGGAAGAATATTCTAAGCTGGCCGATCGCTTAGGAGACAGTTCTAGATATCGAGTATCATATCTAGATGGAACTTTAGTAATTATGTCACCAAGTCGCTCTCACGAGAAAATCAAGAAACATATAGCTGTTTTGTTAGAAGCTTATCTACAAGAAGCTGAAATTGACTACTATCCTTTGGGTTCGACTACTTTTCGTAAAGAAGAAGGTCGAGTAGGGAAAGAGCCAGATGAATGTTATTGTATTGGCAGTGAAAAAGAATTTCCCGATCTGGCTATTGAAATATCTGTAACCAGTGGGGGAGTAGATACTCTAGAAGTTTATAAGCGGCTGGGAATAAAAGAAGTTTGGCTCTGGAAAAATAATCGCTTTAGTATCTATTTTTTAGCCAAAGAAAATTACGTAAAACAAGAGAAAAGTACTTTGCTTCCCGATTTAGATATTGGCTTAATAGAGAAATTGGCGATCGCTGAATCTCCTCGAAAAGCAGTGCAAGAATTACGCAAAAATATTCGCAGTAAGTATAAATAATCTAAACTATTTGAGACACTTATAGTTTAAATCGTTTGAATATAACTCAAATAGAAGCTAGGATATTTATGCTTTTATGAAGAATATTTAGTATAGATATCTATGCCAAAAGCGCAGGTAATTGGATTGGGACGATCGGGAATAGCGGCTGCTTCCGTATTGAATAGAAATGGTTGGGAAGTTACTTTGAGCGATTCTGCTAGCATCGACAGTATTGCTGCACGTCCTAACTATGAAAGCTTACAAAAATCCCAACAACAGTTAACAACGGAAGGGGTTACAGTTAAACTGGCTCACAAACCTACTCTCGATCGCGACGGACGACCTGACTTAATTGTAGTCAGTCCTGGCGTTCCCTGGGACATTCCCCTATTAGTAGAAGCGAGAAACTTAGGAATTGACACGATCGGGGAATTAGAATTAGCTTGGCGCTATCTCAAAACAGTTCCTTGGGTCGGAATTACGGGAACTAACGGTAAAACTACCACCACTGCTTTAATTGCTGCCATTTTTCAAGCTGCTGGCTTAAATGCTCCTGCCTGTGGCAATATTGGTTATGCGGCTTGCGAATTAGCTTTACACCGAAGGCAAGAAGTAGAAGACGATCGAACCGCAGATGAGAAAAAACTTGACTGGATCGTAGCCGAAATTAGTAGCTATCAAATTGAGTCTTCCATCGAACTAGCGCCAGAGATAGCTATTTTTACTACTTTGACCCCCGATCACCTCGCTCGCCACAAAACCCTAGAAAAATACTACCAAATTAAAGCTTCTTTACTCGATCGCTCTCCCCAAAAAATCATTAATGGAGACGATCCCTACTTGCGGGATAAGGTAGGCGATCGCTGGAATAATGTTTATTGGACGAGCGTTAAAGGGAAAGATAGACTCAAGTGCGATCGAGCAAAGGGAGTCTATATAGAAGATGGTTGGGTGGTCGCTTTTGGCGAGTTAATTTTACCCATATCTTTGTTTAAAATGATTGGAGTCCACAATCAGCAAAACCTATTACTGGCTGTAGCAGCGGCTAAATTAGCAGGTATAGACAAAGAAGCGATCGCCTCTGCTATTGCCAATTTCGGGGGAGTTTCCCATCGTCTCGAATATATTTGTACCCGTGCTGGAGTGGACTATGTCAATGATAGTAAAGCCACCAATTACGATGCAGCAGAAGTAGGTTTGACCTCCGTAAATGCGCCAGTTATTTTAATTGCTGGTGGAGAAGCAAAACAAGGAGATGACAACCGTTGGATAGAGACAATTAAAGCTAAAGCTGCGGGGGTTTTATTAATTGGTGAAGCCGCACCTGTTTTTGCTGTTCGTTTGCAACAATCTGGTTATGAGTCTTATGAGATTGTAGAAACAATGGAAAATGCTGTTTGTAGAGCAGTAGAATTTGCGAGAAATAAAAATGCTAAAGTAGTTTTATTATCTCCGGCTTGTGCTAGCTTTGACCAATACCAGAGTTTTGAGCATCGAGGCGATCGCTTTCGAGAATTGTGCTTACAACTTTAATCGACAACCACCCTCGTGCAACATCCTCTAAGCTAAGAAAGAAGACATAGTTTCTTTGTCTGCTTAAATATCCGATCTGGTTTAGCATTTCCAGCTATTACACCAAAACAAACAGCCATTTTCTACACTTTTCGCCAGGGGATTAGAGGAATCGATGATGCAAACTTTTTCTAGTCAAGCTCCGCTTGAGCTAGTTGTCTCTAAAAAAAGATGGTCGTATTTTCAAACAATTAGTCAAGCACTTGCTCTGGCTTGTAATGGAACTACTATCAGAGTCAAACCTGGATTATATAAAGAAAATATTATTATTAATAAACCTGTAAAAATTGTCGGCGATGGCTCGGCGAAAGATGTTGCTATTGAAG
This sequence comes from Prochloraceae cyanobacterium, assembly GCA_030065755.1. Classification (GTDB taxonomy): domain Bacteria; phylum Cyanobacteriota; class Cyanobacteriia; order Cyanobacteriales; family JASJDA01; genus JASJDA01. Next base: position 24,525 of record JASJDA010000019.1, on the reverse strand, counting down.
GATTAGGAACTAGCTGCCTTCAGATGCAAACTACTGAAGCTATAGTTAAAAATGTTTCTCTACTTGCTAAACGTACTAGTGTTGGCGACAATTTTCAATGTGTAATAAGTATTAATGAAGGTAATTTAGTACTAGAAAATTGTTTTATTACTACGTCTGTTGGAGTGGGGGTGAAAGTTGAAAATAGTGGCACAATTATTCTCAAAAAGTCCAAAGTATACGGGGGGCCAGATGCTGGAATTAAATTCGATCGAGGCGCAAGTGGAATCGTCGAAGATTGCCAAATTTACAATCATCGCTTGTCAAATATCATAGTCAGTCATGGCAGTGAAGCAATAATTAGAAGATGTCAAATTCATGACAGTGAAAAAAGCGGGATATGGATAGCAGAAAATAGTAAAGTTATCGTAGAAGAATGCAATATTTTTGCAAATGCTTATCCAGGAATTGGCATTACTTCAGAAGCAAAATCTAAAATATTAAAATGCAAAATTTATAATGGTACCAATGGAATACTAATAACAAATGGCGGGCAAGGATTAATTGAAAATTGTGAAATATATGGCAATACTTATCCAGGTATTGCTATTACTTCAGGAAGCAATCCAGTAGTCAAAAGATGCAAAATATATAACGGTACTAATGGCATATCTATAGCAGAAAACGGACAAGGATTAATTGACAATTGTGAAATATATGGCAATACTTATCCAGGTGTTGCTATAAATTCAGGAGGCAATCCAGTTATTAAAAAATGTCAAATATATGGAGGAAAAAGCTACGGTATATTAGTAACAGATAAAGGGCAAGGAATAATTGATAGCTGTGAAATATATGACAATAAAGATAAAGGTATAAGTATTACTTCAGAAGCAGATCCGACCATTATTAACTGCAATATTTATGGAGAAAAACAAGGTATAGCAATAGCAGAAAAAGGAAAAGGATTGATAGAGAATTGCAGTGTTTTTGCTAATAAAGCAGGAGGAATAAGTATAACTTTAGAAGCAGATCCTGTTATTAAAAAAAGTAAAATATATGACAACAAAGGAAATGGAATATCCGTCAAAGATAATGGCAAAGGAGTAATTGAAGATTGCGAGATTGTTGGCAATGCTGATTTAGCAATATCTCTCGATTCTCAAGACAATACGATCGTCAAAAACTGCAAAGTTCAAAACGGCAAATCCTTAAATATTCTCTTACAAGAACTCGATAGTTTAGTAGGGTTGTCATCAGTCAAACAGGTAGTCAAAGAAATAGTTGATACTGAAATAGCCAATCAGCGACTGCGAACTGTTGGTATGAAAGTAGATCAAACCGAAACCCGTCACATGGTATTTATCGGCAATCCTGGTACGGGTAAAACTACGGTTGCTTCTTTGATGGGAGAAATATTTAAAGAATTGGGAGTCTTAAAAAAAGGACAGTTTGTTGAAGTTAGACGAGATTTACTGGTAGGTCAATATCAAGGACATACTGCTAAGCTGACTGCTGCTGCTGTGCGATCGGCACTGGACGGGATTCTGTTTGTCGATGAAGCTTATGCTCTAATACAAGGGGAAAACGACGAATACGGTAGAGAAGCAGTTAATACTCTCATCTCCCTGATGGAAAATTATCGCCAGCGTACGATCGTAATTTTTGCTGGGTATGCTCCTCAAATGCGACAGTTAATTAATTCCAACCCAGGATTAGAATCTCGCATTGCTTATCAGATTGAATTCTCTGACTATACTGGCGATGAAATGCAACAAATCTTTTTGAGTATGTGTGAAAATAGTGGATGGATTTGCTCGCCAGATTTATCAGACTATTTGGTGCAAGTTTTCGCTAATATTTACACTAGTCGCGATGAAAACTTTGCCAATGCTCGCAACGTACGCAACCTATTTGAAGCAATGGTAAGGCGACTCAAGAGTCGCATTGTTAGGGATAATCTCTCTGGAGAAAAAATGCTCGCGTTGAGCGTGGAAGATATTCCTCCAGAATATAAAATAGCTAGCAATCTAGCAGATCGAGAAAATCTTGAAAGCTTACTTCAAGAACTAGATAGTTTAATCGGTCTTGATTCGGTAAAAATTACAGTTCGAGAATTGATCAATACTCAATTAGCAAACCAGCGATTGCTAGAAGCTGGTCATCAAATTCACGATAGTGAAACTAGACATATGCTATTTACTGGCAATCCTGGTACGGGTAAAACTACCGTTGCGCGACTGATTGGCAGAATTTTTAAAGCATTAGGATTGCTCCGAAAAGGAGGATTTTACGAAGTAAATAGAACTAACTTAGTGGGACAGTATCAAGGACAAACTGCAATTAAAACCAAACAAGGAGTTGAGTTAGCGTTAGATGGAGTATTGTTTCTTGACGAAGCCTATGCTTTAAATAACAGCGATCGAGATACTTATGGAATTGAAGCGATCGATACTTTGGTCCCATTATTAGAGAAATATCGCGATCGTCTCGTGGTAATCTTTGCTGGCTACTCCCGCGAAATGCAATATTTTCTCAGCGTTAATTCTGGTTTAGAATCTCGCATTGCCTATAAAATAGAATTCCCCGATTATACTGGCGAACAACTCCATCAAATCTTTCTGAAGATGGCAGAAAAAGATGGTTGGATCGTTCCCGAAAATGTCTCCAATTTATTAAAGAAAAGATTCCTAAATTGGTATCACAATCGCAGACATAATTTTGCCAACGCTAGAGAAGTTCGCAATCTCTATGAAAAAATGGTAAGAAGTTTAAAAACTAGAATTGTTGAAGATAATTTACCTCAAGAAGAAATGAGAAAGTTTGCAATTACAGATCTTCCTTTTGAGTGATTTTGGCGTGGGAGACGGGGGGAGTGGCAATAAGTACCTGAGCAAAATCTTTGTAGCGGATCGCAGTTGCTCACTTTTTCTTTATATTTGCCAAAATGGGATGCTCCCCTCATATAATTTATCTAAAACTCGACCTATGCGATCTCGAAGAGATCCGCGTAGCGGCGTGTCATTCAAGTCTTCTGGTAAAATTCCCTCTCCAAATAAGTGTTCGGTAGCTTTGTCATTAAAGAAATAAGCAAATAAGTACAACGGCCCTCTGTTTCAGGTTGAGAATTTTGTGCGCTCCCTTGAATCTGCTTTTCATCAGATGTGGCACAACTTTTCTGTTTAGTTAAATTAACTCAGTTGCACGATCGCAATTGGTATAATTTCGAGATGACTAATATAATTTCATCTCCTTCAGGGGAAAAACCAGAATATTTCATCCCACTAGAGGAAAAATTAGAGCAACTAGCCAATAGTTTGCGCTCGGGACAAAAAAGCCTAGCAGAGTGGCGCTCGGGACAAATGGCGGTTTCAGCAGTCCCAGGTGCTGGGAAATCTCACAGTCTCTCAGTAGCCGCAGCAATAGCAATAGCGCGCCATCAACTCCATCCTAAAAAACAACTGGTGGTAGTTACATACACTCGCTCGGCTGCTGCTAGTATTAAAAGTAAGATACGCGATCGCCTCAAAGACCTATTGCTCCCCCCTGGTGGTTTTGTAGTTCATACTCTCCACGGTTTAGCCTTAAATATTGCCAGTCGCCATCCCGACTTGTCACAACTAAATTTAGATACAGCAACCCTAATAACCCCAACTACCAATCATCGCATCATCAGAAGTTGTGTAGAAAAGTGGATTGCTACTACTCCTAGTAAATATAAGATACTACTCGAAGGTAGACAATTTGACGGAGAAGAAACAGAAAGGTTGCGCCGTCAGTCAGTATTGCGCACGGAAATTTTACCTCAACTCGCTCATATAGTAATTCGGGAAGCAAAAAGTTCTGGTTTGCTACCAGAAGACGTGTGGGAATTGAGTCAAAAAACTAATGACGAATACGAAATTTTAGCAATAGGGGCGCAATTATATCAACAATATCAAAAATTGACCGTCGATCGAGACTTAATAGACTACGACGACATGATTTTAGGGGCTTTGCGAGTCCTAGAAGACCTACATATCAGGCAATTGTGGCAAAAGCAAGTATTTGCGGTTTTTGAAGACGAAGCCCAAGATTCTAGTCCCCTACAAGAAAAATTGCTCAGAACTTTAGCAACAGATGCCAATAATCCCGATGCTTCTCCTAATTTAGTACGAGTCGGCGATCCCAACCAAGCAATTAACTCTACTTTTACTCCTGCTGACCCCATTTATTTCAACTGGTTTTGCGAAATTTGTAGCGATCGAGGTCGCTTGTCAACTATGGATATGGCCGGTCGCAGCAGTCAAATTATTATCGATGCTGCTAATTTTATGCTGAGATGGGTTAACCAGCAGGAGAGAGGGGGAGATGGGGAGAGGGGGAGAGGGGGAGATTCTGCAATTGAAATGCCTTTTCGAGTGCAAGATATTCTTCCTGTTGACCCAGACGATCCGCAGCCAGATGCCAACCCCAAACCAGAAGGTAGAGGTTTAGAAATTTATAACCCTTATGATGTTTATCACACCGTTGAGTTAATTAAAAAGCGAGCGATCGAATTACTAAAGGAAAACCCCGATCGCAATGCAGCAATTTTAGTGAGGGAAAACCGTCAAGGTCGCTTTTTAGCAGAACAATTAGCTATTTTACCGCGAGAACATTCGATTAATGTTTACGAAGTAGGAGAAGTAGAACGTCATTCTCACATTCCCGAAGAAATACTCAAATTAATACAATTTCTCGATCGTCCTCATTCCCCAGATTACCTCAAAGCTGCCTTAGAAATCTTAGAGAAACGCAGTTTAATAGCTACTCAAGACCTCAACGCCCTTGCTACTTACCCAGAAAAATTTCTCTATCCAACTCCGATCGATCCTCCTCAGAAACCCCACGTAAAACAAGCTAGCAGGTACTGTTGTAGCCTGTTGCGCGCCCGCATAGAATTGCCCCACTATCAGCTTATTACTTTTCTGGGCATGACTTTAAAGTATACGGGTTCGGAACTAGCTACAGTAGAAAAATTAGCAGAAAGGATATATCGACAAATTATAGGTAATACTTCTCTCAAAAGTATCATAGCTGCCCTAGAAGAAATAGTTAGCTCAGAAAGATTTGAAGGTGTCGCCGAAGACGCAGACGATCGATATACGCACCCAAAGCAAATAACAATTATCACCATGCACAAAGCTAAGGGACTCGACTGGGATTACGTTTTTATTCCCTTTTTGCATGAAGACATACTTCCTGGCAAACCTTGGGTGCCAAATGCTGCCAAGTTTTTAGGCGATTTTACCCTTTCAGAAGTAGCCCGCGCCCAAATTCGCACTGCCGTCCACACTCAATATCAGACTGGAGAAAATTATAAATCCATACCCCAGCCCACAGACGCTTGGGAAGAAGCAGCAAAACTGAAAAAAGCAGAAGAATTTCGCTTGCTATATGTGGCTATGACCAGGGCAAAACGCTTGCTGTGGATTTCTGCAGCGCAACAGGGGCCATTTCGTTGGAATACTTTTAGAAGCGATCGACCTAACAATTTACAACCGAAAAATCAGTGTCCTGTTTTGCCAGCTTTGGTGCGTCGTTTTCCGCGATCGGCAATCGAATAATACCAATTATATTTAATCAGTCATAAATAAATGACTGTTGCAAAAATAAAATTTAACTACTAGAAGCTTAACACTACTTTCCGTATATTTACTCAGGTTTTGAGAATTTAACCTATGTCAGACTCTTATTAAGTTTAAGATAAAAATCTATATGGTTGCTTCAAAAATAAAACCTGAAATCAAAGACATAAAAGGTAATATTCAAGATTTAAAATTAGATGTTATCGACTTGCTAAAACAGATCGGCACGCTAATGAAACGTGCCAAAAACGATTTTATTGCTGATAGTTCTGGTCAGAAATACGGAGAATTTGAAAGGGAAATAGAGGAATCAGTTCGGAATGTAGAAACCCTAGAACTGAGAATGGCGATCGTTGCACCGATGAAAGCTGGTAAGTCAACTATTATTAATGCGATCGCCGGTCAAGATCTTTTACCCAGTCGCAATTCAGCAATGACAACTCTTCCTACCAAGATTGTCTTTAATCCCGAATTAACAGAACCAATTTTAGTACTAAAAGAAGAAATTATCTCGGTTTTTTTAGACACATATAATAGTTTACATCTTCATATTAACTCCTTGGGAACTGAGTGGATGGAGGAGCAACTAGCTCAGTATCCTCATTTAATGGAATTAGCTAAGGAAATTAAAAATACTAATATTTTCGTCATTCCCGATCGAGTTTCTGGATGCCAAGAAATCGGGAAAGTTTTGACCAGTTTAAATGATGTTGTTCGTCTTTGTAGTAGTTTAGATCCCCTCAACGAGCCTCTATCTCGACTTAGAGAGGTTCCCTATATTGAAACTCCTTTTTGGCGTTCTCAAGGAAGCGATCGCTCGGAACAATTGGGAAACTTAGTAATTGTAGATACACCTGGACCCAACGAAGCAGGAGACAACCTCAAATTAACAGCAGTAGTAGAACAGGAATTACAAAGAAGTTCTATTGTTTTAATTGTTCTCGACTTTACCCAACTAAATAACAAAGCAGCAGAAGAAATTAAAAAACAAGTTCAACCAGTTATTGAGTTAATAGGAGAAGAAAACCTTTATGTATTGGTTAACAAAGTTGACCAGCGCAGAAAAGGTGATATGACTACCGAACAGGTCAAAGAGTTTGTTTTTGCTGACTTAGGTTTGAGCGAGTCTAGCGATATGGATAAAGTCTTTGAAATTTCCGCAATACAAGGATTTTCTGCTACTAAATTTTTACTAGAATTAAAGCAAAATCCTGGTGTAGATATCTCTGAGATGGCAACAGCAGAAGCATTAGCCCAAGAAGTATTTGGTATTGATTGGGAAGAAGAATTAGAAGATGCAACATTAGAAATTTTACACAAAAAAGCTCAGAGACTTTGGAAAAAATCTGGTTTTAAACCTTTTTTAGAAAAAGCGATCGCCGCACTAATGGAAAGCGCCGCTCCTCGATGTATGGAATCTGCACTTATGCGCTGTCGCAACCTTTTATTAGCTTTAAAAGACGATTTAAATCTTCGCAATCGGGCAATTTCACAAGATGCAGAAAAATTGCAAACAGAAGTAGAGGCGCTAGAAGCAGATTTAAAACATCTAGAGCTATGTAGAAATCGATTAACAGAAATAGACAATATTAAACAATCGCTTCAGCACAATTTAACCGAAATCCTCGAACAGCTCAAAGAAGAAGCAAAAGTTAGTATTGAAGATTATTTTGTAGAAGAAGACTACGATCGAGGTAATATAGTCGAAAAAATTGACATGAAAGCTAGGGAAATTTTATTAACTAAGATTAGCGACGTTGAATTATTTCCTAAATGGATTTCTCAAAGATTTAAGTCTACTGTTAAATATCAAACCAAAGGGGTAGTTGAGTGTCATACTGAAGAGCAAGCACAAGAATATGCTAATCAAGCAGTTGCTTGGGCAAAACAAAGAGCAGAAAGCTTGCTATATAGTGTCCGCAAAAACTCTGAAAGCGAAATAAAAAATGCACGCACTGGATTAACTTATTTTCTGGAAAAAGAGACTAAACCAATTCTCCAAAGAGCCACGTCGAGGTTACAAGAAGCTTTCGACGTAGATTTAGTTTTACCAACACCTACATTAGAAGCTGAGGATCTAGAAGTAGATAAACCTAGTGTCAAATACAATACTCGATCGGTCGATCGGGGATATGGAAAACGGATGGTTACAAAGAGAAAGTGGACTCACTGGTTGTGGTTAGTACCCGTTGCAGTTACCGAAACATACAAAAAGCCAGATAAAAAAGAAACATACTATACTGTTTATCTTGCAGAATTAGTAACTCAAATTAACGAGCAAATTGAAAAAAGTGTGAATGCTATCAATCGAGGGATTACTGAGTATATAGACGCAGATTTTCAGCAGAGAGTAAATGAATATTTTAAGCGTCTCGATGCTTATCTTTGCAGATATCGAGATAATTTAAGACAGACACAAGCCGATCGCAAGTTATCTAAAGAAAAACAAGAACAATTGATATCTAATCTCAGTTATTTACTTCCCGAAGCCAGCAAGCAGATAGATCAAACTGAGAACTATCTTGAGATAACCAAGCAATTGATGGATAAAACAGGATCTCGAAAAATTTGATAATAAATCCCTCGATCGCCCCCTACAATATCAGCCAAGCAACGAGTCCCCAGAAAGGAATGAATCTCAACCATCGTCTCTTGCTGCCAACTGGTTGCACCGAACCCAATAATATCGCTTGGAAGATAGAAAATAATATCAAATCTACCGCAAAAGCAAAAGTAAGTCGCTGGCTAGTTAACTGTTCTACAAAATACTGCAATCTTTCCGACACACCTCCAAATTCTGGTCTAGCAAAGAAAAACCAAACTACAGCCGTAGTCCCTACTAAAAGACCAATCCAACCAAAAACGCGAGCGATCGCTCCTTTTTTAATATTATTATCTTCTTCTTCTGGTATTGGTTTAGCGGCGCGTAGTGCCATATAAGGAGTCAGGAAAGCATTAGTTAAAAACATACCCAGACCCCATATAGCTACTTTGGGAAGGCTGTCACCTCGGCGATCGGCTAGCATTAGTGGCAAAAACATAAACATCCACCCCACTGCAAAGTTAAAAAACGCCTCCGATACGGGATGAACTGTAGGCGCTTTCATCGTATGAATTCCGATCGCGTTTAAAATTGGCAGGACGAAGAAGAAATTTATCGATTCGTCGAGGACTTCTTGTAGAGTGTCTGGTTGTATGGCCCAAGCTGGCTCTCCAGGGAGTATTTGGTCTGGAGGAGAAAGCAGAAGGATATAAATGTATGCAGCAGCAAGAAGCCAGAAAAACAGCGAAACTAAAGGTTGACCTGGTTTTTTATTTTCCTGTTGCGGTTTGAGGAACTTTCGCACCAGTGGAGATATGAGTCGGATAATAAAAAAGGATACATCACCTGGTTTTATTGGCGGTTCCACAATATCGCGAGCAAAGACTAATTTACCTGTTTCTTTTGAAAGACGATAGAAACTTACACCTCTTCCGTTGGGTAAGGGTATCCCTTCAAGTTCTACGTGCCATACTACTCCTACAGCTAAGGGATCTTCCGTAGTTATATCGTCAATAACGAATAATAAATCGTCAGGTATGCTTTCACAAGATTTCTCGAAGAGTTTTCGGACTGCTTCTTTACCCTTAAAAGGTTCGGGAAAGTTCAGATCTTGATATACGCACTCTTCATCTATAAACTCCATTGCAGCAGCTATATCCCTGCGATCGATTGCCTCATACATTGATTTTACGAGTGCATCTGCTTTTATATCCACCTTTACTCCTCATTCCAACTTTCATTGGGTTTAAGTTTCCACCAAAATCTCTGATTTGGCGATCTACAATTAGTTAGGGATTGAACGCACCCCATCTAAATCAAAGATTATAGATGGGGACTGCGTTCGACATTTTGTTCAATTAATATAATGCTATCTTCTATTATCTTTATTTTAGTTGCGCTCGCCTTTTATATTGTTTTGAGGAGTTTTGCATCGAGAGTATTGTCAGGTCAGAAATTATTGAAAATTGGCAAGCACGAGACGAACCAGAACATTTAAAAACTATTCGCGATCGCAAGTGACGATCGAGTTATTGTTAGTAGTAGCTTGGATAAGACTGTTAAAATTTGGCAAGTTCCCGATCTAAATTAATATCTGTTCTGTGGAGTAGTTCATAACAATTGTGGTTGCAATGCACAGCCCAGTCTCAATCGGATGCTATAATTTTTGTGTCGTAATTACGTGCCAAGTTTGGCAGTTTTACTTTCCCTTTTCATTATGATATTGAGAATTTCACCTGTAGAGAGTCAGAAGACTCCACAGAAGGAGGATGATCGGAGCTAAGGGTTCCGATCGAACTCGGCTAGATGTTGAGGTTACATTAGCCGAAGTAAAGAAACTCCAAATCGATCGCTCTCACCGCGATGCCCGTGGCTTATTCTACATCGAGGGCGTGCGTAACTTTATACGAGCAATTGAGAATAACTTCAATATATCGACAATCTTGTTCAGCGAGAAGTTACTCACCGTACCCCCAGCAAGAAAGCTAGTTCGCAGGTCTCGTCGCCAGGGTATCCCAACTATTAACCTCACACCCGAACAATTCCGAAGCATCTCTTGTTGTCCGAGAGCCTCAGGGATTGGCGCGATCGTTCGTCAGCATTGGTCTAAGCTGCATCATGTCTCGCCACAAGTTGGCTTGTGTTGGGTAGCTCTCGAAACTGTTCGATCGCCAGGCAACTTAGGAACCTTAATTCGTACTTCAGACGCAGTGGGTGGAGCGGGTTTTATCTTTCTCGGAACCAAAGCCGATCCGTTTGACCCCAACGTTATTCGACCTAGTATGGGTGCAATCTTCCATCAAAAGATAGTGCGCACTAACTTCTCATCGCTTCATCATTGGGTGCGCCGCCACTCTTGTAGTGTTGTTGGTGCATCTCCCGATGGAACAGCCGACTTTCACAAGTTCAATTATCCTCGTTCTACTCTTCTTTTCTTCGGCGAAGAGCGGCAAGGTCTCACTAGACAACAGCGAGACTTGTGCCACGATCTAGTCCGCATACCGATGGTAGGTGAGGCTGACTCCTTAAATCTCGCTGTAGCAGGAAGTTTGCTAATGTACGAGGTCTATAGGTCAGGTAGTTTTGCTCGAAGTCGGAATTAGCTGTTTGCTGTTTGCTGTTTGCTGTTGGTTTTAATAGCAAACAGCAAATAGAAGTCTAGAGATAGGTAAATCGTAAATATGGAAAAATCATATAACAAAGCTAGTATTTGTATTACAAGTAAAATAATAAGTGCAAAAGAGATAACAAGTATTTTAAAAATTAATCCCACAGTTTCTCATGAAAAAGGAACTCCACTTAATCCTCGCGTTCCTAATACTATAATTAGACCAGAATCATCTTGGATAGTTGATAGTCAAACAAATGAAGAAGAGCCATTACATATACATATAGAAGAGCTAGTTTCTCTTATTGATAAAAATATCAATTAATTTAAAAAAATAATAGAAGTTTGTAAAATAGAGATTTACTGTGGCTTTTTTTCTGCTGAAAAAAGCGGAGAATTTTTTCTTAATTCTAATCTCTTAAAAAGACTGACTACTATTCCACTTGACATTATAGTTATATTGTATCCGCCAGCAGACAATTCTGACGATCGATAGTAAGTAAGATCGCCAATATTGTAAGTTGGGTTGCGCGAAGTAAAACTCAACAACATCCTGCAATCTCTCTCAAAATAAGAATCAAAATCCATCTCAAAAACTCAGATACATTCTGTTACAAAAACTGTTCTACACGTATAGGATATAAGTACTATCTTTAACTTCCAGCGATCGCCAGAAAAAAGACAATAAAACTCAAATTAGATTGAGTATTCAGCAATTTTTGCCGCTTTTTTCCGACATAACTTGGAAACAATAATTGATGCTCTTATTGGTTATAGTTTGCAGGCTGCACCTAGAGGTAATGCTTTAAAACTAATTAACTGGGCAAATACTCAAGATGCACCGATTCTCTGTTTAGATACTCCTTCTGGTGTAGATTCAACTACAGGAGAAACTATAGGAGATTATATTCGCGCCCGTTGGACAATGACTCTAGCTTTGCCAAAAACGGGTTTATTACCTGAGGTAACTGGAGATTTAATTTTAGCCGATATAGGTATTCCCCAAGGGTGTTATGAGTGGGAAACCTTACAGTTAAACTATAAACCTGCTTTTGGAGAAACGTTTCGAGTCCCTTTAACCTGTCATTCAATTACCGATTAGTAATGAATATTCATTTTGGACGAGAAATTTGTGGGAATTTAGCTACTGCGGAAACACGGGAATGGTTAGTAACTAACGGTATTGGCGGTTATGCTGCTGGTACTGTGGCTGGAGTTTCGACCAGACGCTATCACGGCTTACTTATAGCTGCTCTCAAGCCTCCTGTGGCTCGCACTTTATTATTAACTCAGTTAGATGAAACTATTCAATATAACGATCGATTCTACCCTCTCTATACTAATCGTTGGGCAGATGGGACGATCGAACCTCATGGCTATCTCAATCTAGAAAGTTTTCGTTTAGATGGAACTATACCAGTATGGACATTTGCTTGTGCTGATGCACTAATAGAAAAGCGAATTTGGATGCAACAAGGAGAAAACACTACCTATATTCGCTATACCTTTTATCGGGGAAGTCAGCCTCTAACTCTATCTCTAAAAGCTTTGGTTAACTATCGAGACTATCACAGCAGTACCCATAATGATGGTTGGCAAATGCAAATTGAAGAGATCGATCGGGGAATTAATGTCACGGCATTTCCTAAGGCTGCTACTTTATATTTACTGGCAACTCAAGATGGAGACAAAGCAAATTTTGACTGGCAAATTAATCATACTTGGTATGAAAATTTTGCTTTATCAGTAGAAAGTTATCGCGGTTTAGACGATATTGAAGATCGTCTTCATGCTGCTACTTGTAGCGTGACTTTGCAACTTGGAGAATCTTTTACAGTTATTGCAAGTACGCAAAACAACCCTAAATTAGATAGCAAAATCGCTCTCGATCGCAGACAAGATTACGATCGGCAAATATTAGATCTTTGGTATTCAAAGAGTAATCTGGCTACCGATAATATACCTAGTTGGGTCGAACAATTAGTTCTTGCTGCAGATCGATTTATTGTCGATCGCCCTTTAAACGACGATCCAGATGGAAAAACTATCATTGCAGGTTATCCCTGGTTTACTGATTGGGGAAGGGATACGATGATTAGTTTGCCAGGATTGACAGTAAGTACAGGTCGAGTAGAAATTGCTCGCAAGATTTTAAGTACTTTTGCCAAGTATGTCGATCGCGGAATGTTACCTAATCTTTTTCCCGACGCGGGAGAAGTGCCAGAATACAATACCGTTGATGCTACTCTCTGGTATTTTGAGGCAATTCGCACCTATTACCAAGCCACTGGCGATCGAGAATTTCTGGCTCAATTATTTCCTTTGTTGGCAGAGATTATTGACTGGCACGTTAAAGGAACTCGCTATAACATTCATTTAGATCGGGATGGTTTAATTTATGCTGGGGAAACTGGAGTACAGCTTACCTGGATGGATGCCAAGGTTGAAGATTGGGTAGTCACTCCCCGTATTGGCAAACCAGTCGAAGTAAATGCTCTGTGGTACAATGCTCTAGTTTCTATGGCGCATTTTGCTGGCATTTTGGGTAAATCTGCCTCAGAATACGAGCAAATGGCAGCTAAGACAAAAGAAGCTTTTCAAAGATTTTGGGACGACGCTGAGGGTTATTGCTATGACGTATTAGATACGCCAGAAGGAAACGATCTATCTTTGCGTCCCAATCAGATTTTTGCTGTTTCCTTACCTGCTATGGATTCGGTTTCAAGTTTTCCGTCCCTACTAAGCACCTCTCAACAAAGGAGTGTAGTGGATAAAGTGGCGACAACTTTATTAACTTCCTACGGGTTGCGATCGCTTTCTCCCAGTCATCCTAAGTACACCGAACGCTATGGAGGCGATCGATTGCAGAGAGATGGTTCCTATCATCAAGGTACTACTTGGGGATGGTTAATCGGTCATTTTGTACAAGCTCACTTGAAAGTGTATCAAAATCCAGCTTTAGCTCGTAGTTTCCTAGAACCAATGGCAAACCATATCCAAGATAGTTGTGTAGGTAATATCAGCGAAATTTTCGACGCAGATGCACCTTTTACACCCAGGGGATGCTTTGCTCAAGCTTGGAGTGTTGCCGAAGTTTTACGTGCTTGGCTAATTGCTGTTGGCTGTTAGCTGTTAGCTGTTGGCTATTGGCTGTTGGCTATTGGCTGTTAGCTGTTAGCTGTTAGCTTTTAGCTGTTGGCTAGTAGGAAACGAACTCAAGGTGATAAGCAGACCTAGTTTTACCAATTTAAAAGTCTATCAATTATCAGAACAGTTAGCAGATGAAATAAGGAAAAACGGAAGAAATAAAGAGTGGATTCACCTGCATAATGACGATATTCTGTCAATGCCAGATAAGTGGGAATATCCTTGGTTTCCAGCTTGGGATTTAGCATTTCACTGCATTCCTTTAGCAATGGTCGATGTTTATTTGGAGGCAATTCTAATTGGCGCGGCCCTATTTGGATGTCGGTAAACTTTTTAATAGTTGAATCGTTCTTAGAATTTTATAATTATCTAGGAGATGATTTTAAAGTTGAATGTCCCACCGGCTCGGGGAATTGGATGAACCTCAAAGAAGTTGCTGTAGAATTTTCTCGGCGGCTCATTCAGATTTTTGTCAAATATTCTTCAGGTAAAAGACCTGTTTATGGTGCTATTGATAAATTTCAAAACAACACTCATTGGCGCGATTTAATTCTGTTTTATGAATATTTTTACGGCGACAATGGGGCAGGGATTGGAGCGAATCAACAAACAGCTTGGACGGGTTTAATTGCCAAATTGATTCAAGATTGTAGTGCTTAAACTTATTCTATGCTGTTAGCTATTTGCTAATTGCTGTTTGCCAGAAAACCATAAGCCAATAATCAACAACCAACAGCCAACAGCTAACAGCTAATAGCCAAAGCAATGTTATTAGCCGCAGAAATCTATTGACGCTATCCCAAAAAACCAAAAACAATTTGTTTCAAATTATGTCCTAATGGCGAACAACCTTGTATCAGTCTTCAATGTTGTGTAAGTTGTGACGATTTGATGCGCTACTGGAGAAAAAAATAACAACAATAGTAGAAAATTGTAATTACAAACCCAACCTTAATAGAGGAGATATTCAATGTTTTCTAGTTTAAGAAAAATTCAAAACCCAATACTCAAAAGTGTTATATCTGCTGTGACATCGTTTGCAATAGTAACGATCGTTGGCTCGGTAGTCATTGACCTAGCTAAATCCGAGCGAAATGAGAAATCTGTTTATAAATTAGGCGTATATGCTTCTTTAATCGGGACTGCGGCTGGTGCTGTATTTGGGTTGATAATACCCACAGATAAAACCAAGACAGCTAAAAAAACTGACCAAAAACAAGATACTGTTACTGACAAAAAAGTTTGGCAGGATTGGCGTAATTTTGTCGTGACGCGCAAAGTTAAAGAAAGTGAAGAAATCACGTCATTTTATCTTGAACCTGAAGATAAAGAGGAAATTCCTAATTTCAAACCAGGTCAATTTCTAACTATTAAACTAGATATTCCATCTCAACAAAGACCAGTAATTCGTACCTATTCTCTCTCCGATCGCAACGAACCAAACCAGTACTACCGTCTTTCTATTAAGCGAGAATTAGCACCTAAAGGGTTAGACGTACCACCTGGGATAGCTTCTAATTTTATGCACGATCGCATTGAAGAAGGTTCTATTATTCCCGCTAAACCACCCAACGGCAAATTTTATATAGACGTAAATAAATCCTTACCTGCGGTACTAATTAGTAATGGTGTGGGGATTACACCGATGATAGCAATGGCAAAAGCTTCTAGTCTCCTTAACCCTTCCAAAAATGTATGGTTCGTACACGGTGCGAGAAACGGTCAATATCACGCTTTCCGCGACGAAGTACTGGCGATCGCGCAACAAAACTCTCAATTAAAAGTCCACTACCGCTACAGTCGTCCCCAACCAGAAGACGAGGGACATTATCAAAGTAATGGTTATGTAGATGCCACTCTAATAAAAGATTCCATCTTACCTGAGATTAAAAACATCTATGGTTCTACTGATGCTGAATATTTCCTCTGCGGGTCTCCTGCGTTTCTCACCTCCCTCAGAGAAGGATTAGCAGAATTAGGAGTACTAGAAGAGAGAGTCTTTTTTGAATCATTTAGCAAAGGTAGCAGCAAAGTTTCTGAAAAGAAAAAGACTGAAACTAAAGATACCAGCGAAGGTAAAGAAGTAGTTTTTGCTCAATCTGGAAAAACTGCAACTTGGCAAAGTAATGATGGAACTATTTTAGAATTTGCTGAAGACAATGGCATTAATCCTCCCAACAGTTGTCGCGCAGGAATTTGTTTGACTTGTATGTGTCGAATTGAAGAGGGAGAAATAGAGTATGAAGAACCCCCAACCGGAACCCCAGATGAAGGGACAGTCTTGATTTGTATTGCTAAACCCAAGACTGAAAAGGTAGTACTCGATATTTAATTGCTGTTAGCTGTTGGCTGTTAGCTGTTGGCTGTTGGCTGTTGGCTGTTTGCTATTTGTTATTCTCCCCGAAGGATGTCTTTATTTTTAATGAGGGAGTCCTCATTTGTAGTTAAGCTATTTACCTCAACAGATAAGTTATCGTTAAGGACTCCCTCATTAAAAATAGAATCATTGGACCCCAGTCTCCCCACACTCCCCCATCTCCCCCTCTCCCCCTCTCCTTCAAAGAAAGATTTACACAACTCGATGGAGTTGATTTACATCGCTATTTGCATTTTTCTACTCAGTATGTTCGCCATTGCTTGTGCAATGGCAACAGATTCTACTTGGTTAACAACCTCCGCGTTATTACTATTCTTACTAGGAATAGGATTTTTATTAGTTAGTTTCATCTCGATCGTTATCGATTTTCGCTATTTTCATAAAGTTCAAATCAAAGGAATAAAACAATCGTGAATAATTGGCAAAAAGTAGGAGACATTGCTCCTAAATCTTTAACTGAATCTCGACTGCAATTACACTATGCAATTCAATTTGCAGTTGCTGTAGGCAATTTTTTAACCGAACCCAAAGCAGATACGAGTCATATAAGTTTGACTTGGAATTACGATTTAAATTGTTTTGTTAGCGGTACTGTGGCCGCGGAACAACCATTTCAAGTTGCCCTAGAACCTGTTAGTTTAACCTCAATAATATTGGACGATCGAGGGAAGAAGCGATCGGAATTATCTCTCGATCGCAAAACAATGGATGAGGGAATGAACTGGCTCAAAACAGAAATTTACCCTTTAGGAGCAGATGTCGAAAAACTTACCTTTGTTTCCTATCCCGATGATTTTCCCGATTCTCCTCTGGCTCGCGGTCGAACATTTGATGGCAGTCAAAAAGCAGAATTTCAAGAATTAGCTAATTATTTCGCCAACACTAATCTTTTACTTCAAGAAATAGTTACTAATACCAAAGGTGCATCTCCCGTTCGTATTTGGCCCTATCATTTTGATATAGCAACCCTTATCGAGGTTTCCTACACGATAAAAGGCGAACCAGCTTCGATCGGCGTAGGAATGTCCCCAGGAGATGAAGGCTATAGCGGAATGCCACTAAGATAAGCTGAAACGCTTATGAGCAGGGGGAGCAGGAGGAGACGAGGAAAATAACAAATAGCAAATAGCAAATCTATGAATCTATATTTTTTATTAGAAATTCACGAAACAGTATCCCATACTATTAGTCCTTTTCTTAAACTGCTCTACATTTTTTTTACTATCGCTCTGGCTTTATTGCATATCTTTATTGGCAAATTAAACTGGATTGAAAAAATTCTTCCTAAATCTCGTTGGCTTTCTTTGGCCGCAGGGGTTTCTCTTGCCTATGTTTTTCTAGAAGTTTTACCAGAGTTGAACAAAGCACAAACAGAAATTGAACATTATGGCGGTGCAGTAGTTCAGTATTTAGAAAAGCATATTTATATTTTAGCTTTAGTGGGTTTAACCGTATTTTATGGTCTAGAAATATTAGTTCAAAAATCTTGTCGATTGAACCGAGAAGCAGGAAGAGAAGATTGTACCAGTATGAATGTTTTTTGGATTCACATCGGCTCTTTTGCTATTTATAATATTCTTATTGGAGACTTATTAAATAATACAGAAAAAAATGGTTTAGTGAATGCAATATTACTTTGTATAGCACTAGCACTTCACTTTTTAATTAACGACCACAGCTTGCGAATACATCATAAAAGATCTTATGACAAAATTGGACGTTGGATTTTAGCAGGAGCTTTAGTGTTAGGTTGGATTATGGCAGAAGCTGTTTATTTGAATGAAGCCTTTATTGCCATTTTGTGGGGTCTAGTTGCTGGAGGAATTATCCTCAATGTACTTAAAGAAGAACTTCCTGAAAGTAAACAAAGTTGTTTTTGGTCTTTTACGTTTGGTACTGTAATTTATTCAGCACTGATATTAGCTATTTCTTGAATAAAATTAAACTCATTAAGAAAGTCGCCAGCACAAACATGGCGTTCATCGCTATTCTCTAGAACAGTTCGATTTGAAAGCTGAAGAAGTCAATGAAAGGTTTAAAGATTATTGCGAGTATTTCCAAATTGTAAGAGAATTTAATCATTCATAAGATTAGCTACGTAACAAGAGAAAACTTTTCCATCACACAGTTAGCAATTCTAGCACCTGCCCCAGAAGTGCCCATCTTTTCTTTGCCATTAAGTGCGATCGCCTTCATTCTTTGAGAATCTGACAACACGGATTTAATAACATTTCCTACTTTGGTTGGATTTTCTACTAAAATTACAGAACAACCCAATAGACGAGTTTGCTCTTTAGCAAAATTATAAGTAAATTGCGGGCCACTTCCTGGAATAGCGATCGCTGGTTTTCCTAACCCCACAAATTGTTCTGTTGCTGTCCCCGCCATAGCGATCGCCACTTCAGCAATTCTCAAACATTTCTTATAAGCATTTTGAGTTAAAATTAATACTCCATTTTTCTGGGTAAAAGCAACAGCTTTAGAATCTTCAATTGGCATCTCAACTGAATTTTGAGATTCATCATTCCAGCCTTTAACTAGGAGATATTCGCGAAAAGGGGCAATATTTAAACCAGGAGAAATCGCTCCTAAAAATATCAATTTAGTATCGGTGAATACAGAAAATATTCCTTCTATTGCTTTTATTATTTTTTGCCAATTGCGATGAGCTTCTGGTACTCTAGAACCAGGAAGGAGAAGTATTGATAGAGATCGTTGCTGTTGGAAATCTAGGGACTTTTCTGCCTCAGAAAATACAAATCCGTCCATCATGGGATTGCCTAGAGCAAAGGCACGAATCGATCGCTGTTGTAAAATTTCAGCAGTCAGCTTATCTCTGGGAAAAACAGCCTTGCAACGTCGATCGCTCATCAACCAAGTTTCCCAAGGATAATAAACCGACCCAAATTCACGCTCTAACCAAGAAGTTTCAGACAACCAGCCAGTTTCATCCCGTAAATAATATTGTGACTTTGCCGTACCTACAAAAACGTAATCTGTACCACTCAACCAAGCAAATAAAAGAGGTACAATATCCCCTACAGCCAGAATTTTTCCTCCATTTTGTCCCCATTTACGAATCACCTGATATTGAGCTAAACTTAGCCCAATTAGACCACTTCGTAAGTCTCGCCAAAGTTGATACCCATCCCTATTAATAAAGCCGCCAGAAGGCATTTTCTGTACCTTACCGATAACAGGTATATTTAATTGTGTATAAGCAATTCCTTCCCCGACTAAAGGTAATACAGCCAAATTGGGTGCTTGAGGATATTGCTGTAATTGTTGGAGAATATTGAAAGCGATCGCGTCTTCTCCGTGACCATTGCTGATACAGAGTATTTCCATAGGAAACAATAGTTATTATTTATAGTTATACAGGGTTATAGAGGATAGGGAAATGTTAGTGTTCGTGGTTATTTGTAATTTGTTTATCACCCTAATAAACTCATTTATAGCCTGGAAAATTTGGCAAATGCGGCAAGCATTAGCTAGCATAGCTGATATTTTAATCGCACTCGATCGCATCAGTGCCCAAATTTTATATATTGCTCCTTATGCACTCGCCCCTGGTCAAATAGCTACTCGCAATCTCAAAAAAAGGTATCGCCAACTTAATTTGCAACTGCGGCAAATTAGAATAATAATAACAATTGTGAGTTTGGTATATAAAATTTACCAGGGACAATACAGACAAAGCAGATATATCCAACAGATAAGAAAACTAACAAAAGAACAGCCTATAAATGCTTGGTTAGACTATGACGACCAACTAATTTCCCAAAAAGCAAGGGTAAATTGATACCCATAGCAGAAATCTGCATACAATTGTTTTAAGGCAATAGAGGTGAGAAAATGTCAAAAACAAATAACACTAGTCTATTTATTGGGGGAATGCTTTTAGGTGGCGCCCTAGGTACTGTAATAGGATTATTGGTTGCTCCTCGCAGCGGTAAAGACACTCGAAAGATACTCAAAAAATCTGCCGATGCTTTACCTCAGTTAGCCGAGGATTTATCAACTAGCGTACAATTGCAAGCCGATCGCTTGTCAGAATCAGCAGTGCGTAACTGGGACGATACTCTCAGTAGACTCAAAGAATCGATCGCTGCGGGTGTTGAAGCAAGTCAGCTAGAAGCCGAACAAATCCAACGCTCTCGCGAGATTTCTCCTAATTCTAATTCCTCAATCTCCGATAATCTTTGATAAATGACAGATAGCGAGATAGATCCCTTATTTTGGCTCGGACTGTCTACTTTTTTAGTAGCAGTTAGTTTAACAGTAGTTGTAATTACAGCATTACCAGCTCTGCAAGAGTTGTCTCGTGCTGCTCGCAGTGCTGAAAAATTATTTGATACTCTCAGAAAGGAATTTCCAGCTACTTTAGAGGCGATTCGTTTGACAGGATTAGAAATTAGCGAATTAACTGATGAAGTTAATGAAGGAGTAAAAAGTGCGACCTCAGTCGTCAAACAAGTCGATCGTAGCGTTACAGGTACCAAAAACCAAGTCAAAAAATTAGAAGTTGGGACTCGTAGTTTTGTTGCAGGTCTCAAAGCAGCTTGGACTACTTGGAACAATACCTCAGCTCCAAGACATTTAGACACTCCTGAGCCAATTGAGCTAGAACCACCCACCAACCCAGAAGTTAATTGGACTTCACCTGTGGCTCGCGAGCTCTCTGAATCGGAACAAAACCCCAACTACTAAAGAAAAATTTCAGAAAATAGGCACATTGCCGTTTTTTTTTCGATTAATAACCTTAAAATATAGTAACGAAGTGTAAAGAAAAAATATTTTTTATTAAATCAACCTTGTTAAATTTTCAGTTTTTAGTACAGAAAGCCATGCAGAATAATTTTGCTCGAAAACTTCTAGTGTTTCTAGGAGTAGTTTGTCTTAGCTTATCGACCTGGTTCATTGCCCCATCAGCAGCCTGGGCGTATAATAACCCTGAGTTATTGCCCGACACCGAGACTCCGATCGTAGATTTAGCTAATTACCTGCCCAAAGTACAGGAAGAATCCCTGATTAAAGAAATAGACAACTTTCAGGCACAAACAGGCTGGAAATTGCGAATTTTAACTCAATACGATCGCACTCCTGGTAGAGCAGTAATCAAATATTGGGGTCTAGACGATAAGAGCATCCTGCTAGTTGCAGACGGTAGAGGAGGCAATCTACTTGCCTTTAGTATTGGCGATGATGTCTATGAATTACTACCTCGTACTTTCTGGATTGAGTTGCAAACTCGCTTCGGCAATCTCTACTATGTCCGCGATCGTGGAGAAAACAACGCTATTGTTGATTCTCTTGAAACAGTAAAAGACTGTTTGGTTAAGGGCGGTTGTCAGGTCGTTCCTGGACTGCCAAAAGAACAGTGGATTTTCACTCTAATTACCTCAATAGTAGGCGGGGTCATACTTGGATTTGCCGGTATTCCGCGCAAGTCAGGTCAAGTATTTGCTTGGCAGTGGGCTTTAATTATATCCCCTCTATGGGCAATTTTATTTATATCTTTCGGCATAGGGCCAGTTGTTACCCGTACCACTGATTGGTTGCCTCTATTTCGCAACGTCATGGGCTTTATCTTAGGTGCTTTAGTAGCTTATTTATCCCCAATGATCGATCGACCTACCAGAGAAGAAGGGACATAAAAAATAGGTATGTATAGGTATTAGATATGCGGAGTTAAACACTCCCCTGCAAAATAACAGGAAATTCTAATAAAGAGGTTTGAGAATGTGGCTTTAGCTTATTGTCAAACCTCTTTATTAGCTGAGCGGAGTCTCGTCCTGTGGAATGTCTCATAAACATTTAACGTAAATGTAGTCAAATGTGTTTGAATATTGTCAAATATCTCAATAACTAAATCTCATTATATGAGATAATACTAGTGTCAATTTAAAGAGAAAAAAATGAGGCAAGTTGAAAGACATATAGTTAAAGAAACTAGTCCGCTCTGGAAACAGATCGACAACTTGTGTTTTCTCTCTAAAAATCTTTACAACTATGCCAACTATTTAATTCGTCAGTCATTTATCTTTGAGAAAGTTTATCTGGGGTTTAATCAGGTTTATCATTTAGTAAAAGACCAGCCAGACTATCAAGCTCTACCGAGAAAAGTAAGTCAACAAGTCCTGAGAGTGTTAGATAAAAATTGGAAGTCTTTTTTTGAAGCCAATAAAGCTTATCAAGAAAATCCCGATAAGTTTACTGGTCGACCAAAATTACCTAAATATAAACACAAAATTAAAGGGCGTAACTTACTGATTTACACTATTCAGGCTATTAGCAAAACTGGATTAAAACACGGAATCGTTAAATTATCTGGCACAGATATTACGGTGACAACTATTGCCAAAAACATAGCTCAAGCTCGGATTATTCCCCAAGTAGGGCAGTATGTAATTGAAATAGTTTACAATCAAGATGAACACCACACAGTAACCAACCCAGAACTAGTAGCAGCGATAGATATTGGAGTAGACAATTTAGCGACGTTAACATCAAACCAAATAGGTTTTATACCTATTCTGGTTAACGGACGACCATTAAAGAGTTTAAATCAGTTCTATAACAAAAATAAAAGCAAGTTTCAGTCAAAGTTACGAGGTAAAAAAGCAACTTCCCGCCGGATTCAAAGATTAACAGCCAAGCGAAACAATCGAGTAGATAGTTACCTCCATCAAGCCTCTAGATGGATAATTAACTATTTAGATTCTCGGGGCATTAGCCAGTTAATTATTGGTCAAAATCCGTTGTGGAAACAGTCAGTAAACAACGGCAAAAAGAATAATCAATCTTTTGTGTCGATTCCTCATGCTCGCTTTGTAGAGATGCTTGTTTATAAGGGGACATTGAAAGGAATTGAAGTGATTACAACCGAAGAAAGTTATACTTCTCGTGCTAGTTTTTTGTCTGGCGATTTCATTCCTAACTACGGCGATGCTAGTGCTAAACAGGTTAAGTTTAGTGGCTATCGAGAAACCAGAGGTACGTACAAAATTAAAGGACAAAACACAAGAATTAATGCCGATGTTAACGGCAGTTATAATATCATGCGAAAAGTAATCCCAACAATCTTTGATGGAGGGATAGAGGGCGTTGTAGTTCGCCCTGTCAGGATTACTCCTGGTCAAGCTAAATTCTGTCAATGTTATATTTGACTATGTTTTTAGTAACTATTATCTCCCGTATGATTGCTAGAGTGAAGGTAGAAAGATTTTTTGGCATGGTGATTTTAGTCAATATCCTTGGCTGCCTTAAATTATCATAATCGTCAAAAAAAAAGAGTTTCAATTGAGGAGATTAGATTGTTATGAATAAAAATTTCAATTTTCCTCAAGCTACTATTGCGATCGCTTTTGGGATCTGCAGTTTAGGTACTCTAACAAGTCTAACTGAGAAAGCAATAGCTCAGACGAATCCAGGTTGTTATATGATTAACTCATCTCAACAAACTGTAGATCTAACTTCTATTTGCGGTCACTCCTCTTCTAGGGTTCCTAATACTGTTAACGAATCCATTAACCCTCGAGATACGGAAACTTCTACCGAGAGCAAAGATTCTTCAGAGAATAATCCTGACTCTATTCTCCTTAGCAGTCCTAGAAGTCCCTATTCATATTCTTCTCCAGACAGTAGTTTAGAAAGCATTGAACAACCTCAATCTTGGAGAACTCTCAGAAGTAGGGGTAGATATTCTAGACCTTGGAAAAGGCAGAGACTTAGGGATAGATATTTTAGAAGAACATTTGGAACTACTGAACGAGAATTAAACCAATGTAACTGCTCAATAACCACTGGTGGCGATCGCAGATGAAAGGCGATCGGGTTGCTTCAACTTATACCAATTTCAAAAAATACTGCTACACATCAATTATCCGAATCTATTGCCTATTGCCTATTGCCTGTTGCCTTTCCTAACCGAAGTGTAGCAATCTTAAATAGACCTCTTGCAAAAGTACCAATTGCTGCGAGGGAGTAACGAGTAATGAGTAACGAGTAACGAGTAACGAGTAGAATTTACCCTTATTAATACGAAGTAAATTAGCTGGCTCTGTTGTTATCTTGCGTAACACACTAGTAAATCAAACTCGTTACTCGTTACTTGTTACTCGTTACTCTAGACTTCTGCAAGAAGTCTATTTAACTACTGCTTATTTGCTTTGCTTTGCTTATCCGGCATAGGTCTGCCTTTGGTTTCGGGTAAAGCTGGATAAGGTTGATATGGATAAGGAATATACTGAACAGAGGGACG
>JASJDA010000224.1 GCA_030065755.1 Prochloraceae cyanobacterium | reverse complement strand
CTATGGCTTACTATAATCGCGGGCTACTTTACTTCAATCAAAATCAATTAAAATTAGCTTTAAGCGATTACAATCGAAGTATTCAAATTAATCCTAATCTAGCTGAGCCTTATGAAAATAGAGCCAAAGTCTGGATAAAATTGAAAAATTTTGCTAAAGCTATTAGGGATTTAAACGCAGCCATAACCATATTTGGTCAACAAAAAAATGTAGCTGGTTATCAACAAGTTAGAAGGATGTTGAAGTCAGTTAAAAAATCAATTCACTAACAGGGAATTACATCTAAGTTTTCAGTAGTTCAAATACTGGAAATGTAATTCAGGCCTCATATTGACGCTCGCGCAGGGTGGGAGTGAATCAGAAGGAGGATTAGAAGAAATTGAAGCTTGACTCTTTTTTAGTTAAGGTTTAAACTAAAAACATCCTCACAAACGATCGCGCGATGAGCAATATAGAACAAAGGTTAAGTTTCATCTCCCAAAGGATGCAGCAAATCAGGAATTCAGGAGAAGTAGCAGCGCCAAATACCTGGATCCAAAAATTCTATGTACCCAAAAATGGTAAGCGATACGAGTACTATCGTTTAATGAAAGCTTGTAGTCGCAAGTCAAAAACAGGGAAAATCCAGGGTCAAATAGAAAGATATCTTGGGAAGCTGGGAAGCCAGTTATATAAGAGGTTTACTGCTGCGATCTCCCGCCGAAACCAGTTACAGAAATTAGAGAAAATCTACCAAAAACTATTGGCATTACTTGAGTCGGAATTGGTTAGTGGAGGTATTTTTTCCACAAGTGGTAATGAAGGTGAAAATCGTAAAATACCTAAACTAACTAATTCAAAGAGTGATAATCAAGATACGACCCACCGAATAGCGGATCTGGCAAGAGCGATCGCTCTTTTGCAGAAAAAGCAGGAAAAGTTATGGAACTGTTTGGTGGAACTGGGGAAAAAGCTGGGAGTGGAGATCGCGTAGCACTCCCTCCGGCAGATTGCGCTCGCGTAGCGCTGCCTCTGGCAGATCGCTCTATTTCAATAAATTGAAATAGAGATCTACATCGGATACCCTTCGTCCTATTAAGCACTATTTACGACAATGCAATTCTCTTTAGTGGGAAACTTATTGGGGAAGGAAATTTATTAGAAAATCTTTCTCAAGTACGATACTTTCTACACTACGCGATCGTACCTTTATTAATCGTAGTTGCCATCGAGTTGGCCTGTGCTTCTGGAGCGAGATGGGCTAATAGAGTTGTCAGAGTTTTATCTTGGCTACTTGCTTTGGGAATTGCTGGATACGATATTCTTAACCGTTTTATCGGGCTAGAACACCGATTCAGTAATCAAAAAGCAGGACTGATGTACTGTTGAAGCGGGTTGCGATGATTAAAAATAAAAATTTTTGTTCGCGATTCTCGTTCGCGAATTTCTACGAGAGAGAAGAACTTGAAGTATTAGGGTGCTAGCGATATAGGTTAAACTGATTCAAATTTACTTACTCTAGGAGTAGAAATCCTCCCCTATGCGTCTCTACGTCTTGGAATCCTCCCATCGCACTGTCAAGTATTGAAGAGAAGATTGTCAAACGCATTAAAAGAGCCAAACTCTTTGTCTTCTTGCGGTCAACCCGCCACTTAATATTTGATCTTGACTTTCAAGCAGAACTAGGTTCGATGTATGCAGATGCAGCTAAAGGACAACCTCCTGTACCCCCAGCACAGTTAGCGTTAACAGTTATCCTACAAGCTTACACCAAAGCTTCGGATGCAGAAGCTATAGAAGCTCTAACGATGGATAGGCGTTGGCAATTGGTGGTTGATTGTCTTGACTGTGAAGAAGCCCCTTTTTCCCAAGCCACCTTGGTCAGATTTCGACAAGCTTTGATTATCCATAAACTCGATCGAAGGTTAACCCTTGCGAACTGTAGAATTAGCTCAAAAGAGCAAAAAGTTCGGTTCACGACAATTGCGAGCGGCTTTGGATTCTTCTCCGTTGTGGGGAGCAGCGAAGGTAGAAGACACCTATAATTTGTTGGGTCACGCTCTCAAAAAAGCGTTAGGCGTGATAGCTTGTCAA
Organism: Prochloraceae cyanobacterium; assembly: GCA_030065755.1. Lineage (GTDB taxonomy): Bacteria > Cyanobacteriota > Cyanobacteriia > Cyanobacteriales > JASJDA01 > JASJDA01. The sequence continues at coordinate 8,627 of JASJDA010000224.1, read as the reverse complement.
CAGGGGTCCAATGATTCTATTTTTATAGGGAACCCTTTTTCAAATAATTATGTCTCTTCGCAGTTAAGTTATCGCTATAGAAGGGTTCCCTATAAAAATAAATACATCTTTCGGGGAGGGAGTTGACGGAAATGGCTTCGGAGATCCAAGCTGACTTGGTGGTAGGCTCAAGTTTGAAAACAGCATTAGATTTGAATTGGGATAACCCAGAGGAAAGGAATTTGGCAATACCTATGGTATTGGGCGTATTATCTCAAGTGGAAAACCATTTAGAGTTAGACCCTCAAACCAAGTGTCATCCAGTGGTTAGCTCCAGCCTTGAAGCAGCAAGACAAATTGAAGCTCAAGATGTAGAAGTCGATCAGCATGGCATAGCTAAATTAAAACAAGGAGTCGCCAAAAATCGGCGTATTTCTATTGAAGATGAGGAAATGCGACATGGACGTAAAAACCGCAGCAAAAGATTTGATGGCTATAAGCGTCATATCCTCAAAGATTTAGATACAGGATTAGTGCGTGCTGTGGGCATTACCAGTGCTAATGTGGCAGAGGCAACAGTAACTGAGGCCATCTCTGTCGATTTGGAGCATCAGAAAGCTCAGTTAAAAGAGTTACACATCGATCGAGCTTATTTGAGTAGTTCCTTGGTCAAAAATCGAGACCCACAGTTAAGGATTTATTGTAAAGCTTGGAGGGTCTCCAATGGCAATAAATTTGCCAAATCCTCCTTTATTTTAGATTGGGAATCGGGAAAAATTACTTGTCCCAATCAGATTAGTTTACCATTTCGAGAGGGAGGCAAAGTGCAGTTTCCTTTTCTCGACCTGTCTCAGTTGTCCTAAACGAAAAAAGTGTACCACCAGCAAGAAAGGGCGGAGCATTTCTATTCATCCCGATGAGAAGTTCATCGCTGAACTGCGATCGCGTCAATTAACCCCAACTGGTCGGGCTAAACTACGAGAACGAGTGGCAGTTGAACATAGCCTCTCTCACATTGGACGTTGGCAAGGGGATAAAGCTCGATACATTGGAACACGCAAGAATCTCTTTGATTTACGTCGCACAGCGGTTGTTCATAACCTTCACGTGTTAGCCAGAATGTTCGTCAACGAAAAAAACTGTGGGACAAACTGAGCCAGCAAGAAATTTAGCCAGAATTTTCATCAATTCGTAATTAAAAATAATACACGGGGAGAGGACGCAGTTCTCTCCCCCCCCCCTTCTTGCAACTAAACCGTTTAGTTTGCAAAAAGGGGGATGTCGATACGCACTGCGGAGACAATCGCGAACTAAGACTTTTATTTTCAGTCATTTTCCACCTGGCTCAACAGTACATCAGTCCTATTTTTTGATTACTGAATCGGTGTTCTAGTGTTGTAGAAAGTTTGACGAACTCACCAGAAGAATGGCTAGAGTTTTCAGTTGACAGCACAGCAGTAGCATGGAAAAAATTATGCGAATATAGCAAACAACAGCAAAAACCAGAGCTAGATTTATCTCAAAAAGAGATTGACTTTTATGTATTTGGTCATTCTTTAGGAGGACTTTTGGCTCTGAGCTGGCCTTATTATCTAGAGAAAAATTCAGAGGAAAAATACCCAAAATTTCACCCAAAACAGATTGTAACTGGAGATCCTGCTCCCAGTACAGCAATGGGAATACCTCCACAAGTTCTTCCAATTTTACGATTTTTACGTTTTCCTTTTGCCACCAATGAATTGGATATTCAAGAAACTGGAAAAGCTCTGAAAGTTCCGGTTGGCATCTTACACGGAAATAGCGATAAAATTGTTCCCCCAACTGAATGGGTAAAATCTACTTTAGAGAAAAAAGAAGGTTCATTTTTTGCCCTCGCCTCGACAGAAAAGAAAATTTACTTCTCACTGTCTAATGAGGAACAAGACATAGAAGCCAATCACAATCAATCCGTTACCAACACTACCTTTTACGGAAACACTTTTATGGAGGGATTTGGTGGGGCCAAAAAAGCTCCCAATGCTTACAATTATCAATATATTTGGCCTGGGCTAAATGCGGTAATTGCAAATGAGGTGCAAGCGAATCAATTACAAGACGGTGGATTTAAACTCGAAGATATTAAGGTTGTAGAAGAACCTCAATAGGAATATTTATAAAAGGAGAATAAAATGATAGACCCCCGTTGGATAGGAAGAGTAACTTTTTATGAACTAATTTTTGGCACTTTTCTCTCTTATTTTTTCCTAATTTTGATATGGGAAAAACTGTTGAAAACCCAACTTGAAGAATGGAAATATATAATAATTACATTTCTTGGTGCTAGTTTTTTTCTCGTTAATCACTATTTTCACTCACGGTTCGCTCATTTTTTCTGGAGGAGCGAAAAATTGCCTTCAGCCTTCAGCATAGTGTGCAGTCAAAAGTAGTTGGCACCCATCGAGTGCCAATTAAGTAGCTAACTAAACGGTTTAGTAGGTAGTGGGGGGAGCAATGCCGACAAAATAAGCTGTATGCTATACCATACCTAGCATCTAGCTATTCTCAATAACGATAAATTCTGAGTGTCCAATTTAAATATAGTTAACCGATGAAATAACTACAAAAATTCTTCGCGCCATTTCTTGGTATAACTTTGCGATACTAACATTAGCTGGTGGTCTGCCCAAAGGTGGACCACTCATTCTAATTCCTCTTTCTTTACACCCTAGAGATGTCTTTATTTTTTATAAAGTCCCCTTCTCTAGCAGTTAAGTTATAAACGAAGCAAAGACTTGGCTGGTGCCCCTATATCTGACGAGAATTTTTTCGCATTTACGAATCAAATCGGATTGCTATACTATTATTGATTCGAACACTTCGCGCTTTCGTCCAACTCACGTGTACTTAAGTCGTAGTATTGTCAGAAACTTTTTTCGTCTTTACTTGCTTCTTTACTTGAAGTCTTTGCTATCAAAATTTTTGTTTAATTTTGACTGCGGTCTGGCAAAGCCAGCGCTACGCGACCGCTGTCATTTTTGGCACAGAAAACTGCATTTTAAAACTCATCATTTGATATACAAAATCAGAATTTTGTTTATTAAATTAAGATGCGTTTCCCCTTTCTTGTAGTCTGCTTTATAGGCTTGAATCATCAACGCTATTTATTTTGTAACCCTGGTTTGAACCATGTCAGATTTTCTTTACGAATCAGCTCTTACATTTAGACTCCAGGGAAAAGGAATTATGAAGAAACATTAAATATCTATTGATGGTTTTATCTAATTTAGATAAAATCAAAACATAAAAAGAGAACTTTATCTTTTTCAATTTTTAAGATAAAGGATGTTCAAGATTTTAGTAGTTCTATTCTACTTTAAATTGACGATTGCCGATGAGTTACTACTAGTAAATAAATTTATAGTTCAAAGTTACTCATCAAAAAACTTGTCAAGAATATATACTATTATTAAAATAACTTTTTTAGGTAGTAATTTACCTTTAAATGAGAGTTTTTTAGTTTAGTTTTTGACAAGATCAATAAAAATATTTGTTCGTAAAACTTATGAACTTTTGAGTAAATGTTCACCTAAATAGTGACTAACCGTTTTCTGTCAGAGTTGGTTAGAAGCCTTATTTTTCGGGGGCTACATTTGTGAAAAAATTGTGACAAAATAACTGCTCCAAATTCTCAAAAATGGCTAGATATATGGCCAATTTATTTGTTATTAAAAATAATTGCCAAAACCCTTGCTATTTTTTACTTTTAAATTATGGCTTTTGAATTTTACCCTCTTTATTAAGTCTCCAGTTACTTTTGAGAATTCGTATGACTCTTGCAGATAAAGAAAAGAGGTAATTATAAATTTTCTAGTTAATTTTGTCCAAAGTCAAAAAACGAGCAAGTGGCATCTATCTTTTTGAATCTGTTCGTAAAATTACCAGTTCTAGTGTTCACGCTCAGGGGTGAATGGGATAATCCAAGCACCGTAGAGCCATTGGTCTATCAGAAGTTTTCTTAACCTTTTCCTCTGTTAAGGGAAGTTTAAACATGAAATTTAATTACAAACCGATTCTTAGTATTTTGCTGAGTATGGTATTGGCCTTTTTGTTTGCGATCGCCCCCGCCCTCGCACAGGGACCTATAGACTCGAACCAGCCTTCACCCCCACTCAAACCTTCAATCAAAGACATTAAATGTCCTGACTACGACGTAAATCTTCCCAAGAACGATAATGCTGGGTACCTCATTTGTAAATCCCCTGACCCTAAGTTTAGAGATCCCTACAACATGGAACCGTTCGTGTTCCACCGTGACCAGGACTATAAATCTCAAACGAAACTGAACAATTTCGGCAAAAAGCCCAATATCCTCATCTTCCTGCTAGACGATGTGGGCTGGGGGGACCTGGGATTCAATGGTGGCGGCATTGCCAGAGGAGCGCCGACTCCCAATATCGATCGCATCGCCAGCGAGGGGCTGGTACTGACCTCCACCTACTCTCAACCGAGCTGTTCCCCAAGTCGAGCAACGATCAATACAGGGCAGTTGCCAGTTCACCACGGGATTTACCGCCCACCCATGTATGACTCCAAAGGAAGTCTTCCACATCGTGACTACACGTTGCCTTCACTGCTGAAAAATCAGGGTTACATTACCAGGGCTGTAGGCAAGTGGCACTTGGGTGAATCAAGAAAAGCTCAACCGCAACACAATGGTTATGATGAGTTCTTCGGGTTTCTGGGTGTTTCTGATGAATATACGGAGTGGCGCGATTGGTACTACAATCCCGAAGTTAAAAGCAGTCCGCAGCGCACCGAATACATGGAAAATCTGGACTTCAACAAGAAGCTAATCTGTAAAGTTGCAGACCTTCTTCCAGAAGATGAACGTGTCGGAGACACTGAAGCGTGTAGAGCTTTTCCTGGGGAAGTCATTGACCTCAATACTGTCAAAACAGTTGACAAAAAGCTAACCGAGTATTCGGTGAAATTTATCCATGACATGAAAAGGCATAATAAAGAACATAATGGTGTGGATAAACAACCCTTTTTTCTTTATCACGGCACTCGAGGCTGTCACTTCGACAATTACCCCAGTGAAAAATATCTAGGTCAGTCTCCTGCCAAAGTTCCCTTTACCGATTGTCTGATCCAAATGGACCATGACTTCGGTGAAATATACAAGGCCCTTGAGGAAACAGATCAGTTAAAGGATACATTCATCTTCTTTACCTCTGACAATGGTCCAGAAGCAGAAATCTGGCCAGACAGTGGCAATGCAGGCCCTTTCAAAGGGTTTAAAGGGTCTACTTGGGAAGGCGGAGTCCGGGTTCCCAGCTTTGCATACTGGAAGGGAATGATTGAGCCTGGTAAGTCAAACGGCTTCTTCGATCAAGCAGATCTATTGCCAACTATTTTGAGGTTAGCTGGAGTAAACTCAAGTGAGCTATCCTCGATGTTGAACGATCACAATAGGAAAGTTAAAAAAGCTGTAAATAAGATTTACATTGATGGTGTGGATCAAACTTCGTTCCTGCTAGCTGACGAACCTCCGTTCCAACCCTATGACAGTCGCCCCTCCAACCGGAGAAGTGTGATTTACTGGTTGAAGGAAAACTTCTCTGCTGTTCGCATGGATGAATTTAAAGGCTATGTAGTTGGCACCGAGTTGCACACCGGTCTGGATATGGGAAATGTCGGTGGCTTTAGTGGGGTCACTTCTAAATATTCCTATATGAGGATCTTCAACCTTTACACGGACCCAGGCGAAAAACGGAACATCATGCTTCGACATCTTTGGATGACCCCAGCCTTAACCGATGAATTTGCTAGATATTGCAAAGTTTTGCTGCATTACCCAATTAGAGGTAGTGCTAGTGACGCTCCTCTGTTCGATGTGTGTCCTATTACCAAGTTCGATACTTTCATCACTAACGTAGGGGAAGCGCTCGAGGAAAATGCGACTGATACCCTGCTAGAGAGAATCAGCGACACTGTCGAGGACGTGCTAGAAGCTAGCCAGAACGAAAACGCAACCGATACCCTGCTAGAGAGAATAAGCGACACTGTCAAGAACGAGCGAGAAGCTAGTACTCGTTAGCTTAAGTTTAGATAGAGTTATTGCTTAGCTTTAATGAGCCTCTGAGTCGATCAGAGGCTTATTATGTAAGGGGAAGGCTTTCGGACCCATGCATGAATGATAGGGGTATCCAGCTTTCCCCTTCCCAATCCCGATGTTCGGTGAACAATAATAGGAGGAATATGTTTTGGATCACTTTGGCGATCGCCTTGCTGACTATGCTATTTCTGCCAAGTAATTCAGAGGCTTACGCCTCTGCGACAACTTTGCTTGCTGAGAAGAGTGCCCAGAGCGGCATTGAAAACCCTTGCCCAGAAGGAATGGTTTGGATTGAAGGGGGAACCTTTGGCATGGGATCTGATGACTATTACCTGGAGGAACACTCCGCAACAGATGTGACAGTTGATGCTTTTTGTATTGATCGCTATGAGGTCACCAATGCCCAGTTTGCCCAATTCGTCAAAGAGACAGGCTATGTCACCATTGCCGAGCGTCCCCTCCCTGCTAAAGAGTTTCCCAACCTCTCAGAAGCCGAGCGCTCACCTGGCTCACTAGTTTTTGCCATGCCAGATCAAAACCCAAATTTCGTCCCCTTGTTGAGCTGGTGGAAGTGGGTGCCGGGAGCCAACTGGCAACATCCTTCTGGACTAGGTAGCACTATTGAAGGAAAAGAGAACTATCCCGTGTGCCACATTGCTTTTGATGATGCTGTAGCTTATGCAGAATGGGCTGGGAAATCACTACCAACTGAGGCTCAGTGGGAGTTTGCTGCCCGTGGTGGTCTTAAAGGTGCAACTTATAGCTGGGGTGACCAGTACTCTCCCAAGCTGGCCAACACCTGGCAAGGATTTTTCCCCTTCCATAACACCCTGGAAGATGGCTATATCGGTTTAGCACCAGTGGGGTCCTATGCCTCGAATGGATATGGCTTGTATGACATGACGGGTAATGTCTGGGAGTGGACACTCGATTGGTATCAAATCGGTCATCAAGATAAATCTCACAGCTTCAATCCTACAGGCCCAGGTAAAAGCCAAAGTTATGATCCACGCGAACCAGGCATAGCCAAGCATGTTATTAAAGGGGGGTCTTATTTGTGCGCTCCGAATTATTGCAGCCGCTACCGACCGAGCGCTCGTGAAGCTCAGTCACCAGATACTGGAGCCTCTCATCTTGGTTTTCGATTAGCTGGACTTTAGGAAAAAAGGGCGCTGTTCAAATCCTGACTTTTGCCGAGAAATTTACACCTGGATTATTTTTATAGGGATTTCATTTATATACGCTACACATCTTTTTTCCCACCCTGTCCCTTCGCCATCATGCCATATATTAAATGTCATAATTCTATTGAAAAGAGAGCGCTCGTTTCCTGTTTTGAGGCGATCCCTTCGGGATCCGCTACGCGGTGCGTTCTCCACTGACAATCTTAAGGAAGATTTAACAATTTAGCAGGCGTAGAAACCTTTATGGAGAGGTGCGATCGTGAAGGTTGGCAGACAGTTATGTCCATTTAGCTTGACAATTAAATCAAAGAATTCTCGTTCATGGGAGGTTAGCCCGAGAGAAATATTTGCAATAGGGACAGTCTTCCCCAGTTATAGCTTTTCGGCCCGTGAGTTTTTTCGCATCTGGGTTACAATAATTCTATTTTTATAGGGAAACCTTCTATAGTAACGTGAGTTCGACGAAGCTAGAAAGACTGAAATCAGGGTAGTCGGGGCTATAGCGATGCGCCTGCGTATCGCTATAGCCTCCCTCTTACTGACTAAACGGTTTAGTCATAGCGAAAAAATATAGAAGTTCGCACCGCTTTGCGGATCCCAGTGGGTGCATCATCAAGGCGATCGAGAAGATAATACTCCAAGGCTCGCCGATTTTTATGAGGAATTATCTGGGATTTTTAGCTATGAATATAAATTCTCGCAAGCGACATTACCAAAGTTTTTTGCGATGTAGATGATTTTTATAAAGCTTTTCAAAAGTATTCTCAATCCCTGCCCAAATTAACATCGTTTGTTGGTGAAAAATTATGTCATTCTCGTCTTAGCCTAAGCGAAGTAATGACAATAGTAATTGCTTTTCACGCATCTGGTTATCGAACCTTTAAGGAATTTTATACTTTACAAGTATTACCTCACTGGAAATCTGCTTTTCCTCAGCTAGTTAGTTACAATCGTTTTGTGGAATTAATGCCTTGGTCAATGATGCTTTTATGCTGTTTTTTACACACTCGTAAAGGTGAAATTACTGGTATTAGTTTTATTGATTCTACACCGATTGAAGTTTGTCATCCTTGTCGGAGTAAGTCGCACAGAGTTTTTGAAGGGTTAGTTGGGAAACGAATATATTTATATTAAGGAAGTCCTTATCGTTAAGTTATCTGCGAAGTTAATAAGTTATCGGTTTTATGAGGACTTCCTTAATATAAATAATATTTTCCGTAGGGTAAAAATTCTGTTCTCACGGTTCGCTCATTTTTTCTGGAGTTAGAAAAATGGCCTATCAGTGAGCAATTCTGCTCATAAATTAGAAAAAATATCGAAGTATATTACTGTAGAATATCCATCAAGCATAGTGTCAAGTAAAACTG